>DATKUF010000109.1:0-18446 GCA_035530755.1 Spirochaetia bacterium | reverse complement strand
GCATCTGGAAATAGGTGCGATGGTCACCGTCAAAAAACTTCTCATGATCGGTCGTCACGTGGTTCCTTCCGCGCTGTTCGAAGCCCTGCAGCAGGTAGCTCCGGCGGGTATCAAGAACCTCGCAACGCTTGGCGGTAACATTTGTGTAGCAGATCGGAACATGACCACCGCGCCGGTACTCCAGCTGATGGATGCCGCGCTCGAACTGCGAAGACACGGAGCTACCCGCTGGGTGGCGGCAAGTCGCTTCCGTCTGCCGGACGGGAGTCTTGATCTGCGCGGCGGCGATGTGCTTACGCGCATCCGAGTCCCGCTCGATTCGTGGAACATCCAGTACTTCCGCCGCTTCGGCACCGAATACTCGCCCGAGACCAATCCGCTGTCGTTCTGTGGACTTGCCCGCATCGACAAGAGCATCGTCGAAGATGCCCGCATTGCGTTCTGCTCGTCAACACCTGGACTCATCCGGGACAGGGAGATTGAAGCTGAAATTGTTGGCCGGAAGCTGCCCATCTCTGAGCGTGATGCGGCGGCGATCATCGCCCGCTATGCTGATGCGATAGGCGCATCAGTAGTCAAATTGGACGGATTTCAGCACAAACGGGCGCTTCGACTCGTCGGGTGGTTTCTGAACCGCCTTTCTGACGAATAGGCCTGCTTGTCCGCCGCACCGAATCCGGGTATAGTGTACCAACCTTCCAATGCGGGATAAACCGGTGCCAGGATTTGTCCACCTGCACAATCATTCAGACTTCAGCCTCTTGCGCAGTGCCTCGCGAATCGGTGCGATGGTAGGTCGCGCCCAGGAGCTGGGCATGACGCACCTCGCTCTCACCGACCTGGGCAACATGTTCGGCGCCCTGCGCTTCTATCAGGAATGCCGCAAGCGAGGAATCGTTCCCATTGTCGGAATGGAAGCGTATGTCGCGCAGGAGTCTCGACTGTCCCGAAGCGGCACCGAATCGGGAAACCGGTACAGTCGGCTGGTTCTTCTCGCGCACGATGCCGCAGGGTACCGAAACCTGATCGAGCTCTCATCGATAGGTTACCTGGAGGGCTTCTACTATAAGCCCCGGGTTGACGACGAGGCTCTCGCCCAACGGTCGAACGGGCTGATCGCACTGTCGGGGTCGCTTGCGGGCGAGATACCCGGCCTGATCGTGCGAAACCGCGTGGAGGACGCCAAACGCAGGGCACTGTTCTACCAGGAACTTTTCGGTGTGGGGAATTTCTATCTGGAGCTGACCGAGCACGGTGTTCCTGAAGAGCGGATCGTCAACCGAACTCTCGCCGAAATCTCCCGTGACACGGGCATCCCGATGGTCGCGGCCAACGACTGCCACTATGTCGTACGTGACGACGCGAACGCTCAGGATATACTGGTCTGCATCGGCACCAACAAGAAGAAACACGAGCAAAACCGAACCAAGTTCATATCGAGTGAATACTACATCAAGAGCGCCGAAGAAATGGCGCTGCTTTTCTCGGAATATGGGGACGCCATCGAGAATACCCTTCGGATCGCGGAACGCTGCAAGCTGGAAATCGACCTTCCCGGACCGATGCTGCCGAGCTACGACATCCCGGACGGATTCGAGTCTCCGGGAGATTACCTGCGCGACCTCACGCACAGGGGTCTGAAGAAACGGTACGAACCCGTCACGGATACGCTTTCCGCCCGAGCGAATTACGAACTTGATACGATAATCACCATGGGGTTCACCGGTTATTTCCTCATCGTGTGGGACTTCATCCGCTTCGCAAAGGAAAGCGGAATTCCGGTTGGCCCCGGACGGGGCTCGGGTGCCGGATCGATAGTCGCGTACGCGCTTCAGATAACCGATATCGATCCCATACAGTACGGTCTGCTTTTTGAGCGTTTTCTAAATCCTGATCGAGTCTCGATGCCGGACTTCGACATTGACTTCTGTTTCGAACGCCGCCAGGAGGTCATCGACTACGTCAACCTCAAGTACGGGAACGACAAGGTCGGGCAGATCATCACGTTCGGAACACTCAAGGCCAAAGCGGTCATCCGTGACGTCGCCCGTGTCCTCGATATCCCGCTTTCCGAAACCGACCAGATAGCCAAGCTCGTTCCGGCTGCGGCGAAGACTCTCGCGCAAGCGATGGAAATGGAACCAAAGCTGAAAGAACTTCGCGAACGGGGCGAAGTGTACGCGGAACTCGTCGATACCAGCCTCAAACTCGAAGGACTGGCGCGCCATGCTTCCACTCACGCAGCAGGCATCGTGATTGGAAAAGAAAAGCTCACCAACTACGTTCCACTTTACCGGGACCCGAAAACCGGTTCCATCTCAACGCAGTATACGATGGACCTGCTCGAAGAGTGCGGGCTGGTCAAGATGGACTTCCTCGGGCTCAAGACGCTGACGCTCATCAAGAACACCGAGGCGCTCATTAGAAAGACCGAACCAGAGTTCGACATCGAAACTGCGTCGGAAACTGACCCGGCCACCTTCAAGATGCTCGGCGAAGGAAAGAGCGCGTGCGTCTTCCAATTCGAAAGTTCCGGAATGCAGAATGTTCTCAAGCGCGCCAGACCTACCCGGATTGAAGAATTAATTGCACTGAACGCGCTCTATCGGCCTGGACCGATGGAAAACATCGATCAGTTTGTAGACTCGAAGTGGGGCCGCAGCCCCATCACCTACCCTCACCCGGCCCTGGAAGAAATTCTCAAGGAAACCTACGGCGTCATAGTATACCAGGAACAGGTAATGGAAATCGTCCGGATCATCGCCGGATTCTCCCTCGGTCAGGCGGACATACTGCGCCGCGCCATGGGAAAGAAGAAACGCGAGGCGATGGAGAAGATGAAGTTGGAATACCTGAACGGCGCTGAGCGTCTGGGAATAGGCGCCAGGACGGCCGAAGAGATCTTCACACTTCTCGAGCCTTTCGCCGGGTACGGCTTCAACAAGTCGCACGCAGCGGCCTATTCCGTGCTCGCATATAAGACCGCGTATCTCAAGGCTAACTATCCGGCCGAGTTCATGGCCGCGAACCTCACCAATGAAATCAACACTCCGGACAAGTTTGCGCAGTACATGGCGGAAGCTCGCCTGATGGGTATCGAAATTCTGCCGCCCGACGTCAATCTGAGCGAAAAGAAATTCACGGTGGTCGGACAGAAGATCATCTACGGACTGATGGGAATCAAGAATGTGGGTTCCGCCGCCGTAGACGAAGTGCTCCGCGCACGGGCGGAAGGCGGACCCTTCAGGAGCTTCCCGGAATTTCTGGAAAGGGTTGACCTGAAGACGGCGAATCGGAAAGTGGTGGAAATGTTCGCACAATCTGGCGTGTTCGACCGGCTGGCCCCGAACCGCGCCACGTTGATGCATAACCTGGACCACCTCATTGAGATTGCGGTCCAAAAACGCAACAGCAGGAAATTCGGGCAGGTGTCCCTCTTCGAAACCTGTCAGGACGAGGAGTTCCCCGAAATAGAGCTCGTGGAAGTCGAGGAGTGGCCCGCAATTGAGCGACTTGGCTACGAGAAAGAGAACCTCGGTTTCTACTTTTCCGGGCATCCTCTGGATGATTATAGGACGCTCTGGAAAAATCGGACCGATCTCAACGTTGGCCGCGTGGCCCGTGCAGCCCCGGATCGGATCTACAGCGTGGTCGGGCTGCTCAAGGGCATGCGGACAATACTTACCCGAAAAGGAACCCAGATGGGGTTCGGTATGCTCGAAGATTACAACGGTTCCATTGAGATGGTCTTTTTCAGTGACGTCTTCGATAAGTTCAAAGATCAGTTGATTGAAGAGAGCATCATCGGTATCCTCGGGAAGGTGGACACCGGTCGGGGTCAACCACAGATTATAGTCACCGAAGTAAGGAAGCCCGAAGAAATGGAAGAAAGAGAAAGCGGAGAAATACACGTGCGCATCGGTGAATCCTTTGAAGCGGAAGAGGATCTGTACCATCTGCGCGCGAGCCTACTGGAATACACCGGCGCATGCCCACTCTTTCTCCATCTGTCCGCGAACGGATCAGGAACAGACACTGTTATCCGGGCATCGAGCCAGCTTACCGTCTCTTCGCGCGAAGAGGCGATGGAAGCGATCCGTAAACTCCCGGGCGTTACGGAAGTCTGGAAACAGTAGCGCGACCAAAAGGAGCATGAGATGTTTATCGTCCTTCGCCTGATAAGCACGCTGATTTCGATCTACATGGTAATTATCATTATTCGAATCGTTCTGACCTGGTTCAGTGGGATGGCGTACCACGGGAAACCAATAGAGTTTCTCTTCCGCATAACCGATCCCTATCTCGATTTTTTCCGCCGTTTGCGCTGGCTCCGCTTCGGAAGCATCGATTTTTCACCGGTCGCGGCAATACTGGCACTCTCCATCCTGGCCAATGTTCTCAACGCCGTCGCGGTCATCGGCATCGTAACGGTCGGTGTCGTGCTGGCAATAATCGTCTCTGCGCTTGCCTCGGCGGTTGGTTTTTTCCTGATCCTGTTCCTCGTACTCACCGTCATTCGACTGGTGGGGTTTCTCGCGAATGCCAATACAGCCAACCGTTTCTGGCTGACGCTCGACCACATCATCGAGCCCGCGGTATATCGCTTCACGCAGATGCTCATGCGCGGCAGGACGGTCACCTATCAGAACGGGCTTCTGATTTTTGGCGGACTGATGTTCGTGATCGTTGTTGTCGGTGATCTGCTCATCCGGCAGCTGGAACGGTTGCTCCTCCAGCTCCCGTTCTGACTTCGACGCGGTCGGTGCACGGTGTATCTGAGCGAGCTGTCGACGCCGGTCGCTCACTTGAAGGGAGTTGGGCCGGCCGTCCAGGCCGATCTGAAAAACCTGGGAATCATCACCGTGCGGGACCTTCTGCTGCACCTCCCGAGAGACTTCGAGGATCGCACTCACGTAACTCCTCTATCTGCGGCCTTCTCCGCGGCTTCCTCGTCGACTGCGACGCCAGCCCAGATAAACACAGTCGCCTATGTCGAAGGACACGAGTTCATCGGCGGCGGCCGGAACCGGACGCTGAAGGTTCGCGTGCGCGACGAGAGCGCTTCGGCCTATCTGGTCTGCTTCGGGCGCAATTTTCTTGCGAACAAACTCGCGCCGGGAACGAAGATCTACCTCGCCGGCCCTTTTTCATATCGGTACGGACAATTGCAGTCTGCGTCATTTGACTTCGAACCGTGGTCGCAGGAACCCGGTCGATTTTCGGGAATCATGCCTATCTACCCCTTGAGCGGCCGGCTGGCTCAGCCGCTCCTTCGCAAGCTGATTCTCCAGGCGCTCCGACAGTATGCCAACAATCTGGGGGACGAAATTCCCGCCGATTTTCGGACACGCCGGTCGCTTCCGGACCTTCCCGCAGCGCTTCAGTCTGCGCACCTGCCGTTGAGTCTGGAGGCCGCGGTTTCGGCGCGGGAGGCCCTCGCCTACTACGAACTCTTTCTGCTTCAGTTTGCCGCGGGTCGTCGGGCCGTTGAACGCAAGAAAGATCTGCGAACGCGAAACCTGATTCTGCCGGGCGCGACCGCCGCAACCGGACGCTTGCAGAAGCGGATCATGGCCAGATTGCCTTTCGACCTGACAGAGGATCAATTACGGGTGGTCGAGTCCCACCGAGCCGCGCTCGCACGCGGCGACCGCGTCGCCATGCTTCTCCAGGGGGAAGTCGGCTCAGGGAAGACGCTTGTTGGCTTTCTCATGTGCCTGCCATACGTGGAAAACGGATTCCAGGTTGTATTCATGGCCCCGACCGAGCTTCTCGCCCGGCAACACGCGGAAAGCGCCGCGCGGATCATCGAGCCGGCGGGCGTCCGGCTCGCATTTCTGTCCGGCGGCCTCAAGGGTGCGGCCCGCGAACGGCTCCTGTCGGCGCTCGCGAAGGGTGAGATAGATCTTCTCATCGGCACCCACGCGGTGTTCACCGGGACCGTAGTTTTCAAGGATTTACGGTTCGTCATAGTTGACGAGCAGCACAGGTTTGGCGTCGCCGAGCGTGAGGCGATTATGTCGAAGGGAAACGACCCGGACTCGGTAATGATGAGCGCAACACCAATACCGCGTACGCTTGCGCTGACGGTTTTCGGCGATCTCGACCTCGAAGAAATTCGGACTATGCCGAAGGGGAGAAAGCAGGTCCAAACGCACCTCGCTCGTCAAGGGAACGAACAGAAAGTCTACGATTGGGTTCGCCGCGAAATTCTCGCCCACCACCAGGCCTATTTCGTCTACCCGCTCATCGAGCAATCGGAGAAGCTTGATCTCCTCGATGCCGAATCAATGTACGCGAATTTGAAGCATATCCTCCCGGACGCTCGGATCGGAATAATCCACTCGCGGGTGCCGGAGGAGGACAAACTGAACACTATGGAATTGTTTGAAAATGGCAAGCTGGATGTTCTGGTGGCGACCAGCGTTGTCGAGGTCGGTGTCGATGTGCCTAACGCGACCTGCATGGTCATCGAGCATGCCGAACGGTTCGGACTCGCTGCGCTTCACCAGCTGCGCGGTCGGGTTGGACGCGGCAACGCACAATCCTACGCCTTCCTCGTCTACAGCGACGCGCTCACGGACGAGGGAAAGCAGCGGCTAAAGATCATGCTGAACGAAAACGACGGTTTCAGGATCGCCGAAGAGGATTTGAAGCTGAGAGGCCCCGGAGACATAGCCGGAGTTCAACAATCCGGGTATCTCCGGCTGCGAGTAGCCGACCTTTCGCGCGACATGCAGCTCATGCTCCTCGCGCGTGAAGACGCGTTTGAGCTGCTGGCAGCCGATCCCGGCCTTCTTTTGCCGGAAAACGCCGCGCTTCGCACGGTCGAACCGTTGTTGCAGAAGATCGGGGATTTCGCACCATGAGAATAACCGGCGGAAAGTACCGCGGAAGGACCATCGTCTGTCCACCCGGAGTCATTCGCCCGGCCATGGACCGGATGCGCGAGTCGCTTTTCTCGATCCTGGGAGACATCGAAGACAGGTCCTTTCTCGACCTTTTCAGCGGCTCCGGTACCATTGCCCTCGAAGCGGCGAGCCGAGGCGCGAGGCCGGTCACGGCGATCGAGAAGGATCGGGGAAAGCGCTCAATCATGGAAAAGAATCTCGCAATAGCCGAAGAGCCGGTGGCGTTGCACTTCATGCCCGTTGAACGATTCCTGACGCGGGTTCATTCAGCCTACGACATCGTGTTCATGGATCCGCCCTTCGCCTACAAGTTCAAAACGCAGCTTCTGCAATGGGCGGCCGAACGCCGCCTGCTGTCCGTGGAAGGCGTGCTTCTCATTCACCATCCTACGGCCGAGGCCCTTCCGGAAACGATCAGCGGCGGCGCGTCAGGGTCCCTGAAACGGTTTGATCTCCGGCTGTATGGCGGATCGACCGTCGATTTCTATTCACCCGAGTAGCTTCCGGCCTGTTTTGAACGTGGGCATTTCCACTCATTCGGTCATCTGTTATAGTAGGTCTGCACAAAGGAGAAAGCGCGAATCGTGACGAAACGGGCTCGATCCCTCCTAAGAATTCCTCAAGGAACCGAGGCGTTCTACCTGGAGGAAGCATACCGGCATCGAAAACTTACCCTCCACATTGAGGAAATCATGTACCGCTGGGGGTACCTGCCTGTACAGACACCGGTGTTCGATTTTTTCGAGGTTTACGAACCGCTTTTCTCCGGAACCGATGAACGCAATATATACAGACTCATCGACCGTGAAGGCGACTTGCTGATGCTCCGGTCCGATATCACACTGTTTCTCGCGCGTCAGATGGGCATGGTCCTTACCGAAGAGGATCTGCCGGTTCGCGCCTGCTACTTCGACACGATTCTGCGGCACCAGCACGCCGAAGATATCTCGAAGAATGAATTCTTCCAGGCGGGTGCCGAGCTGATCGGTCGTCCGGGACTTCGCGGTGATTTGGAGATCGTGCTCTTGATGCACGAGGTACTTACCAGCCTTCCCCTCCCCGAATGCAGGTATCACGTCGGCTCGCACGCCCTATTCGAGGCGTGCTTCGGCCATCTTGAGCCCGCCGAGAAGGGGCGCATACGACATCTGATCACGGTCCGCGACCGCTCCGAGCTCGCCGAAGAGCTTCACATGCGCGGGACGGGCGAGCAGGGGGCCAGGTTCCTCTGCGAGCTTTTCATGTTGATCGGTGAAGGCAGCGATCTGGCACAAATTGCGCGTAGCGGCGCTTCCAGACGGCTATTGGCGGGGCCTGCCGAAAATGCGATACGCCATCTCCAATCGGTCTTCGACGTTCTTACAGAGCTCGGCGTCGAGAATTTCTTTCGGGTAGATCTCTCGGAAGTGGGTCGTCAGCCCTACTACACCGGAATCGTGTTTCAGGCGTTCATGGATGGGATGGACGATAGTGTTGCGTCCGGCGGGCGATACGACTCGCTTTTGTCCACATTTGGCTTTTCCGCGCCGTCGGTAGGTTTTTCCATGATGCTTCGGAAACTCGAAACGGCGCTCACCGACGGCTCGCGTTACAACGTACAGGAAAAGCCGATATCCGCGACAGGCGTGACTTCTGAGGATGATTCCATGGAATCGGTTGCGCAGGCACACCGTAAAGCGCAGGAGATTCGCCGCAGGGGCGGGAGCGCAACGCTGTGAATCGGGCCCCGAAAGTCGCTCCGCTCACCATCGCTCTGCCCAAGGGGAGACTGCTGGACCGTTTCAACGAACACCTCGCGTCACGCGGAATCACGATCTCCTTCGAAGACAGAAAACTCATCGCAGAAGATGACTCGCACAAGCTACGCGGTTTTCTGGTGAAAAACACCGATCTGCCTGTCTACGTGCACCATGGAATTGCCGGTCTCGGTGTCTGTGGGGAAGATGTGCTCTACGAGTCCGGTTACGATTTCTTTCGGCTGTTGCGGTTTTCGTTCGGCAACACCCGAATGTGCCTGGCCGCGCGTGCCGGCGCAAACGGCAGAAAAGAAAACGACACCTCCCGGCTTGCGGTCGCAACCAAGTTCACCCGTTTTACCCGGGACTTCTTTCAGGCCAGAGGAATACCGGTCGAGATCATCAAACTGAACGGTTCGGTCGAACTCGCACCTCTGCTCGGTCTGGCGCCATATATCGTCGATTTGGTCGAAACAGGTTCGACGCTTCAGGCGAATAACTTGACAATTGTGGAGGAACTTGAAAAGATTGGGGTCTATTTAATCGCGAACCCTGCCTACTACAAGTTCCATTTCCGGCGGGTGGATGAATTAGTCAATTTGCTCGATGAGCACGGTGGAGGAATCACTCGCGGTGGCGCAACCTAAAACAATCGAAGTAAATCGGACAACCCGGGAGACCACTATTCGCCTGCTTCTCGATCTCTCGGAAAACGGACCGCAGATCGCTGAGCTCGGTCTCCCGTTTTTCGAACATATGCTGCACGCAATGGCTTTTCACGGCGGATTTCGGCTGGAGATTCGCGGCTCCGGAGATATCGCGGTCGACGCTCACCACCTCGTTGAGGATGTCGGCCTGGTGCTCGGGGAGGCCTTTCACCGCGTACTCGCCGAACTCGGACCGGTCCGACGCTACGGCCATTCGGTGATACCTATGGACGACGCGCTTTCGGAAGCGGTGATCGACGTCTGCGAACGGCCTTTTCTCGCTTACAGCGCCACCTTTCCACAGGATTTCTCCGGTACTTTTCAGATGGCACTGCTGCGTGAGTTCTTTCTTGCATTCTCCAATCGTGCTCAGATCAACCTGCATCTGAACTGTCGCTATGGCTATAACAGCCACCATATGGCGGAATCATTGTTCAAGGCGTTCGGAAGAGCGCTCGCAGCTGCGTACGCTCCGGGAACCGGGGCCTCGCCCGGTGCCATGTCCACCAAGGGGGTACTCTAGCAGGATGGGCCCCGTTCGAGATCGTTTGCCATTTGGCGCAGAGCGGGATATACTCATTTACTGGCTCCGTCTATTGATGTGTTTGAATGACCGACGATAAGCTGCCGATGCAGTCATCCGACGCATTTCTAAAAGTATCCCGGGACAAGCTACCCCCCCTTACCGCCCAACAGCGTGCGGCGCTCGTACGGAAGGGGAACGAGTTTTTCAACGGCGGACGGATTGAAGACGCCAAACGTATCTTTCTTACGGCCGGCTATACGGACGGCCTCGTCAGGCTCGGTGACTACTACTACAAGAGGAGCCAGCCCTTGGAAGCTTTTCGCATGTATTGGCTGGCCCCTGATTCCCGAAGAACCGAGCTTTTGGCCGAAAAGATGGCGGGAATAATACGGAAGTGGTTGAGTGAAGAACGAACAGAAGAATCCCGACGGGATGCCTGAAGAGATTTTTGACGAAGATAACCTGGTTGAGCGCATGCGGAACGAAGAACGTGCTCTCCAGGAAATGAATCATACTATCGCGGAGCTCTCCCAGAAGGGATATCAGCTGCTGAAAGAGAACTGCATTCGTGAAGCCGACGAATGCTTCAATCAGATCCTTGAATTCGACCCCGACAACAACTATGCCCTTGTTGGACTCGGTGATGGCGCGCGAAAAAGGCGTGAGTTCAAGAAAGCAATCGAATACTACCAGCGTTGCCTGGAGAAGCACCCGGACAACAACTATGCGCTTTTCGGCCTTGCAGATTGTTACAAGGGGCTTCGATACTATAACCGTGCAATCGAGATTTGGGAAAAGTATCTCAAGCACGACGACAAGAACGTGACGGTGCTGACAAGAGTCGCGGACGCCTACAGAAAAGTTCGCGACATGAATCATTCGCGGGATATCTATCTCAGGGTTCTGGATATGGAACCGGAGAATCCGTACGCGCTCATCGGCCTCGGCCACCTCCACTACGATTTCAAGGATTACGATCAGGCGTTGCGATACTGGGAACGCATGTACGAGCTTCGCGGTGAACAGGTCGACATTCGGGTGCTCACATCGCTTGGCAACTGCTATCGAAAGTTGAAGACATTCGAGCGTGGAATCACCTACTTCGAGAAAGCGCTCGATCGAGAACCAGGCAACTTCTACGCCCTTTTCGGCCTCGCGGACTGCTACCGCGGGATGAACCGTCCTCGCGAATCGCTTGATTACTGGAACAGGATCCTCGCCCGCGACTCCGCCAACAAAGTCATCCTCACGAGGGCCGGCGATGCCTACAGAGGACTTGGCGACTTCGAGCACGCCGAAGACTGTTACCGCAAGGCGCTGAATATCGAGTTCGATATGTACGCTATTCTCGGTCTCGCTCTGATAAACAAGCAGAAGGGCAATTATCGAGAGACTATCGAATCGCTCGAAGGGCTCCTGAAGTCGGACCCGAAGAATCACCGTCTTTACACGGAAATTGCAGACTGTCACGTCAAGCTCGGAGAACGTCGGCAGGCTATCGATACCCTTCAGCGTTTCATCCGCCAGGGATACAAGAGCCATTTCGTCGCCGAGATGTATGAGCGACTCAAGTTACACAATCAGGAATAGTCCCCGGGGCCGCGAACAGACTGGATCATCGTGTCTTGCCCTCGATCCGGGCGAGTTGCAGGAATTGCTGCACATTGGCAGCGGAAAGGCGCGCGAGTTGTTCCGCACAATTGCCACAGGATCCCAGGACGAACTCAAAGGTGTCGGCGTAACCCTTGGATCGCGCATCGGGCGGGATCTGCGCGCCCCAGACGGTTCGCGGAAGTTTCAGGTCATCCTCGACGACGATTCAACCGTGGAAACGGTGATGATGACCGACCGAAGTGGCCGACGTACGCTGTGCATTTCGAGTCAGGTCGGCTGCACGAACCGATGCGCGTTCTGCCGAACGGGCATGCTCGAATTCCGGCGAAATCTTACCGCGTCCGAAATAATCGCGCAGTATCATCTCGGGCGCTGGCTTTGCGGTACACCCTCGAATGTCGTATTCATGGGAATGGGAGAGCCACTCGTCAATTTTGACGAGGTTGTGCGAGCGGCGAGCCTTCTGATGCACCCTATCGGCGCAGCGATCGCGCCTCGGCGAGTAACCATTTCGACGAGTGGGATTCCACTGGCGATCCGAAGATACGCCGACCAGGACTGCCCGGCCCGGCTCGCGCTTTCACTTGTGACCGCGGATCCGCTGCTGCGCGCAGGACTGTTTCCCGGAACAACCGTCGAGACGGTGAAACAGCTTCGCGAGGCTATGCTCTACCTTCAGACGCGGCGTCGGCAACGCGTGACTCTCGAAATTGTGTTGTTAGGCGGCCTAAACGACGGCCCCGAGCAACCGCCGCTGATCCGTGATTTCGTCGAAAATATGGACGCCCACGTTAACGTAATCCCGTGGAATGCGGTTGCACGTCTGGGGTTCCGCGAACCGGAGCCGAAGCGTGTGCGCGACTTTGCAATGCAGCTCGCGCTGCTTGGCATTCCGACCACGACTCGGATGAGCCGCGGTCGGGATGTGTCGGCCGCGTGCGGTCAGCTCGGCCTCCCGTGAGCCTCGGCTTCGACCGCCGCCGGATCGAGTACTGCGCGAATTCGGCGAACTCCCTGCGACGAGGATTGTTCCTTCGTGATCTTGAATCTGCCCAGCACTCCTGTGTGCTCAACGTGCGGCCCACCGCACACCTCTTTCGAAAAATCTCCGATGGAGTAGACTTTCACGACTTCCTGATACTTGTTGCCGAATAGCGCGATAGCACCGGATTTCCGTGCCTCTTCGAGCGTCATTGTGTCGAAGTGGACCGGAAGATCACGGCGAATTTGCTCGTTTACGATGTCCTCTACCTTTCTGATCTGCTCCTCGGACATTTGATCGGGATGAGAGAAGTCGAAGCGTAGCCGTACCTGGGTAATGTTGGAACCCTTCTGCTCGACATGATTGCCGAGTACCATCCGAAGAGCCTTGTGGAGCAGGTGAGTTGCTGTATGGAGTTTTGTCGTGTCTTCGGAATGATCGGCAAGACCGCCCTTGAACGCCTTTTCGCTTCCGGCCTTTGACAATTCCTGATGTTTCTCGAAGGCGGCGTTGAAACCGTCCCGGTCGACACTCATCTCGTGCTCCCGCGCGAGTTCCTCGGTGATTTCGATGGGAAAGCCGTAGGTGTCGTAAAGTCGAAAGGCGACACGTCCCGGAATGATCTTTTGCGGATTCTTCAGAAGATTCGGAAGGAGTTTCTCGAACTCGTGCTCACCCTTCTTCAGCGTGTCGAGAAAGCGCTCTTCCTCGGCTCGCAGCTCATCCATGATGAAGTTACGGTTCGCGGCCAGTACTGGATAGGACTCCCCGTACATCTGGACGACTATCCCGGCCGGTCTTTGCAGGAAGCTCCCGTCAAGTCCGAGCTTCAATCCGTGCCGGACCGCGCGGCGAATGAGCCTCCTCAGTATGTACCCCTGACCGACATTGGACGGGCTGACGGACCGTTCGTCGCCAAGAATGAATGCCGCGGTCCGTACATGGTCTGCGATGATCCGCATCGAGCGATCGTTTTCTTCGCTCTCCCCGTAACGTTTCCCCGAGAGGGCCTCGATCTCACGGAGGATCGGTTGGAACACTTCGGTTTCGTATACCGACCCTTTTCCCTGAAGCACGGCACTTGTTCTTTCGATCCCCATTCCGGTATCAACGCATTTCCGCTCGAGCGGGATGAACTTCCCGTCCGCGGTCTTTCGGTATTGCATGAAGACGTCGTTCCAGATCTCAAAATACTTTCCGCAGTGGCATCCCGGCCGGCAGTCCGGTCCGCAGGCTGTTTTTCCTGTATCGAAGAACATTTCCGTGTCCGGCCCGCAGGGACCGGTTTCACCGGCGGGTCCCCACCAGTTGTGTTCGCGACCGAGGAAGTAGACGCGCTCCGCCGGTATGCCGAGCGATTCCCAGACGCGGGCGGATTGGTCATCGGCGGGGACTTCCCCGTCACCGGCGAAGACCGTCACGGAGAGCTTCTCGGGCGAAATGTGGAGCCACTGCGGGGAGGTAAGAAACTCAAAGCTCATCTGGATTGCTTCGTCCTTGAAGTATTCCCCCAACGACCAGTTCCCGAGCATCTCGAAAAACGTCAGGTGACTCGCGTCGCCCACCTCTTCGATGTCACCGGTACGAATGCATTTCTGGTAATTGACGAGGCGGGAACCGGCGGGATGCTTTTCTCCGAGGATATAAGGAACAAGCGGGTGCATCCCCGCAGTTGTGAAGAGCACAGTCGGGTCGTTCTCCGGGATGAGCGACGATCCGGATATTTCCGAGTGCCCTCTGGAGACAAAGAATTCGATGTATTTCTTACGCAGTTCATTTGCCGTCATGTTGTCATCCTGTTGTTTGAATGCCGTTCCGTCTATATGTCTTCGAAGTCGGTCGAGCGTTTCTCGTCGAAAAAGTCCGGGAACACATAGACGAGCTGACCGCTTTTCTTCACGCGAATTTCGGCTATGCCTTTTGAGAGGAGCTTTTCCAGATATTCCTTTGCCTGGTCGGTCGTAATGTTTCCTTCGAGAGCAACCCCAGCGGGTGTCGCGATACCGCCTTCCGATTTCGCCACCCGAAGTATCAGATGTTCGATCGTTTCCCTTGGTTCGGTGCCGTTCGGTCCGTTGATCGCCCCTACCCGCGCACGATCCCCTTCCGCAAGAGCGGCGTTCAGCCGATCGTAGAGTTGAGCCTCACGCACCTGCCGTGGCAGAGTAAAAAGGTCATAGATCGTCCCGATGCCAAAAAGACCACACGTGAGCAGGTACAATATTCCGGTGCCGGGTTTGCCGAGATAGAATCTCTGGAGACCCGCAAGTCCAAATACCGACGGGACCCAGAAGAGATATGCCAATTCGACAGTTTTCAATGGATTACCCTCCACAATGAGCGTCGCCGGATCGCCGTCGGATACATGATAAAAAAACGTCTGCAACGCTACTGCTCAGCGCGTGCTCTACGGCAAAACGCGTGTAGAGTATTACTTATAGACTACTTCGCGAAGTAAGTGAATACCGGGCGTGCGGTCGAACTACGAGCCGGGCAGACTAAACATATCTCTCGTCCGGTCGTCTGACAACTATTTTCCCCTCGGATTCCATCGCTTTCAGAATCGCGATGAACTCACGGGTTGCCTTGTCGACATCACGGCGCGGTAGCGCTCCAAGTCGCTGATATTCATCCATGATGAAGCTGCGCCGGCGATCCGACACGTTTTTCAGAACTTTGCCGCGGATCTCTTCTGTCTTGCCTTTCAGAACGAGCGCAATTTCCTCGTCGGGAAACTGCTGAAGAACGTGTTGCAGATCGATGTCCTCGATAAGAAGCAACGTGTCGATGGTGAACAACCGATCCCTGATGTCCGCAGAAAGTTCGGGAGAATCACGTCCAAGCTGGTCTAGAAGATGCTCACCATCCTGCGGCGCAAGGTGGCGTAAGATCTGCGCGAGGACCGTTTTCCCGTCGATTTCCGAAGAAACCACCTTCCCGGATGCTCGTATCTTCTCCCGCAGTGATGCTTCAATGCTCGCAATAACTTCGCGGTCGACCTTCTGGAGTCGAACGATTCTGCGAACCACCTCCTGTCGAAGCTTGGGCGGCAGAGCCGATACCACTTGAGCTGCGATCGGAGGGTCGAGATGCGCGACAACTATGCTTATGACAGGTGCGGACTCGTGTCGAAGAAGCAGCTGGATCTGCTGCGGTTCGAGATCGTTCAGGAAGTCGAGGACTTTGGGGGCCGCCTCAGGCACAACGCGGAGGAGCAGCTTCTCAGCCTCTGCTTCGCCGAACGCCGCAGAAAGCATCTGCCTCGCGGTATCGATGCCGCCTGCCCGTCCGGCGGCACCGCTTCGTACGGAAACGCCGAACTCCGACAGGACCGATGCCGCTTCTTTTTTTCCCAGACGCCCCATCGCGGCAATTTCGGCGGTGACCGTTTCGATTGTTTGCGGATCGAGATGTTTGAGGACCCCTGCAGCTTCATCTTTACCAAGCAGCAAAAGGAGTTCTGCCACGCGCCTTCGGCCGCTGCCTGAGGCACCGTCCTCGGTCAACCTGATCAGCGCATTCTCTGGAAGCCCGAGCGCCTTTGAAACGGCCCCGGAGCGGCTCTTTTTCGCCATCCCCGGCTCCGGCGCACCGGATTTCCTGCTGCCACCCGCCGCGCGATTCCGGGGAGTTCTGGCCGGCGATGCACCGTCCTGCTCCGTCGGGGCGGACTTCGGGTCGACTGCATCCTCGTCACCGGAAGTTCGGCCGGGTCCCGAGAACTTCCGGTAGGCACCGATACGACGCTTATTCAGATCCATAGCGACATCATACGTTCCCTCAACGCAACCGTCAATTCGGATGGGAAGCTTCCGCGGATGCGAACGGCAGTGGTCGGTCTGTTGCCGACTGCGCTGCACCGGACTGAGCAACCCGGTTTCAATCGAATCGGGGTTGACAGGGTCTACCAAATCCGGTAAAAAGTAGCTCACAAAGATGCCGCTGTAGCTCAGTTGGTAGAGCAGAGGACTGAAAATCCTCGTGTCAACAGTTCGATTCTGTTCGGCGGCATCACATGTGGGACTGTTCACTCCGGTGGACAGTCCCTTTTTTTTCTCCACGCGGCCGCGCACGCGTGGACTTGCCGGTTTGTCGGCAAAAAGGATAGACTATTGGAGTATGCCCGAACAGAAAAAAGTCTACGACTACAAACCAGAAATCGTTGAACGCCAGATCGTAGGTGTTCTTCGAAAGCGAAACCGTGAGTCAACGGTCGCGGACGTCATCGCCAGCACCGGCCTGCCGAAGTATCAGATCCAGGAAATGATGAATCTCGTGGTGAGAGATTACGCGGGTCACCTCCGGGTAACCGAGTCAGGGGAAGTTCTCTACTACTTCCCCGATGGCCTTCGCAATCAGAAGAAGGGTCTGGCCGCCGAATTCCGGAAAACCGTCCGAAGGGTGCTCAACATCACCGGAAAAGTCCTCGCCTTTCTGTTCAAGATCTGGATCATGGTGATGTTGATCGGATATTTCTTGCTCTTCATCGCGCTTTTAATCCTCGCGATGCTCGCCTCGATTGCGGGATCGGCAAACTCTCGCGACTCGGGACGCGGACGCGACCGCGGCGGAGTCGGGGGAATCGGCGGTTTTTTTCTTACGGCGCGGGTGATCGAACTATTCGCGACACTGTGGCTCTATAGCGGTACGCCCGCCCGGGGTCGGGCTGATGCGTTCGGTCGCCGTCCTGCAAAGCCGCGTGGACGACCCCTGCATCAGTCGGTTTTCGCATTCGTTTTCGGGGAGGGTAATCCGCTTGCCTCCTGGCCGGAGCGGGAAAAACAGGAATTCGTCAAGTTCATCCAGTCGGAAAAGGGCGTCATATCCATCGAAGAGCTTATGCACCTTACCGGGAAGAGCCGCGCAGATGCCGAGAATCTCATGAATGAATACCTGGTCGAGTTCGAAGGCGAGCCGGATGTGACGGAATCCGGAACCCTCATATACCGGTTTCCCGAGCTCATGCGAACCAAGGAGCGCTCCTCGGAGGGGACTCACTTCCAGCGGGAGTTTATGCCCCTGATTCCGTTCAACAAGAACAAGGGGAATGTGAACCGATGGGTCGCCTTTTTCAACGGCTTCAACCTTGTCTTCGGCGGATTCTTTCTCTACTATTCGTACGCAGTCACCACTCTGGTACCTCAGCACGTTCTGGACCGTTTCTACCGCTTTGTACTCGCCCTCGCCGGCTTGATCAGCGCAACACCGCACATGCTGGTTGCGATAGCCCTGGGTGTCGTTCCGGTGGCGTTCTCTTTCTTCTTCTACGGAGTTCCTTTCGTTCGGCGCCTCTCGGAAAAGCGACGGAACGAATCGATCAAACAGCAAAATCTTCGCAAACGGACTCTGGCAAACGTTCTGGCCGGTCCGGACGCGGTGGATCCCGAGGAAATAGTCCCTCAACTCCCGGAAGAAACACCGGCAAATTGGCAGGCTGCCGTGGCAATGTCGATCCAGGACGTGGCCGGGGAAAACTCTCCGGAAGTCGACGAGAAGCGTCCCGCCGCTGACGGCAAACCGGCCGCCTATATCTACCGGCTCCCGGAGCTCAAGCGTCAACTTTCCGATCTTGAGAGCTATCGCAAGAGCGTGCAGCTCGCCCAATTCGACGTTGGCAAGACTATCTTTGACTCCGGCAGCACGGGAACCACCGAAACCGCCCCATGAGAATTGCTTAGATACCGGACCCGGGGGAACAGCGAATTCGAAAAAAAAAGCCGCGTTCGGGATGACCGAACACGGCTTTTTCTTTTTTGCTCTGAAGACGGCCACTCAGAGCCGTCTTTCTCCTGCAGTTGGTGACCGCCCTATTTGCGGTTCTTCAACACTGACTGCGCCGCAGCAAGCCGCGCGATCGGAACGCGGAACGGGGAGCAGGACACGTAGTTCATCCCGACCCGGTAGCAGAACTCCACCGAGGATGGGTCTCCTCCATGCTCGCCGCATATACCGACTTTCAGGTCCGGCTTT
>DATKUF010000108.1:0-23121 GCA_035530755.1 Spirochaetia bacterium | reverse complement strand
ATTACAATTCGCCTGGCCGCCGAAATCGCCGCCAGGCTGCCCGAACCGTTGCCGTTCTCCTTTTGCGCAGGTGTCACAGCGATGAACTCGACCGAATGCATAGAGGCGGGACTGGGGCCGCTGACCGTGGCAACGGATCTTCTGAAGCCGGGCGGATACCTGCGCCTCGAGCACATAGCGGAAAATGCCGTCATAGGTCTTGCCGGTAAGCCCTCGCCTCACCCGGACGCAAAGGCTCTGGCCGCGCTCGCTGCGAAGGCGCTGGAGCGGCGCGAATACCGGGCAGACTGGAAGGAAGGGAACTCGGTTATCAGGAAGGAGCTTCCGCTTTTCGACTGTTTCGCTGCGCCCTGCATCGACGCCTGCCCGACCCATCAGAACGTTCCTGGCTACATCCGGGCAATTGCCGAGGGAGATACTAAGGGAGCACTGGAGATAGTCCTCGCCGACAATCCGCTTCCAACCATCACCGGACTGGTGTGCGACCACGCCTGCACGAAGGTCTGTTGCCGGGACGACTACGAAGGGGCGGTCGACATCCGCGGAATGAAACTGGCCTGTGCGCGCAGCGCCGAGATTCCGCCGGAGCGCCGGGAACCGCGCACAGGCGTCGGAAAGACAGCGATCTTCGGATCCGGTCCGGCCGGCCTCTCATGCGCGCACTATCTTGCGCTCGACGGCTACCCGGTCACCGTCTTTGAGAAGGCGCGCGAAACCGGCGGTGTGGTCTCCAGCACAATTCCCAAGTTCCGCATTGCGCGTGAAGACATCGAGCGCGACGTTAATCGCATCAAGCAGCTGGGCGCCGAGTTCAGACTCGGGTTCCCGGATGACCTCGACATCGGAAAGCTTCGTAACGACGGGTTCACCTCTTTCGTGGTTGCCTCCGGGGCACCGATCGGCAGGACGATGAATCTCGACGGCAATGGGGTCGATGTGGTCGGTGCACTCGAATTTCTCGTTGATGCCGCTCAGGACGGCTCCCGCTATGCGAAGTACAGGAACATCGTAGTTATCGGTGGTGGCTTCACATCACTCGACGCGGTTCGAGTTTCGGCTCGGTTCGCGCACAAGCCGAATGTGCGGCTGGTATATCGCCGAACCCGTGCGGAAATGCCTGCCGATCGCGAAGAGGTAGAGGCGGCGCTCGAAGAGGGAGTACTGCTCGCCGAGCTCACGCTGCCCTTCAGGCTCGACCCCGGTCGGATCGTTTCACGCGTTATGAAACTTGGTGACTTCGACGACTCGGGGCGGCGTTCCCCTGTCCCGACCGACAGAACCGAGACCTTCGATTGCGACCTGGTAATCGAGGCCATCGGCGAAGAGCCGGACCGCAAACTACTCGAAGGTCTCGGGATCAGACTCACCGACCGCGGCCGCCCGAGCTTCGATGCGAAGACACTTGAGACCAATGTGAAGTCGGTCTACATAGCCGGAGACGCGGCGCGCGGACCCGCCTCCATCATCCAGGCGATTGCAGACGGCCGTATTGCGGCGAACGCGATACTTCGTTCGATCAAGGTCGAACCCGTGGTGCCCAAAGGCAGTGTCTCGCTGGTTACGATTCAGAAAAAGGCAGCCCGCCCGGCCGATCGGGGCCGAATCATCCACTCGATTCCCATCAAGGCGAACGAGAAGGAGGCGAAGCGCGCGGTTTCCGCCGAACAGGTAATGCGGGAAGCGGAGCGGTGCCTGTCCTGCGACGCGGCATGTCTGCGCTGCGTCGAGGTGTGCCCAAACCGCGCCAACATAGCGATTCCGGTCACTCACGGCAAGTCTTTCACGCAAAGTCTGCAAATTCTTCACCTCGACGACCTGTGCAACGACTGCGGCGCCTGCGGATTCCTCTGCCCCTACGAAACGAAAGCCAGGCCGTTCAAGGACAAACCGACGCTCTTCTCCTCCGAGAAGAGCTTTGCCGAGTCGACAAATCCCGGTTTCTTCATTAGTGGTGCCGGAGACGGATCAAAGGGCGGAAACAAGCGCGGGCCGGAAGTGCTTCTCCGCGTGCGGGGCGAAACGCTCCGCGTGTCGGCCGCGACCGCCGATCCGGTCGGCAACGCCGCGTCCGCTGCGGGGATGACCATGGAGGAGGTCGGGGACTTCCGCCGTATGTACGATCTGGCGAACACCGTCGGCTCCTCGCATTCCTATCTTGTGGAGAACAAATCCGAATGATCATATTCGAAAACGTGCGAATCATCGAGCTGGCACCGGAAACGGTGTCCGCCCCGGTGGATGTCGCTGTCGACGGGAATCGTATCGCGGCGATTGGGCAGGGCCTGTCGGCGAAATACCCGGGAGCGACACGGGAGTCCCCGGCCGCCTATGTCAGTGCGGGCCTCGTCTGCTCGCATAACCACTTCTATTCGGCCCTCGCCCGCGGGCTCATGGTCGACATAAAGCCGAGCAAGGATTTCGGCCAGCAGCTCGCCCACCTGTGGTGGCGCCTCGACCGGGCGCTCGACGAGCAGATCACGCGGTACAGCGGCCTTTCCGGTGCAGCCGACGCGGTCATGTCCGGCGTCACCTCGGTTATCGATCATCACGCGAGCCCCGAGTTTGTGGATGGCTCCCTCGGGGTGCTGAAAGAGGCTTTTGAGGCTGTCGGGCTTCGCGGAATCCTCTGCTACGAAACGACCGACCGAAACGGAAAACCCGGAGCGAAAGCGGGTATTCGCGAAAACGTCCGGTTTGCCAAGGCCGTGGACGCCGAACGCACTGCTGCGAAATCGGGCGGCGAAACTCCGCTCGTCGAAGCTGCGATCGGCGCTCACGCAGGGTTCACCCTTGATCAGGACACCGTCGACGCGCTCGGCGGGGCAGTCCGCGATAGCGGACGGGGCCTCCACACACACGCCGCCGAAGACCGCTTCGATGCATCCGACTCACGCCACCGATTCGGCGCCGATCTGGCCGTCCGATTCGATCGTGCAGGCTGCCTCGGACCGAAATCAATTGTCGCTCATGGACTCTATCTTTCCAAAGAGGAGATGGAGCTTCTCAACGAACGAGACTCGTTTCTCGCGCACAACGCCCGGTCGAACATGAATAACTTCGTCGGCTACAATACCCTGCTTCCGAAGTACCGGAACTCCGTGCTGGGAACCGACGGCATTGGCTCGGATATGCTTCAGGAGGCGGCGTTTGCCTTTTTCAAGCACCGGGATGCGGGCGGTCCATTGTGGCCGCCCTCCATTCTGGCGATGCTCGACCGCGGCAATCGCATTCTCGACCGATACTTCAGTGCCGACGGAATGAAGTTCGGGCGCGTGGAATCCGGATGTGCGGCAGATCTCGTCTTCTGGGATTATGATCCGCCCACGCCACTACTGGATGGAAACCTCGGCGGTCACGTCATGTTCGGTATGACGAGTCGGTCGGTCCACACGGTTATGATAAACGGCAAGTTCGTCGTGAGGAACCGGGAACCGCAATTCGACTCGAGACAGATATTCGACAAGTCCCGCGAACAGACCAGACGGCTATGGAAGCGGATGGAAGAAAGGAAGTAGAAATGGAAAACCAGTCTCAGGCAATTCTGACAAAGGCGAAATCCTACCGGGATGCGACTGCCGGGGCACTCTCCCGTATCGTGCAGGTTCCGGCATTAAGTGGTACCGAAGGCGACCGCATCAGGCTCCTGGAAAAAATGTGCAAAGAGGCCGGTGCCGACGAGGTGCGGATAGACGGCCTCGGGAGCCTTCTGGCGCGGGTCGGAAATGGAAAGAAGATACTCGCAATCGATGCCCACATCGACACGGTCGATATCGGCGACCGCGACCAATGGAAGACCGATCCGTTCTCCGGAATCATCAAGGATGGTCTGGTTCACGGCCGGGGAACCTCCGACCAGCTCGGCGGGGCCGCTTCGATGATTACCGCCATCCGGATTTTGAAAGAGCTCAAGTATTCGGGGGAATACAGCGTCTGGTTCACGTTCACGGTCATGGAAGAGGATTGCGACGGAATGTGCTGGAAGTACCTCATAGAAGAAGAGAAGTTCGTGCCGGATTTTGCCGTTTCCACCGAGCCGACCAGCCTTCGTCTGTATCGCGGCCACCGCGGTCGCATGGAGATCGAATGCCTGTTCCGCGGTGTATCCTGCCATGGTTCAGCTCCCGAGCGAGGTGTCAGCGCGGCCTACAAGGCGTCGCGGTCGGCGCTCGCAATGGAAAAACTGAACAGCGAGCTCAAGCCCGATGACGACGGTTTTCTCGGCAAAGGAACCGTGGTGGTGTCCCGGATGGATGCTCACGGCCCCTCACTTTGTGCGGTTCCCGATCTCGCCATGATCTATCTGGACCGTCGACTCACCTGGGGGGAGACCAAGGAGCTGGCCGTCGAACAGGTCCGGCAGGCGCTCGGGAATGATCTGTACGATGTTCGTGTACCGATCTACAACAAGGTGAGCTGGAAGGGAACCCACTACGAGCAGGAGCTATACTTTCCAACCTGGAAGATTCCCGCCGACCACCCGCTGGTTCGCGGCGGTTTCGACGCGTATCGGGGTCTGTTTGGTGCCGAACCGGTCGTAGACAAGTGGACCTTCTCGACAAACGGAGTTGCGATCTGCGGTCGCCACGGCATCCCGCTCATCGGGTTCGGCCCGGGTGACGAGAATCAGGCACACGCTCCGAATGAAATGACGCGCGTCGACGACCTCGAGAAAGCCAGCGCCTTTTATGCCGCGCTTCCCTTTGCCCTGGAGAAGACCGGCACTGCCTCATGAAGTGGTTCTATCGCTGTGCCGTCTGCGGCAACACGTACGACATCGAACCCGGACGCTACCTGTGCGATCGATGCTCGGCAGCGCAGAAACCGCTGAGACCGCTCGAAGGTATCCTTGAGACCGAGTGGGATGGGGAGTTTGCTTCCGACGGAATACCGTTGCCGGTTGAGCCGATCTGGTTTCCGCCGATCCCGGTTGGGAACACGCCGTTGTGGGAGCCGGCGCGCCTGCGAAGCGCACTCGGCTTTCCCCGCCTTTATCTCAAAGATGATACCTGCAACCCGACAGGGTCGTACAAGGACCGCGCGTCCTACCTGGTTGCCGCCTTTGCGGCACGGCACGGCGTGAAGGAAATTGCCCTTGCGAGCACCGGCAACGCGGCCTCTTCGATGGCCGGGGTCGGTGCCGCGGCAGGCATCGCGGTTACGGTCTTCCTTCCCTCCAGCGCGCCGCCGGCAAAGAGGATCCAGGTTCTCCAGTACGGCGCGCAGCTGCGTCAGGTGGACGGAACCTACGATGTCGCATTCGACCGCTCGCTCGAATACACCGCCCGGGGCGGCGCACTTTCACGCAACACTGCGTACAATCCGCTCACCATCGAGGGCAAGAAGACGGTCGCCTACGAAATCGCCGCTCAGCTCGCGTCGCACGACGGCGTTGCCGTGGCCCCGGACCATCTGTTTGTTCCCGTCGGTGACGGGGTAATCCTGGCAGGAGTCTACCGCGGATTCGAGAACCTGGTTCGCCTCGGGCGCCTGGACAGGGTGCCGACCGTCTGGGCCTGCCAGGCAGATGGGTCGAACGCCATCGCTCGCGCGCTCGCGGCAGGAGAGTTCACGGATCCGGTGGCATCGACAACGATCGCCGATTCCATATCCGTAGACGTCCCGCGAAACGGCACACACGCTCTGGCGAAACTGCAGAAATACGGAGGCCGCGCGATATCTGTCTCGGACCGGGAAATACTCGAAGCACAGAGACGGCTTTCGGCCGCATCGGGACTCTTCGCAGAACCCTCGTCCAGCGCAGCGTTCGCGGGATTCCTGAAAGTTCGTGATTCTATCGACCGCGAGAGCCGGGTGGTCCTGCTCATTACCGGGTCGGGATTGAAAGATACGGCAAACGCGGCGCGCGCGCTTGAGCTCGCGTAGACCGCAATTTATGCAGCCGCCCGGACAGATCTCGGCGGCGTTTGCGAATCTGCTGTAAATACAGGAGTAAAAAATGATCGATCTGCACGTAGAGAAAACCCAGCGCGCAAGGAACGTCGAGCGCTGCCGCGAGCGCAAGATTCTTCTGCCTACTTTAGCGCAGATGCGCGATCCGTCGAAGATTCCCGAATCGGTGAAACAGGAACTGTCGCAGATTGGGCTCTGGGACGTTCATCCGCGAAATCTCTTTCGCGTCACCTGGCAGAACGAACCGGTCGAGAAAGGCGGAACTTTCGGCGACGTCAACTATCTTGAGTTGCCGAGCGAACTGACCGGAGTGAAAGCGCGCATCGTTGCCCTTGTCGGTAAATGGTTTCCCACAGGCGCACACAAGGTGGGCGCGGCGTACAGCTGCCTCGTGCCGGAGCTCGTGACCGGCAGGTTCAATCCGGTGGAAAAGAAGGCGGTCTGGCCGAGTACGGGCAACTACTGTCGCGGCGGCGCCTACATTTCCCGCCTTCTCGCCTGCCCGTCTGTCGCGATTCTTCCGGAGGGAATGTCGAAGGAGCGTTTTACCTGGCTCGCCACCATGACCGAAGAGGTCATCGCCACTCCGGGGTCGGAGAGCAACGTCAAGGAGATTTTTGATAAGTGCATCGAACTCGACCGGACCCGGAATGACGTGGTCATTTTCAATCAATTCGATCAGCTCGGGAATCATCTGTGGCACTACGCGGTGACAGGACCCGCGATGGAGACTGTGTTCCGAAAGATCGCGCGACCGCAGGATGTCGTGGCGGGGACGGTTCTCTCCTCCGGTTCCGGCGGGACGCTTGGGTCCGGCTCGTATCTCAAGGAGAAGTTTCCGGGCGCCAGAATCGCTGTCGCAGAGGCACTCCAATGCCCGACAATTCTCGAAAACGGTTACGGCTCACATCGCATCGAAGGTATCGGTGACAAGCACATCCCCTGGATACACAATCTTCGTGACACCGATATGGCGATTGGTGTGGACGACGAGCTTACCATGCGATTTCTACGCCTGTTCAACGAACCGGCAGGTCGCAAGGCGCTCGCGGAGGCCGGCGTCCCCGCCTCGCAGCTCGACCGGATGGACTGGATCGGCATTTCGGGCATCGGCAACCTCATCGGCGCGATCAAATTCGCCCGCTACTACGAGCTTGGTGAACACGACGTCGTCTTCACCGTCTTCACGGATTCCCTGGAACTGTACGGCAGCCGGCTCACCGAGCTTACCGCCGAACGGGGGGCGTACGATGCGCGGCAAGCCGACCGTGACTACGAGCGGCTCACCAGCATCCCGGTGGATCACCTGCTCGAACTATCCCACGTCGACAAGCGGCGGGTCCACAATTTAAAATACTTTACCTGGATCGAGCAGCTCGGCAAGGATCTGAACGAGCTTCGCGCTCAATGGACCGATTACCGCGGCTACTGGGATGGATTGCACGCGCAGGTCCCGGCGATCGACGCTCTGATAGACGAATTCAATCATGATGTGACAAAATGATATTATTGAAGGACTGCCTCTGCATCGTGCAAAGCGAAGGTGCCGACCTGTGCGGGTACGATATTCTTGTCGACGGAAACAGAATCAACCGCATAGGCAAGCGCATCGAGACCCCCGCGGACGCGGTAGTCATCGATGCTTCGCGCCACGTGGTCACACCCGGTTTCGTCAACACGCATCATCACTTCTACCAGACCCTTACACGGAATCTTCCGGCGGTCCAGAACGCCAAGCTTTTCGACTGGCTTGTCTATCTGTATGAGGTATGGAAAGGGGTCAACGAAGATGCCGTCTACTGGTCGAGTATGCTCGCGATGGCGGAACTTCTGAAAACCGGATGCACCTGTACAACCGACCACCACTACCTCCACCCGGTGGACCTTCATGCCGATATCCCCGGAATCCAGTTCAAGGCGGCGTCGGAACTCGGAATGCGCTTTTCACCGACGCGCGGTTCGATGTCCCGTTCCAGGAAAGACGGCGGACTTCCGCCCGACACTTGCGTGCAGGATGAGGATCTGATTCTTGCCGAAAGCGAACAGACAATAAGCCGTTACCATGATGCGTCGGAGGATTCGATGCGAAAGGTGGCGCTCGCGCCGTGCAGCCCGTTCAGTGTTTCGGAGACGCTCATGCGACAGACTGCGCAGCTTGCACGGAAACACCGGGTTCGTCTCCATACTCACCTTGCGGAGACTTCCGACGAGGACGAGTACTGCATCAGCATGTACGATCGGCGACCGCTCGAATTGATGGAAGACTGTGAGTTCATCGGCCCTGACGTCTGGTATGCGCACGGGATCTTTTTCAACGACCAGGAGCTGGATACACTCGCCCGAACGGGCACCGCGGTCGGGCACTGCCCTTCATCCAACATGCGGCTGGGCTCAGGAATCTGCCGCGTACGGGAACTGCTGGATCGCAATGCCGTGGTCGGCATCGGTGTCGACGGATCCGCGTCAAATGACTCCTCAGATATGCTGGGCGAAATGCGGCAGACGATGTTGCTGCAGCGCATCAAATACGGGGCTGCCGGAATCACCGCCGCCGAAGTCTACCGAATGGCCGGCGAAGGCGGCGCCCGCATACTCGGATACGAGAAACTCGGACGGCTCGAAGAGGGCAAGATCGCCGATATCGCGCTGTTTGACGTCGCCAGACTCGAGTACACCGGCGCCCTTTCGGACCCGGCGGCGGCGCTGCTATTCTGCGGCTACAATCACAGCGCCGACTGGGTTATCGTGAACGGGAAAGTGGCAATCGAGCACGGAGAGCTCGCCGGCCACCAGGAAGAGGAAATAGGCCTGCGGGCCGGGGCGGAGTCCCGCCGCCTGCTCAGCAGAGCCGGAATAGCGTAACAGGAAACGGAGGAAGGACAGCTATGACAATCAAGGATATCGGGGAACAAATCGAGAAACTGGACGGCAGAAAAATCGCTATGTACGGAAAGGACTTTCTTCTCACCTGGGAAAAGACCGAAGATGAAATCCGTGCGACATTTCTCGTCGCCGAGATACTGCGCGGCATGCGGCAGAAAGGCATAACGCCGCGATTGTGGGATTCGGGGCTTGCGGTTTCGATCTTCAAGGACAACTCGACCCGAACCCGTTTCTCCTACGCGAGCGCCTGCAACCTGCTTGGACTCGCAGTGCAGGATTTCGAGGAGAAGAAGAGTCAGGTTGCTCACGGTGAGACGGTTCGCGAGACTGCCACCATGATAAGCTTCCTTACCGAGGCCATCGGCATTCGCGACGATATGTATCTTGGCGAAGGCGACCGGTTCCAGCGCGAGATCGGCGACGCGCTCGATGACGCGGTAAAGGCCGGAGTGCTTCCGCAGCGGCCGGCGGTCATCAATTTGCAGAGCGACATCGATCACCCCACCCAGTCCATGGCAGACATGCTGCACCTCGTCAACCATTTCGGCGGCGCCAAGAAGCTCAAGGGCAAGAAGATCGCGATGACCTGGGCCTACTCTCCTTCTTACGGAAAACCGCTTTCGGTTCCCCAGGGCATTATCGGTTTGATGACGCGTTTCGGAATGGATGTAACCCTTGCGTACCCGGAGGGCTATTCGCTCATCCCTGAAACACTTGAAGTGGCGAAACGGAATGCGTCAAAGACCGGAGGGAGTTTCGCTGTGGCCTCCTCGATGCAGGACGCTTTCGCGGATGCCGACATCGTCTATCCGAAGAGCTGGGCGCCCTACGCGGTGATGCAGGAGCGAACCGAACTCCTGAAGGCCGGAAATGAACCGGGGCTCAAGGAGCTCGAGAAGCGATGCCTCACTAACAATGCCAGGTATCGCTCGTGGGAGTGCACCGAACAGATGATGAAGCTGACAAAGGGCGGGACGGGGCTCTACATGCACTGTCTCCCCGCGGACATTTCCGGGGTTTCCTGCAAAGAGGGCGAGGTCGCGGCAAGCGTATTCGAGCGGTACCGGAACGACACCTACCTCGAAGCGGGCTACAAACCCTACATCATCGCCGCGATGATTCTGCTATCCAGGGTAAAAGATCCAGCCGCGGTTCTCGGCGGGATGCTGAAACGGAAACCGGCCCGCTGATACGGCGCGCTCACGCGCGATCGGCTTTCTGCGTTCGACTATCTTCCGCTTCGCTTGCCTTTGTATCCGCCGGGCCTCCCCGGCGGCCTCGCATAGGGTGACCCTTTCTGCTCTTCCACCCGCAATTTGCGGCTGCGAAACGACTGGCCCCGCACCGAAGCAATGACGATGGCGGCGGCACCGGCTTCAATTTGCAACCGTGTATCGAACTCTCCGATATCAATCCTGCCGATGTTGACGTTGCTGCCCCGCGTGGCGCGGTTTATGATGCCGATGACGTCCGCCGGAAGAACACGATCCTTTTTCCCGATGTTCAGGACCAGGTTGACCGAATCTTCGATTCGTCCGCGACCCTCGACGCGGGAGCGCCCGCGGTCGCTGCCATACTCGGAAGAACGAAACTCGGAGACCGGAGAGAGTTCGGCAGCCGATTTGTAGTAGTCGAGAAAACGGTTGAACTCGAGGGAGACAAAGTGGGCCAGGATCTGTTCGCGATCGAGACCAACGAGCTTCTCTTCGATAATCGGCATGTAACGGGCAATCCGGTCGGTGTCCACTTCCACCGCTTTGACGCGGTCGATCTGGTGCATGAGCTGCCGTTCGCAGATTTCCTGTCCGGTCGGAATTCGAATCTCGGTGATCTTACCCCGAATGGCGTTTTCGGCCTGCCGGATTTTGTACTTCTCGCGAAGGTTGATGATTGAAAGTGAAATCCCCGATTTCCCGGCGCGACCCGTGCGCCCGCTCCGGTGGGTGTAGACCTCCGGCTCATCGGGAAGATCGTAGTGGATGACGTGGGTGAGGTCATCGACGTCGAGTCCGCGCGCCGCGATATCGGTCGCGACCAGAAGCTGCAGGTTCCGTTGCCGGAACTTGCGCATGACAAGGTCCCGCTGGGGCTGGGCCATCTCGCCGTGAAGTGCCTCCGCGTTATAGCCGTCTTTTATCATCCGATCCGCGACATCCTGAGTCGAGGCGCGTGTGCGGCAGAAGACGATCGCGTACATGTCGGGGTGAAAGTCTACAATGCGCTTCAGCGCGACGTACTTGTCCCGCGCGTGTACCATGTAGTAGCCGTGCTCGACGGTGGATGCTCCGGCGTTCCGCGCGCCGGCCGAAATCTCGACCGGGTTCTTCATGTATTCGGCGGCTATTCGCGCCACCTCATGTGACATGGTCGCCGACAGAAGCACCGTCTGACGTTCCGACGGAACGGCCGACAGAATGGCGTCCATCTCCTCTTTGAATCCCATGTTGAGCATGATGTCCGCTTCGTCCAGCACGAGATAGCGAACCCGCGCCGCATCCACCGCCTTGCGGTTCATGAGGTCGAGCAGACGCCCGGGGGTTGCCACAACCACGTGTGTGCCCGCACGCATCGCCCGGATCTGCCGGTCCATGCTGTCGCCGCCGTAGACCGCGGTTACCGACAGCCCGTGCAGGTATTTGCCATACGATTGAAGGTCGCCGGTAATCTGCATGCACAGCTCGCGCGTCGGGCAGATCACCAGCGCCTGTGGAAAGCGATCTGCAAGAGTCAATGAGTTCAGAATCGGGAGACCGAACGCCGCGGTTTTCCCGGTACCGGTTTGCGCGAGAGCCGTAAGGTCCACATCGTTTTCGAGCATGTAGGGAATAACGCGTTCCTGGATCGGCGTTGCGATTTCAAAACCGATCTCGCTCACCGCCTGGATCAGCTCACTCTTCAATGCGAAGTCGTTGAATGTCAAAGTCATACCTTCAATAGGGGGAGTCGGGAAGGATGCCCACCGAGCGGGTTGTACAAAGAATTTAAACCGTATTCAAGACTACGAAAATCCGGGAACAAAGTCAACGGGAGTGCGGTTGCACGTATCCCGCACTCCACAAGCGCCAGGTTACCCCGGACAATAGCCTCGAACTCAGCGCGCGGCGGCCGGCACTTTTGCCTGCTCACGGATCTTCTTCAATACCAGCTCCTGGTCCACCGGTATTCTGTCGAGCCGTACGCCGACTGCATTGTACAGAGCGTTGGTCACCGCGGGCGCGGTGGGAATCGTCACAATTTCTCCCACGCCCTTTCCACCATAGGGACCGGTCGGCACACCGTGTTCCACGACAATCGGTATAATCTCGGGCGTCATCGTAATTGGCGCCATACGGTAGCGGGACAGGCGGTCTGTTACTACCCTCCCCTCCTCTACCATGAAGTTCTCCGAGAGAGCGTGACCGACACCCATCATCGCACCGCCCTCGATCTGACCGCGAAGTCCCAGGGGATTGATTGCAGCCCCCACATCGGTCGCGCTTACCAGACGCAGCACTCGCACCTCTCCGGTCTCGGTGTTGACCTCGACCTCCACTCCCTGTGCAGCGAATGAGAAGCCGAAGTGCATGTCTCCGCCCTCACCAAGCGGCTTTGTTTCCGGTGCGTTGTAAACGGTTGTCAGGCGAAGGGACTTGCCGGCAGAGGTCAGCTCTGCGGCAGCTTCCGCGAGGGTAATCGTCGCGCCGTTCACGAGAATACGCCCGTCTTCCCAGCGGACGGTCTCTTTCTCGGCGCCATGGCGCCCGGCAAGCAGGTCGGTCATCATCTCCCGGAAAGCCGCGGTCGTCTGCCGCACTGCGTTGCCGGTCACGTAGGTCTGACGGGATGCGGTGGTCGGACCGCCGTCGGGGGTCAAATCGGTGTCCGAGAGAAGCACACGCACCGAGTCGGGTGATATCGCCAGCTCCTCGGCGGCTATGAGCTGGAGCACGGTCGGAAGGCCCTGTCCGAGCTCGGCCGACGAGCTGCGAACCTCGACGGTACCATCGGCATAGAGCTCGATCTCCGCCGCTGCCTTGTCCGGCGCACCGCCGCCGAGGCCGGTATTCTTATACGCGGCGGCGATTCCCCACGCGGTCACCAGTTGGGGTGATCCGGGAACCCTCTTCGCCTCGAACGGCTTCGGGCCGCTCAGGCGAACCATTTCCGATTCCAGCTTCTCGATGCACTCCAGGAGGCCGACGCTGCTCGACAGAAGCTGTCCGGTATTCGTTATGCTTCCTTCGCGCAGCGCATTTATTCGTCGCAGCACGATCGGATCCATGTGGAGCTTCTCCGCGAGCATGTCCATTGCGCTTTCAACGGCAAATGCCGATTGGACCACACCGAATCCCCGAAATGCACCCGCCGGCGGATTGTTGGTGTACATGGCGTAGCAATCGGCCTTGACGTTCGGCACCTCGTAGGGACCCGACGAGTGCGTGGTCGCGCGAGTCATGACTTTATCGCCGAGGGACGCATAGGCGCCGGTATCGCCGTAGAGCTCGGTCTCGAACGCGACGAGTTTCCCGTCCTTCTTTGCGCCCGCCTTGATCTTGATCTGTGTCGCATGGCGTTTGGGATGTACCAGGAGACTTTCGTTCCGGTCGAAGAGCAGCTTCACCGGGCGCTTCGTCACCCAGGCGAGCAACGCTGCGTGGATCTGCCCGGCGATATCCTCTTTGCCGCCGAATCCACCGCCGACAAGCTGACCGAGAATACGCACCTGGGTTTCGGGAATCCCGAGCGCGTCGGCCACCTGAGTACGGTCCTCGTAGGGAATCTGAGAACCGACGTAGACCTCGACACGGCCCTCTTCGGTCAGGCGGGCGATACTGCACTCAGGCTCGAGAAACGCATGGTCGTGCATCGGAGTATAAAAAGTATGTTCCACAATCACGTCAGCCTGGGCGAAGCCTGCGTCCATGTCGCCCTTGCGGACCTTGATGTGCTTGAGCAGGTTTCCGCCCTGGTGAATGGCCGGTGCGTCCGCCCGCGCCGCTTGAACCGGGTCGCTCACCACGGGAAGCAGCTCGAACTGCACATCGATGAGCCCGAGTGCCTCGGTAGCGACTTCCCGGGATTCTGCGGCGATTATCGCAACCGGGTCGCCGACAGTGCGGATCTTCTCGCCCACGCCGACCAGCACCGGCCAGTCGGTATAGACGACACCGTGGTCATGCTTGCCCGGAATGTCTTCTGCGGTGAGAACTGCGATCACACCCGGAAGCTTTCGCGCGCGGCCCACGTCAAGCGATTTCACGATCGCAGACGGAACCATTGCGCGTTTGACACGCGCGTGGAGCATGCCGTCGAAAGTGAGGTCATCGGTATAACGGGCACTTCCGGTAACTTTGGCGACACCGTCCATGCGCGAACGGATGGTCCCAACGGCTTTGTGCGGAATTGCCGAGTTCGGAATGTCGGACGGCGGCTCAACCGGCAGCCCGGTACGGACAGCCGTAGCCGCGGCGTGAATGGCCTTGATGATCGTCGGATAGCCGGCACATCGGCAGAGCGTGTCTTTGAGCGCGTACTTGATTTCGTCATCGGTCGGATCGGGATTTCGTTTGAGAAGCGCGTAGGAGGTCATGAGCTGACCCGGAATGCAGAAACCGCACTGAACCGCGCCATACTTCACGAACGCGTCCTGCAGCGGATGGAGATGGGTTGCCGCGACGGACAGGTCGGGTGGGATGACCCCCGCCGCGTGCCCGTTGCCGACGGAGTGCCCGTTGCCGACGGAGTGCCCGTTGCCGGTGGCGTGCCCGTTGCCTGCGGGAATCGCGTCGCCGGCGTACTGTGCAGCCAATCCCTCAACGGTGACCACGCTGGACCCACGCACTTTCGCAGCCGGGTAGCTGCAGGAGAGCACCGGTTCGCCGTCGATCAAGACTGTGCAGGACCCGCATTCGGCCTCGTTGCATCCGATCTTCGTACCGGTGAGCCCAAGACGATATCGCAAGAGGTCGGAAAGCATTTCACCGGGTTTCTCTTCGAGGGAGACCAGCTTTCCGTTGACCGAAAATTCAATAGCTTGTTTTTTCATGACACCTTCACCATTTCCGCCCGTTGCCAGGCTGTTTTTATGACCTCTTTCAATAGAACCTCGCAGAGTTGATACCGGTAATCGGCGCCGGCGCGCTGGGCGCTGCTTCGGAAGCGGAACGCGTCGGGAATCGCTTCCCGCATTCGATCCAGAAGATCCTCGTCGAGCTCCCGCCCGATTACGAGCTCTTCTATCGCGGTTGCACGAACCGGCACCGGACCGGAGGGGCCGACGGCTATTCGACAACCGGTGATCGTATCCCCCTCACGTTCGATCCAAACCGCTGCGTTCAGGATCGGCAGCGCTACCCCCTGAGGGCGCATGACTCGACTGAAGGCGGAAGCCTGTCCCGGCCGGCGAAGGGGAACCCGAAATCCGACCAGAACCTCCCGGTCGGCCTGAAGTGCAGACTTTCCCGGCCCGAGGAAGAGCTTGAGCATCGGTTCGCTCCGCGTCCCTGCCGCACTTGCTATATCGACCTGTGCGCCGAGCGCAATCAGACCGATCATACCGTCTGCCGCGGGAAGCGCATGCGCGACGTTGCCGCCGAGCGTGGCGGTGTTCCGAACCTGCGGACCGCCGATGAGACCGGCCGCCTCGGAAACTGCCATAGCGTGCTCGAGAACAAGCGGTGAGTTGGTAATTTCACGTACCGGCACCGAAGCACCGATGAAAAGGTGATCGCCACGCACTTCGAGCTTTGCCAGCTCCGGGATGCGAGTGACGTCAACCAGGGTGTGAACGGGAGCGTGATGCCCCTGCTGCAGCTCCAGCAGGAGATCTGTGCCTCCCGCTACCGGGCATGCCTGCCCGGGTCTTTCGCCGAGGGCCCCGATGGCCTCCTCGAGCGATTGTGCCAGGATGTAGTTGGACCAAAGACTCATGAATCGAGTCCTCCTTTTTAGGGGATAACGCCAGAGACTCAGGCGACGCCGAATCTCCGGCGCCGGCTCTTTTCGACGGGTCCAATATCCCGACGCCGGCATAAAGGTGCCGACCGGCAATCCGATACCTATCTAATATTGTACTCTATTTTCCCGGATCACGCCACCCGCAGATGTTCAGGTTGTGGATTGAAGAGCCTCCGCCATCGACACGCCCGCCATCATCAGACCTATCTGTTCCACGGAGCCCTGTCCGCGATCCACAATTCCTACGATCTTGCCTTCATACATGACAGCGATCCGGTCGGCAAGCGCCTGAATCTCGTCCAGATCTTCCGAAATGAGAAGGATGCCTGTTCCCAGCTCGCGCTGCATCAGGAGTCGCTGGTGGATGTACTCGCTCGCACCTATGTCTACACCGCGTGTCGGCTGCGCAGCGATGAGAATCTCGGGCCGACGCGAAAGCTCTCTTGCCATGATAAGCTTCTGGATGTTCCCGCCGGAAAGGTTCTTCAGCGGCGTATCGCGGCTCGGCGTTTTCACCGCGTACTCCGCGATAAGATCGCCCGCGTGAGCGGCCATTCGACCGAAGCTCAGGAAAATCCCGCGGGAAAACTGCGCCGCACGGTGGTCGTGAAGGAAGAGATTCTCCTGAACTGAAAACTCCCGAATGGCGCCGTCGCGCATGCGCTCTTCCGGGATGAACGCCATTCCGGCGGCGATACGCGCATTGAGCGTCGCCGAGCCGAGATCAGCCTCACCGACGAGCAGGCGACCAGCGGAGATCCTGCGGACCCCGGCAAGGCACTCGGCCAGCTCGCGTTGACCATTGCCCGACACTCCCGCGAGCCCTACGATCTCACCCGCGCGTATCTCCAGGTCGACGCCGCGAAGCGCTTCAGTTCCACGATCTCCGACAGCACGCATTCCTTCGACGGCGAGCCGGATCTCTCCCTTCTGAACCGGGCGGGCATGGAGATCCGACAGTTCGCGGCCAACCATCATCCGCACCAGCTCCTTTTGGGTCACGTCGGCGGTGCGGCGGGTTCCGATCACCTTCCCGTCGCGGAGCACCGTTACCCGGTCGCTGATTGCGAGAACCTCGTGCAGTTTGTGCGAAATGAAGACCAGCGAGTGGCCTTCGCCGACCATACGCTTGAGCGTTGCAAAAAGATCATTGACCTCCTGCGGCGTGAGGACGGCCGTCGGTTCGTCAAGAATGATGAGTCCCGCTCCGCGATAAAGTGCCTTGATGATCTCCACTCGCTGCTGTTCGCCGACCGAAAGCTGCCAGACGTAGGCCTTCGGGTCGACCTGCAGGCCGTAATCCCGGGAAAGCTGGTGGATCCGCTCGGAGACGCGCTTCGTGTCCAGCAAAAAACCTCGCGAGGAACGCTGTCCGAGCGCGACATTCTGCGCAACGGTAAGGGTGGGAACGAGCATGAAATGCTGGTGGATCATGCCGATTCCTGCCCGGATGGCATCGGCAGGCGAACGGAATTGGTGCGGAACTCCGTCGATTACGATTTCCCCCTCGTCGGGGCGATACATCCCGTAGAGCTGACGCATCAACGTGCTTTTTCCGGCGCCGTTCTCCCCCAGAAGCGCATGCACCTCCCCCGCCGCGACGTCGAACGAGACGCCCGCGTTCGCCACTACGCCGGGAAAGCATTTCACGATATCCCGCAGCTCAACGCGCTGGATTCGTCGGGTATTTTCTGTCACGGAACACTCAGCCATGGAAACCGCCGCGGGTGCACAGATGGCGACCCGCCCGCACGGGCGGGCAGATCGCCTTCGAGAAACCCGGTTACGGGTTGACCTTGATCGATCCGTCGGTGATGCCTTTGATTGCCGCATCACCGGCTGCCTTCACGTCGGCCGCGAGCTTGTAGCCGGGGTTGTAAGCTATCTTCAACCCGCCGTTTGCGAGCGTCAGCGTATAGGTGATGCCGCCAAGGGTTCCTGCCTTGTGCTTCGCAATGATGTCTTTGAGCATTGCGGTCCAGTCGTAGACCTGGCTCGCCACCACGAGGGCCGGTGCAAGAGATGCCTGATCGGCCTGAGTCCCGAACCAGAGCACGCTTCCATTGTCCTTCGCCGCACCGATTGATCCGACAACTGACTGGGAAGATCCGGTGAGGATGTCGGCGCCGTTTGCGATCTGGGTCTTGGCAGCCGCAGCCATCAGAGCGACGTCTGAGAAGGAGCCCGTCCATGTCTTGGATATGGCAATCGATTTATCGGTTGCCTGCACTCCCTGAACAAACCCGTCGATATAGGTTTTCGCATCGCCTACTTCGACCGGGCCGGTGACGCCGACCTTTTTGCTTTTCGACAACTTCGCAGCCAGAACGCCGTTTACGTATCCACCCTGCTCGGCCGCGGCCGTGTAGGCGTAGACGTTCGGCATGCCGAAGGTGTTTACGTCGGTGCCCCATGCGAAGGTCACCTCGGGAAAATCCTTGGCGATCTCCTGTACCGAAGATCCGTACTGGGAGCCGTGAGCAATGACAATGTTAAAACCCTGGCTGGCGTAGTCGCGGATAGCGGCCGCCGCGTCGGGAACGTTGTACATGTTCTCCGAGTACTTGAGTTCGAGCTTCGATTCGCCGCCCATCTCTTTCTGGATTGACTGGAGCGCGCTCCACATCGACTGACTGAACGCCGCGTCCGTGGTCGCACTAGGCATCACCACCGCAATCTTGAACGGCTTCGCCGCCGCCATTGCCGGTCCACTCGCTTTCTCCGTGCTTCCGCCGGCGAACAGCATCCCGGCCGCCGCAAACAGCACTGCCACAACAATCAACACTCGTTTCATGAAACCTCTCCTTTCACGAAGCGCGTACGCTTCGGTAGTTCCCGCAGTATACCTCACGAGACGGTTCTAGCTTTCTCCCCGCTCGAACGGTTTGTTCAGCGCCGCCGGCTGGCGAACACGGTTCACCGTCACGGTAAGCGCGGCGATCGTGAGAAGATAGGGAAGCATAACCGCCACGCTGGAAGGAATTTTCGCTCCGAGCACCTGCATCCATAGCTGGAACGAGTTGACGACGCTGAACAGGAGCGCACCGGCAAGGACGCCGAAGGGACTCCATCCGCCAAAATATACGAGCGCGACCGCGATAAAGCCCTGCCCCGCCGTAAGATTGTCCTGAAAAAGATTAAGCTGAGAAATCGAAAGCGATGCGCCGGCGAGGCCTGCCAGAATCGCGCCGAGGCAGACGCTGAAGTAGCGTATTCCATCCACGCTGATCCCCACGGAGTCCGCCGCCGCCGGATTCTGGCCCACCGCTTTGATCTTCAATCCCAGCGTCGTCCTCTCCAGAACCCACCAGGCAATCGGCACGAGCAGGAACGCTCCGTAGACCGGAAGACTGTCGCGAAAAAAGATCGGTCCGATGACCGGAATGTCACCGAGCAGCGGAACCTTCACCTGCGGAAATCCCACAACGGTCTTCACGGTGCCGATGGTGACTTTGAAAAGCAGGCTCGACATCCCGAGGCCGAACATGTAGAGGCCGATTCCGCTCACGCCCTGTTCGGCTTTGAGAGTCACGCTGACAAACGACATGATCAGCCCCATACCGAGGCCGACAATTGCCGCGGCAAGCACACCGAGCCAGAGATTGCCCGAAATGAGGGCGACGTAGAACGCCGCGTACGCAGAGATCAGCATGATCCCGTCGACGCCCAGATTGACTACTCCCGATTTCTGCGCAAAGGTTTCGCCCAGTGCCGCGTAGAGAAAGGGGGTCGCGAGGCCCATCATGGTATTGAGAATTCCGGTGACAACGGCGATTGAAAATATGCCGCTCATGGGGATGATTTCTCACTTTCCGGGTGCTGAAATGTCATGCGGCGCGCTGCCCATTTTCGTGACCAGAGAGCGGCGCCTGAGACAAAAAGCACGACCAGACCGAGAATTGCCGTGATGAGCGCCGAGGGCACCTGCACAGCTCGCTGCATGGTATCTGCGCCCACCAGAAGCCCACCGAAAAGAATGGAGGCGGGAATCAGCCCAAGGGGATGAAGCCCACCCAGCAACGCGGCCACGATGCCGGTGAATCCGTAGCCGCTGGTGAGCCCTTCGAGGAGCCGGTGCTGGACGCCGATCACTTCTACAACGCCTGCCAGACCCGCGAATCCGCCTGCGAGAGTCATCGACAGAGCCTGAGCGGTCGAAACATTGATTCCGGCGTAGCGGGAGGCGTCCGGGTTCAGTCCGACCGCGCGAATGGCATAACCGATAGTGGTCCTCCAGAGAAACAGATAGACGAGCCCGGCGAACACCAGCGCCACGATGGCTCCCGAATGCAGCAGAGTTCGCGGTACCAGACGCGCAAGCCATACCTGATGCGGAAGCTGGGCAGACTGAGCAAGGAAGGTCCCCTGCTTCACCGCCGCCGGATCCATGAGCGGTCCCTGCAGCAGGAGATTCATCAGCTGCAATGCGATTGCGTTCATCATGACCGTACTGAGAATTTCGTTTACGTTTAGCCGTGCCTTGAGAATCCCGGGGACAAAGCCCCACATCGCTCCGGCCATGAACCCCGCGAGCATAGTCGAAGGGATCAGAAGCCAGCCCGGGGCGGAGTGGAACGTGAGCGGGAACCAGGTCGCCATAATCGCTCCGGCGATGATCTGCCCTTCACCGCCGATGTTGATCATGTTCGCACGGAAAGCTATGCAGATTCCCAGACCGACCAGGAGCAATGGAGTCGCTTTTACCAGGGTCTGGGTGAGGCCGAAGGTGGTACCGACCGCCCCGCGCGCCATCGCGGCGTAGGCAGCCAGCGGGTCAGCTTTCAGAAGCAGGAGAAATATCGCTCCTATGAGAAGCGCGACAATTACCCCGGCGATCGGCAGAAACACATTGAGAACTACCCGACCCCAGTCGAACCGTGATTCACGCAGCGGGTGCACATCGGCTGAAGCGCTCATCTTAAGCAAGGACTCCTTTCCCGGGGTTGCAGCGATTGCGCAGAAGGGCCAGGCCGGCCCCGCATTTCGCAGGCTACATTATACGCTCCGAAACACTATTTGCACTACGTTTTCTTCCCCGATTTCGGGAAACGCCTCGTCACACGAATACCGGACCGGATTTCGCACCGGCAATAGACCGCGATGCACGTAATAAGCAATTACTGCGCCAAAATCCCCCCGATGATAGCAACCTGCTTAAATCTTTTTCCTCTCACGATTAACGATTTCGACCGCGCGGCGCTGCCCTGCCGTCGAATCCATATCGACTACACTACTGTAGGAAACCGCCAGGTCTCCCTACAGAAATGTACCTACCGAAGCTGGGCGCGACGGACCCTGCTTCAGGCGATCACGACTCGATTGCGCCCCTGCTCCTTTGCCCGGTACATAGCCGCGTCGGCCGCTTTATTCAAATCCGCGACCGTTTTGTGCGCCGGATATCCGGCGATCCCGCAGCTGAATGAAACGTAGAAATCCGTTCCGCCGGCCCGGTGGCGAATGTGCGAAAAGCTCGTCCGGATGTCGTCGAGGATGCGCGACGCGTGTTCAGTTGTGGTATTGAAGAAAACGACGCCAAACTCTTCCCCCCCATATCGACCGATGCAGTCGGTCTTGCGCAGCCTGTCCTGCAGAATGCGGGCAAGGCTCTTCAGCACGCGGTCTCCGGTGAGGTGTCCGTAGGTATCATTTACGTGCTTGAACTGATCAATGTCGATCATCGCAAAGCACAGATCATTTCCGATGCGTTCTGCTCTGCGAACCTCATTCCCGAGTCCCTCCATCAGGTGGGTATGGTTCAACAGACCGGTCAGCGAATCGCGCTCCATGAAGAAGCGTATGTTTCGCGTTCGCTGCACCCGCATTTCGAGCGAGGTTACGAGGTGTTCGGGTTTCACCGGCTTGGTGATGAACTCTTCTCCCCCCGACTTGATTGCCTCAATCTGGATGTCCGGATCGACTTCAATAGAGAGAAAGACGATCGGGATTCCGATGAACGCCTCCTGCTGGCGGATGAGCCGTGCAAGCTCGCGACCATCGCAGTGTTTCATATAGAGGTCGACGAGAATGATCTCCGGTTTCGCCTCCACAAGCACCTTGAAGATATTCCTCGGGTCTGTCGCAACCGACGTGATCATGCCGGCGTTCTGGAGCGTAAGCGCGTTGTAGGCAAGCTGCTCGGGATCGTCGTCGATGATCAGTACGTGATAGGGCGAGTGGTCAAAGTCAGATGTAATCTTGTCGATGACGTCGACCAGGCGCGGCACCTCGACCGGGGTGGAAAAGAACGCATCCCCACCGAGGCGAACTCCGAAAAGCCGCGACGCAAAGTCATCCGAATCCGAGAGCAGAACCAGGAATACCCGCCCGGGGTTTTGCGCACGGATCTCAGACAGCCTCTGAGCGGTAGAAGGGTTTTCGAGAAGGTATCGGGTATCGGCGATGATAATCGCTTCGTCGTGCTCGTCGTCGAGATCGGTAGCGGAGACAAAATCGCGAACGCGGCGGATCGGAAATCCGAAAAAGCCTATCTGCCGGGCAAAATCCTCAGTGATGTTCGGATCATCCTCGGCGAAATAGATGAGGCGTTTTTCGTGCTCGATAGCTACCTCGATTTTCAGCTGCTCATCGACAGCATCAGAAACCTCCCGACTCGGCTCCTGTCCGGTCGAACACTCCGCCTCCAGCGTGGCGATATGAGTGCGAATGTGCGTGTGCTGTTCCTCGTCCAGATCCGATCGACGTTCGATGAGCTGGTCGAGATAGAGTTCCATCTGCTTGGCTAACTTTGAAATTTGCTCATACCCGAAAGTTGCACCGGAACCAGCGAGCTTGTGCGCGTGGTTGCGCAGGATAAAAACTTCTTCGCAGTCCGATTTCTTTCCGGCAATTTGCGATGCGGCGGTACGAAGAGCAAGAATTCTTTCCGGCAGCGACTCCTCGAAACGTTGGGCAAGCATCTCGAGCTTTGCCCGTACACGGTCAGACATCAGCTCCATAGACTCGTCGTCTCCTTTTCGCTGTGGCGAATCTCACGATCGCATACTTAATCATAGGGGAATATCGGGAGGTTCGCAACCGAGCGGCGCGACGGGCGAAAAAGCCGCTCTTTCCGCGCGAGGAGGATTCCCGTATGATAGGCGGCGATGGAACACCACGCAACGCTGGTACTGCGAAACCGATCAATCGCGCACGACTACTTCCAACTGCTTTTTGCCTGGCCGGAGCGGCTCGATGCGCCGAAGCCGGGGCAATTTCTGACAATCCGCATCGCCGATACCGCGATACCGCTTCTTCGCAGACCGTTCGCCATCTCGAGCTACGACGCTCGCTCGCGCACAGCCGGGATCATCTATCAACGCCGCGGTCCAGGCACCACAATTCTCGCCGCCGCAGACGCCGGTGAGACCGTCGACATGCTTCTGCCGCTTGGCA
>DATKUF010000107.1:0-3089 GCA_035530755.1 Spirochaetia bacterium | reverse complement strand
CGAGGACCTTTTCGATGTGTGGCGTAAGCGCAAGGGCGCGTTGACGGATGCTGAATCTAACGAGCTTCTCAACGCTATGCACGATCTCAAGCAGCAGTTCAGGAGCGTGAGGTCACTCCGGGAGGATCCACCGTCGACGAGGCCGCCCGTACCGAAGGACGTCGGAACGCAAGGGAGCACAGCGACAGGGGTGGGGGTGCGGACGGGCGCCGAATCCGACCGTGCGAGGAACGAAGTTTCGGCGCTGAAGGCTGCTGTTCCGGATCCGGAATTTGGCATCCACGCCACTCCGTTCCAGCGTCAGCTCCTGCGTGAGTCCAAAGGAAGGAGTGAAACGCTCTATCGACTCGATTGTGAAATCGATTCCGCCGAGCCTATGGCGTACGCCCGCCTCTACCTTGTCATAAGCAACCTCGAACAGAACGTACACGTAATCAGTATCTATCCGGACATCGAAACAATTCGAGCAGGTCGGAGCAGTTTTCTTCAGGCGCTTGTTACCTCAGGCGAACCGGAAGAGCGTATCCTGCGCGCGGTCAACGTCGATCAAATCAGGAAAGTAGATCTTCAGTCGCTGGAATACGGACCGTTGCTCAGCGGCAGCGACACGGATGTCGATGTCGACTCGGGACGAAAATCGCCCGTCCGGTCTTTCTCGGTGAGCATGCCCGGCCGGTTGTACGAGGAACTCTGTCTGAATGCCGATGAAATCCACAGTCGGTTGAGTATCGAGTGGACTGAGCTCAGCAAGGCACCGATCGAAAGCGGGATCCGTTCGCGGATCCAGTGGAACCTTTTCCTTGTGAATCGACTGGTCGGCTGGATGCGCAATGAAATCGCCGGCTTTTCGACAGCTCCTCTGTCGGACCTGTTTCACAACCTTTCCGGTGCGGTGGAAGAGCTCGGGCGACAACTTGGAAAGCCGGTTGTACTGAAGACGCAAGGAGAGCACGAGAGGGTTTACCTGCCCGTGTCTGATGTGCTTACCGATGTATTGCTTCATCTCATCCGAAACGCGATCGATCACGGAATTGAGACTCCACCGGTTCGCAAGAGCCGCGGTAAGCCGGAGGCAGGCACAATCCGGTTAACGGCGACGAGCACCGAAGAAAAACTTACGATTCGAGTTGAAGATGACGGAAACGGAATCCCGGAAAGTCTCGTTCGGTCGATGGAGACCGGCGGTGAGAGGCCGGACTCCATTTCGCAGGTCGGATCGGAAAGCAACGCGATGGTCGACGAGCGCGACCTTCTTTCGATAATATCGCGGGCCGGCTTCACTACTCGTTCGAAACCTGGTGAAGTGTCCGGGCGCGGGGTTGGACTCGACGTAGTCAGCTATTCGGTACAAAAGCTGCTGTGCGGCAAAATTGAACTCGAGAACAAACCGGGTCACGGCTGCGCGTTTTCACTTGTTCTCCCGCTGTCCACGAATCTGGTAACGGTACTGGTTCTTCAGGCCGGGGACGAGTACATCGCACTGCCGCGGGTTTTTGTCTCCACAACGTTCGAGATAGACCGCAGGTTTGTGTTCACCGACAGCAGTGAGACCACCTACTACCGCTACAGCGGCGAAAACGTTCGAATGTACACAGTTCATGAGAACTTTCCGGAGTCGCTCTCACTGGAGGCAAAGCGGATGGGAGCCCTGATCGATATCGCCGATGAGCGGGGTGTGATTGTTGCCGATCGACTTGTCTCGGAGGAGACCGTCGTGCAGGACAGGAGCCGGCGAAGCGTGGTTTTTTCCCAGGTTCTCAACCGCGAAGTCCGGGTTTTCCTCCCATCCCAGCTCCTGTCGGCCCTCAGCTTCAAGAGGACGGAGAACAGGTAGTCGCGGCGGGAGATGATTCGTCCCCCCCCCCCCCAAAAAAAAACGGTATGCCTGGACGTCTGAAATCCCAGCAGCTTCTGGCTGCAAGGATCGGACTGCATACCGTTAGGGAGTCGTTCAACTCCGTCCTAGCAGTATCGGCGCGATTGGGCAAAACCTTTAGCGACCGGTCTCCGAAGCAAGCCGTTCCAGGCCGTTCTGCAAACAGCGCCGATGATATTCGGTCGACTCGAGGAGTCCGCGGTAGATCGCGTCGCTGTTTTCAAGGACGTCCGCGATGGTCGCCTCCTTATGGGCACGATCGACGATCGATTGCGCATCTTTCTGGAGCAGAAATCCAACGATATTCCGGTGTTCGGACCGTGATATTTCTTCGTCAAGCAAATTCAACTCATCAAGGAACGATACGGCGTTCCCGCCCGAACTCGCGATTTCAAACGCTCCGGCGACGGTTCGTACACCCTCTCGTGCAATCCGTTCGATCTCTCCCAGATCCTGAATGAGCGATCGTACTGCGGCAGTCAACCGGAGAGATTTCGGGCGGGCGGATCCGGGTTCGGCTTCCTCCCTGCGAATACTACGGAGCTCGCTGTCGATCCAATCCCTCTGTTCAGGAAGCTTGAGTGTTTCTTCCATCGATGCCAGGGGAATGCCCGCCAGTTTCACGCCATGTGGCGAAAGTGAACGAGTTGCAGTACTCGGATAGGCTTCCGCCTGCCGCTCAAACCACCAGCGATAAATGATCATTCTCCTGTCGCTCAATACGGTTCCGCCGCTGTTGTCGGGGACTTTGAACGGCCCGGCGTCGGTAAGATAACGGAACAGGTGGTGCTCCGCCGGCGCCCGACGCGTTCCAAGCGAATGAATCCTTTCTTCGAAGAAACTTCCGCGGAAGTGCGTCTGTCGATCCGGAAAACCAAGATCGATTCCGCCGGTATAGATGGGTGAGCAACCGACAATCCGGAGAAAGTCCCACGCGCTCGTCGAAACGGAACCTCCGGCGCCGAGTTTTCCCAACGGACCCAGCTGTCGTTCGATATACTCCCCAAGCGGAAAAAGCGAGCTGCAGAAGTAAAGCAGCCCTTTCAATTGACGGAAAACACGCGGATGAGTCGACGATTCGGATATCAGGATGCTGGTACCATCCCGGCACTGATCAAGGTGTCGCGTATTCCAATACTGTGGATCGACAACCACCACGAAATCCGGATCTACCCCAGCTCGCAAACAGGCTCCCAGGCTGGTGTCAACTGCA
>DATKUF010000106.1:0-6341 GCA_035530755.1 Spirochaetia bacterium | reverse complement strand
GATCCGTCCTTTCCGGATGGTCTGTTCCTTCTGCGAGAGGATCGATGCCACCGCGTTCTTCACATCTTCGTAGCGGGATTCGAGGTAAGCCCGGATGTATGCGTTGTAGGCCTCTTCGGCGGTAAGCCCCTGCGCCGCGTGCGCGGCCTCTTCGGCGATGTCAGGCGGAACGGTGCGGCTCAGGACCATGCCGTCCTTGTCTTTCGTCTCCCCTGTGAACCGCTCGAACACGAGCTTGAGCTCCTCCCGGGTCGGGAGAGGCATAGACAAAATGGTCAGGTCCTTCTCAAGATCGTGAGGAATGGCGAAGGCGGGGGCCACCAGGATGATCGTCTTCGCCCGGTACTTGAGCTCCGGGGCCATGAGCCGAAGGCGCTCGAGGATCTCCACGTTTTCGAGGTATGTGTTGAAATCGTACAGAATGAATATCTCAGACTTGCGGCCACTTTCGGTCGCCATGCATACTTCGTAGATCGTTCGCATGGCGACGATTGGGTCGTCGCTGTCCTCCACGCGCTTTCCGTCCCGGATAAGTCCGTCCACACGGTTCCAGTTCGTAAGGTCGCGTTGAAGACTCTTCGCTACATCACGCATCATTTCCTTCACACGGGTCCACTCGTAGGTTTCGACGGCAATGATCGGATACTGCGCACGGATGGCGAGCTCCAGCTCCTGTGCGAAGGTTTTCATGAGTGGCCTCCCTCGGTTATCGACCTTACAAGCTCCGGGTCGGCGAACCCGCAGAAGAACAGTCTTCCGTCCTCGCCGATGTGCACTTCGCACGGCTCCACTTCACGCTCTTCACGCCGGTAGCGAGTCGTCAACCAGTCGAGCGTCTGGTTGTCCGAACCGCGGTATTCGGTTCCCGGGCAGCGCCTGCTTTCAACGAATGGACCAGCGATGAGTAGGTCGACGAGCTCCGTTATCCACGGATGGCGGTGGAGGACCACGTCCCGCTCGTAACCGGTGTAGAGCGTGGTGCCCATGCCCTGGGCTCGCGCTCGTTGGAGAAGCCCGCGTACAGCAATTGCCTGATTGAGGGGTTCTCCGCCAAGAAGCGCAATTCCCCGGGCCCGCTCTGCCGTCAGCTTTTCCATCACCTCGGCCGGAGTGGTGAGATTCGCCGGCCTGAACGGCCAGAGATCGGGGACATGGCAACCGCGGCAGTGAATGGCGCATCCTTGAACCCAGATGCCGTGCACCCGTTCCGGCGCAATGCTGTCGCAGTCCGCCTCGATGTGCGCGAGGTTGAGCTTCGTCATTACATCCTTCTTACCAGGACAAGGCGGATCGATCCGTCCTTCTCGGCACGCTTGTCGAGGCGGTAGCCCATGACGCGGGCCTTCTCCACCACCAGGCGTTCCTGCTCGGCTCGCAGGCGCGCTTTCTCCTCTTCGATGCGTCGGCGTTCCTCTTCGGCGATCCGTTTTTCCTTTTCGACCACCTGGGCGCGATAGAGCTGGTCGACGGTTGATAGCCATTCGGGAATGCCTGCACGATTGTAGTCGTTCCGGTATTCGAGGATATATCCGAGTGGCGCTTTCACGAGCGACATATTCTGTCCGTTATAGGTGAGCTCAATCCGCTCGATGGTCGTTTTTCCTAAGGTACATCGGGCGCCAGGCTGGCGAAGCGCTTCGACCACGCACTCGTGGTCGAGAAGTGGCGTCGCAAGTTTTACGATAGAGCTCATCCTTACACCTCCCCCTGGCGCTGGACGGTGGTCCGCTTTCCTTTGAAATAGTCGTCCTTGTGTCGCTCGGAAGTGAACGGGCCGAGCTCCGCGAGGAGCGTGCTCAACTTCTCCATGCAGACCGGACCCTCAAATCCGAAAGCCTCGGCTTCGATACTCCCGTCTTCCCCTATGGAAACAACGATCTTTTCCTCGTTCATGTCGAATCTCCTACTATCAATTCTAATGCACGATCGATCAGGTGTCGGCGAATAGATCTCCTTCTTTCATGGCGCCGGGCTTACCGCCCTCACGCGCGAGTCGCGTGATCTCGGGCCAACTCTGCACAAGTCCATTATACGAGAGCGCTTCGGCCGCTCTGTTCTTCCGTTCGCAGAGGGTGTAAAGCCGATAGCACAGCTCGCGAGCGGTTTCGGCTTTACTGCCGAGCTTCCGGGCAAGTTCGCCGGCTGCACGCTCGCCACTCGATTCAAGGACGCGGATGAGATGGTGCACAGTTTCCCAGTTTGTGAGCCGCGTGTCGGATTCCGGATCCCAGTCGGGAGGAAGCTCCGCAGGCCGGAGCAACCGCACTTTGCCGTGCTTCGACTCGAGGATGCCGGCCTCGACCATACCTCCGACACTCGTGTTCTTGGACTTACTGAGCTGCTCGGCAACACCGTATTCGCCTTCCGAGAAACCGGATTGCTCAAACCAGACCAAAGCCCAGCGGGTGTCGGCGTCGAAGTCGCCTTCCTGCTCCGCCAGCGCCTCGTCGAGGGTCTGGTTGATGAGCGAGAGCGCGTCGCGGACGGTAAGCGGTTTTCCCTCAGCATCGAGCACTTTCGCGTAGCCGGTGAACACGCTCATGCCCGGGCCGATAGCGGCTTGTGCGAGGTCCACCGGCGCGATGTTGCCGCGCTGGAGGTGCGCGAGCGCCTGCGGCAGCTCGGCCCTGAGCGCCGTGACAAACTCGCGGCGCGTCGCGGTGGGCGCTTCGGCGGCGCGCGGGCGGCAGACAAGGATGATGCTGGAGGCAAGGGCGTTGCGCTTCGTCTTGAGGTTGCCGGTGTACTCCGTGCGTATCGGCCAGGTACCAGTGGTGGCGAAGCCTGCGCGGATCACCGCGTCGAGGAACGTTTCCCATCCCGTGCTCGCGGTCCCCTCGCCCGTCTCGTTCTCTGCTTGTCTGAAAGCGTAGTAGATGGTGACCGGAAAGCCCGGGTGCGCCTGCTCGGCGAGACGGTGCATCGCCCGCGTCATGCCATCGAGAAAAAACTCTTCGGCACCTGCCTTGTCTTTGTGACGGTACGCGAACGCGACCAGTTCCTCGGCCTTGGGCACGGCGAGCGTCGCGAAGAGGTCGGGGAAAACAGGTCGCAGAGAGCGCCGGAGCCAGACGTAGAAGAAATCGGATAAGTCCGCATAGGGGACGTTGTCGTAGTAGGGAGGATCGGTGGAAATGACCTTCGTGGCACTGATCGTCTGTGTCTGGGCGTCTGAGTGCTCACAGACACCATCGGCAAAGCCGGAACACGACACGTCTAGGACTTTCGTGAAGTAATCGACCTGCCCGTTGAAATTGCCAGTCGAGGCGCTGAACGGGTTTCCTTCGACGAAATCCCACGTCATCCGCAGCGCTTGCATTCCGAACACTTGCTGAACGTTCTCGCCCTTCTGGTCCCATATGTTCAGCGTGGCACTACGATTTGCCTGCCGACTGACGCACATCGAAAGACACACTACGACAGCGTCAGAATAAGCCGTCGCACTAGTACCTCCATCGCGAAGCGGTCTACCGTCGTCGGCCAGACCGGCGGCCAACGCGTCGCGCCGCGCCCGCTCGCCCGCTTCCTGCACCAAGTCGGAGAAGGTCGTCAGCGCCACGAGCTGGCGGTTCGTGAAGAGCTGGTCGAAACGGTCCATGCCGTAGGGCCTCACGCCGAGGTACTGCGTACTGCCAGATATCGTCACCTCCGGGCGCCACGTCGGCTGCGCGGTCAGCGCGATTGTTTCCATCTCCGGCGTCGGCGCGAGGTATAGCCGCCCTCGATTACCCTCGGCCACGATCGCCATCAGCCGCCCGCCCATCCGTCCGCCCCTACCCTCGGACTTGATGTAGTCGCCCGCCATCGGCGTCCCCGACATCAGGCACTGGAAGTTCGCACCGCGCGATAACTTCGTCCCACTTTTCGCCGCCGCCGCGTCCTTCGGCTTACCCACCTTGACCGTGAAGCGGTAACCGCCGTTTTCAATCACCGGCTCGACGTATGCCTCCCTGCCCGCTTTGGTGGAGAGCATGAAGGTCGAAGCAAGCGGCACGTCCACCTGCGCGAAGGCCGGGTTCGGGCTTTTCACCGTGCGCGCCCAGAGCCAGGCGATCACGGTCAGCTTCTTGCCCACATAGTTCTTCAGGTCAGGCCGCTCCCGCGCGATCTCCGCGGTCACTTCGATCCTAGGGTACAGGTGGCCGACCCGCTTCTCGGCCTCATCGCGCATCCATTGGCCATAGTGGCGGACGTCTTCGGCCAGGCCCTGCGCTCCTTTCCATTGACGATCGATCAGCACCTTCTTGCTGCGTGACTCGGGGTTGACGGGAGCACGCCCCGCGAACTTCGGCGGGATCTCGATCATCACCTTGTTGATGAGGACAGCGACCGGATTGAGATCGCTCGCGGATGCCTCAAGACCGAGACGTTGGGCTTCGAGGGGAAGCGACCCGCCGCCGGCGAATGGGTCGTGGAACGCCGGAAGCCTGTTCCGGTCGAAGAGCTCTTTCGCCCGTGGATGGTCGGCGTTCGCTGCACACGTTTGACGCCAGCTCGCCCAGATCTCGTCGCGCGCCCTCTGGAGGACCTCCTCGTTGATCGTGTTCTCCCAGAGAACGAGATCTTCGATTATTTTGAACAGCCGTTTTCGCTCCTTCTCCTGCGCCTTCTCAGTGGGAAACAGGTCAGGATGCGACGAGGGATCATCGACCATCTGCGCAAAAATCACCGCCCGTGCCGCCGAAAGGGGCCGGCGCGCCCACCAGAGATGAAGCGTGCTCGGGTGTCCGTGGCGTATCGACTTTTCCCGAGCGCTCGCCACATTGATCGCCTCGAGCGGCAGTGCGACTTCTATTAGTTTCTTTGGTGTGTTGGCGACTCCGATTTCAGACATTGTGGGCTCCCGTATTCTTCTGCAACTTGATCGCAAAGATTTGATCGCGTAATTTAACAAGAGTCTCTGGGATTTCCCCGCGCCATTCTTGCACGATGCGCCATAGCCTGTTTGTTGCCAAGGCAAGATTCGACAAATCAGGCATCTTTGCGCGCTCCAATTCGGGCACATCGAAATAGTTAGAAAATAGCACGGCAAACAAATAGACGCATGATAGAATAATCCGCTGGTCGAAAACGATATCCGATTCACTCGCGCCTATCGACGGCGAAATGGGACGCTTCTGCCCTTCTCGTGCAATCTTGACGCAATCGCTAAGCGTATGGCGATTTACTGAATGACTGAAACTGCACAAATACTTGTAGAGATAGTCGGCGTCTACGCCCAAATCATCCCTATAGAAATTCGTGACATTGAACTTGCGTTCTCCCTTGACCCGAGAATCATAAATAACTGCTTGCCAGTCCTCCGGATGCATTTCGCAGAAAAGGATTCTCATCAGCGATTCAAATAGTGACCGTGCGATCATCAGGGATTCTGCGAAGAAGCCTTTAAGGTAGAGCTGCCACGCGACGTGGATGCTCGTGAGATTGTTGTTAAGGATAATGAGTTGCGGGCCGCGAACTTTTGGAAGGTGTTCCTTGGATACATAGTTGTACTGCTCTATCGACCTCACAAGCGCATTCAGGACCTCATAGAGCAAAGTCATTTCTGTCGAATCAGAATTGTGTCTATAGTTCTCCTGCCATTGTTCGTACCATAGGACATTCTCCGAAAAGAGGCCCGTGTCAACATATGCCATTATTCGCATCTCCTTGGTCATCCACGTAAATCGCCGTACTTCAATCCTCAGCCGGCTCATTGATGCATGAGTATCGGTATGTCACCCATTGATCACTTCTATCAACTCCCGGTGCACGTACAGTTGATACTTCCCGTACTCCACGTGCTCGAGGATGCCCGCATCCTCCAGGGTCTTGAGATAACGGGAAGCGGTGGTGTAGTGGACCCCGAGGTTCCTGCCCAGGTTCACCGGCGACAGAATCGGCTCGAGAAAGATCTGCTCAGTCACCTCAAGCGCACCAAGTCGGCCCGGCAGGGCCCGGATACGATCCCTCTGCGTCTGGTAGAGCGCAGAAACGCTCTGTAGCGTCGTCGTCGTTCGCCGCGCCTGTTCGAGTATGCCGCGGACGAGAAAGAGAACCCACTCCATCCACTCGGCCCGCTCGGTCACCCCCGCGAGAAGCTCGTAATATCGGTTCCGGTTCCGATTGATGAACGCGGAGAGATAGAGAATCGGCAGCTTCAGGAAGCCATCCTGCACAAAGCTTAGGACCAGGAGGATACGCCCGGTTCTCCCGTTTCCGTCGGCAAACGGATGGATCGCTTCGAACTGGTAGTGGAGAAGCGCCGCTTTGACGATCGGATCCAAACCCTCGGGCGCACTGTTCTGGAAACGCTCCCACGCAGACATCAGATCCGGAATTCGGTCCGCCGACGGTGGTGT
>DATKUF010000105.1:0-9533 GCA_035530755.1 Spirochaetia bacterium | reverse complement strand
CTTAGTTTTGTCTCGTATGATGAACTCGTAGCATGGGGAAAGTCTATGCTACCAAGAGAAAGTCAAATGGAAGTTCAATACGAATGCACCGCGGAATACAGTATGGAATGTGGTGTTTACTCCTGAACCTATATCGATGGACGGCATCGGGTTGCGCATACCGGTCTATTGTAATGCGGACCAACCCAAGAACACGAAGAGCCCGGGGGGTGCCAACGACCGAGATTACATGATCTTCTATGCCCCTTTTTAGGATTCCCCAGTTACCCGGGAAGCGCTATGGGTACCACAGAAATCTGTACAATTGATGGAGGAATAAGACATGATCACTACGGGCATGAACAACATCGAGCGGCAACAACTTCAAGTTGCGAACGCCGCTCCTGCGATTCAGCGTTCCACTTCAGAAGAATCGCGAGAATCGGCCGCAACTAAGATCACAGAGCAGCAAGTCGCGTCATCGAAAGTCCCGGCACTCCTTCCGCAAGGTGTCGGAAAGAATGTGAATATTCTCGCGTGACGCGAGAAAACGGCAATCAACCGCGTAGCACTCCACTGACCACAGTCCGAATTGGTAACGGTCACATATAGTCATTCATCAAGTCGGCCTTTAACCTGTCCTGTTCAACGCCCTGCCGGCCCTCGCTGGCAGGGCAGGGAGGTAAAATCTTCGGTTTCATCGATGTTTCCGACAACAAAATCTGTGCGTCGAGCTCTTCTTTGAACTATCCGTAGCTCGCTTTGGTGTGGTTCGTAAGACTGATGTCGACGTCGTGCCTGAGCCCGAATAGGCCAAAGGTATAAGTTTTCGTAGAAGAACAGGGCATTCCCTTCGGGTAGGACGACAAGATGGAATTGTAGACTTCGCGCCGGGAATCGTTCCTCTCCCAAAAAGCGGTCGGTTTCGTCTTCTGAAACGGCGGTCCCGTTCCCACCGTGGGTTTCGTTCTGGATCGGTCGTCGAACATCTACCTCTTACCCCCGAATGCAGGCGCGAGCAATCGCGAAACAGTCGTCTGATTAATCACTTTCTACCCGTTCAGTCTGAGTCCATTCCGTTCCGGACCAGGCTACTCCGCCGTCGCAGATGTACATACAGGTAGGCCACAAACCCCGCAACCAGCAGCGCGGCTCCGATCAGGTCGACCGTATGTCCGTATCGAAAGATGGCGGTCCAGTTGCTGCGAAGATAGAAACCGACTATTGCGAGAAATGAGTTCCACATCCCAGCTCCCATTGCTGTGAAGAGTACAAATTTGACTTCATCCATCCGCGCGACACCCGCCGGCAGCGAAATGAGGTGGCGGACCATTGGGATAAACCGGCCCACGAAGATCGCCACAGCTCCGCTACGTTCGAAGAATCGCTCGGTCGTTGCAAGATCCTGCGCGTCGAGCAGGACATACTTACCGAACCTCCGCACGAACAGCTTTCCTCCCCAGGCGCCAATCCAGTAGGAAATCACGAAGCCAAAAATGCTCCCGACGGTCGCCACAACGATCACCCAGGCCATGTTCAACCGACTATCGGCGACGAGGAACCCGGCAAACGGCATGACCGCTTCGCTGGGAACAGGGAGAACCATGCTCTCAGCGGTCATGGCGAGAAGAATTCCTGGATATCCGATCGTGCCGATGACCTGTTCGGCGAAAGCGGCGACCGTCGCGGTGACTCCATGCCCGGCCGAAGAGGTCGGCACATCGGCGTCCTTTGCGAACGACGGAACTGCCGATAGTAGCATGAGCAAAATTCCTATGCGGAGCATCCGCCGGGCGAGACCCGGGCGCACACAATTTTGATTCTTCATATCTTCTCTCTAGAAAAAGATCAGCTTCACCAGCATTACCGAACCGAACAGGATGCAATAGATCGCAAACGGCACGAGCCGGCGGTTTTGGAAGTAGCGATAAAGGAACCGGACGCTGAGATATGCCGCGATACCCGCGACGAGGCTTCCGGCAAGGATCTGGCCGCCAACGCCGTTGCCGTTTGGGCCGATCAGGTCAGGAATTTTGTACACGCCTGCAGCAAGAATAATGAGGGTGGCGAGCAGAAATGAAAACCGTGCGGCATCTTCGTGATCGAGTCGCCGAAGGAGGCCACCGACCATCGTGATTCCCGAGCGGCTGATACCAGCAAAGAGGGCAAAAACCTGGGATGCGCCGATGAGTCCTGCGTCGCGATATCGAATGCGATTCAGGTTCTGCGACGTCGCCGTCAAGCTGAAGTCTTCGCGAGCCTCAGGTACCGGATGATTTCGCAGCTGCTCGCCCACGAGCAGTACCAGGCCGTTCGCGACGATGAACAGGGCCGCGGCGACCGGCTTCGAAAAGAGGGTACGAAACATGTGCTCGAATAGTAGCCCCATGATTCCGGCCGGTATGGTTGCCACAATTAGCAGCCAGGCGAGGTGTTCCTCCGGGGTCTCCGCCCGTCGTTTGCGAAGGGAGCTGAAAAACCCGAGCACGATCTTCGCCCATTCCTGACGGCAGAAAATGACGAGCGCCGTAGCCGGCGCGACGTGCAGTCCTACCAGAAATGCAAGGATGAACGACTCGGGATTGAACTGGGCCTGTTCGAGACTGTGCCACCCGAAGAGCGAAGGGAAGAGCACCGAATGGCCCAGGCTCGAAACGGGGAAAAGCTCACTGATTCCCTGAAGGAGCCCCATGATGATCGACTGAACGTCGGTGAGCATGCGAGACGTTCCTCCCCCAAGCCGTTTGTTGCTGATGCAGCTCGCACCCGCGGATACTATTGCAAAGTACTTTGCAGTGACGCGTACCGTCCGACGAACTGCGTGACGAGATCAGCGACCGGTCGATGCAACTGTACGATCGCTGACGGGAGTCTACAGAGTGGTATTAAGAATTGCCTAAGAGAATTATTACAGTTTGATGACCGATTGTTCGGCTACGTGGCAGCGTTACGCCGGTGCCCTGCCCTTGCTTTGACGGATCGAAAGGTAGGCTACGAACGCGACGATCAGCACGCCGAGGAGGAGCGCAATTTTCTCGTCGCCGAGTCCGAGACCTCCGAGAACGGGCTTTCCGACCCAGTCGGCGAAGGAGGCGCCGAGCGGGCGGGTAACTACGTAGGCAAACCAGAAAGTTGCGATTTCGTTGATGCCGAAAAGGCGGCGTGCCAGAAGCGGGAGCGCGAAAAACATGGCGAACAGAAGGAGCGACGGAAAGTAGCCCAGTTTGAAGGTCCCGGCGGTCATGTCACCGGCCGCCGTCCCGAGAGCGAAAGTAGCCATGACGGTAGCCCAGTAGAAAAACTCGCGGCGGCCGGCATAGACGCTGTGAAACGATAGAGTGTGCTCGCTGACGTACCAGAGGACGAATACGGCTGCAAGAATCACTGCAAACGTTATCGTCGAAATCTCGTACGGGATTCCGATGACCACGTGAGCCACGTCAGCCGCCATCGTTCCGAAGACCGCGACCATAACCACGGTCAGCCAATAGATCCACGCGACGTGCTTCCGCGTGCTAAACTGAAGGACAAAGGCGAGCGCAAGTCCCACGGTCCCGAGGACAACGGCAGCGTAGGGATTGACGTGAAAGACCAGGTAATCAGATGTCGATTCTCCCATCGCGGTCGAGAGAAGCTTGACGACCCAGAACAGAAGCGTGATCTGCGGAACTTTCACCGCGTCAACCGCGAGGTCGCTCTCTTGTCGTAGTGCATCCATTATTGTTACATCGTCATACGTTGGCCGGCGCCGCCCAGATCTATTCGGCCGAAATGTCACGCAGCTCTCATCGTATTCTTAGATTCGTGTCATACTGTTCTTCGTCATGCGAGCTCTGATCGTTGAGGATGAACCTGGAATCGCCGATTTCGTGCGACGCGGTCTGACGGAAGCAGGCTACGCGGTCGACGTAGCAAAGACCGGGCCTTCGGGTTTGGATAATGCGCTCTCGTACGAGTACGATGTCGTGGTGCTCGATATCATGCTTCCGGGAATGGACGGAATCGAGATGCTGCGGAAAATGCGCAAAAAGGGAATAGGGGTGCCCGTTCTGCTTCTTACGGCACGCGACGGCATCGACTCTCGCATTTCCGGTCTCGACTCCGGGGCCGACGATTACCTCGTAAAGCCGTTTGCGTTTGGTGAGCTTCTTGCGCGTCTGCGGGCGATCATGCGACGCACGCGGGAGGTGCGGCCTGATGGGGCAATTCGTTTCTTCGACCTCGAAATGGACCTCTCCCGTCGGCTTGTCACGCGGGCGGGAAACCAAGTCGAGCTCAGCTACCGTGAGTTCCAGCTTCTCGAGTACTTTCTGCGCAACGCGGACCAGGTCTTAAGTCGCCGGCAGATCGCCGACCACGTGTGGGGATCGGATTTGTACACCGATTCCAACGTCGTGGACGTGTACGTGGGATACCTCAGACACAAGCTGGAAGCGAGCGACGAAGGGCGTATCATCCATACCGTCAGGGGCGTGGGATACACGCTCCGCGCCGAGGAACCGGAATGAGCGGCGCCGGAACCCGGACGAGCGAAGGTTCGCGGTGGGCCCTGCGGGTGCAGCTCACCGGGTGGTATCTTATTCTGACCGCGGTGATTGTCGCGGCTTTTGCGATCTATCTCTTGAGTCTCACTCGCGCGAACCTCGTTCGGCAGGTCGATCAGGCACTCGTCGTGGCAGAGTCGCAGGTTCGAGCAGCGCTCGACACCGAGAACGGGCGTCCGGTATTCCAGCCGGTCTCGCGGCCGGGCGACGCCGCCTACCAGTTCGCAATACAGGGGTTTGCGGCCAGAGTGGTATCCTCGACCGGCGCGGTACAGACCGGGATCGGGACCTTCGCTGCAATTCCCGGGAGCGAGACTCCCCGTGAAGGCTTTTCGACACGAATTGCGAAAGGAGGCGTACGTTGGCGAATCCTGAGCCGACCACTTTCGCAGGATGGGTCCGAAGGCAGCTTCGGCGACGGTCTGTGGCTTGAAGTCGCGCGGTCGCTCTTTTTCGTTGACGGCACGATGGCGCGGCTCCGGTCGGTGCTCCTCGTCTCGCTCCCGGCGCTGCTTGTCCTGATTGCGCTCGGGGGGCTTTTTCTCTCAGATCGTGCGCTGCGTCCGGTGCGTCAGGTGGTGTCCGCGATGCGCGGGATCGAGCCACGCGATCTTTCGACCCGCCTCGCCCTGCGTCGCTCATCGGACGAAATCTCGTCACTTGCGGCAGAATTCAACGGGATGCTGGACCGCATCGAAGGCGGATTCCGACGCGAACAGCAATTCAGCGAAGACGTTGCGCACGAGCTTCGAACACCGCTTACGGTTCTGCAGGGGCAACTTGACGTGGGATTGAGCCGAAGGCGGAGCGGCGCCGAATACGAACGAACGCTGGAGACGCTCCGCGGGGAGGTCGACCGGCTCATCCGGCTCACGAACGACCTGCTCCTGCTCGCGCGCCTGGACCGAGGCAGCGTGCCGATACGCGTCGAGCCAATCGACCTCGATCTGCTCCTCTCGGGGCTCGTCGAACAGATCGCGCCGATTGCCGAAACGAAGGGGGTGCGAATCAGAACCGACCTCCCCCACCCGTTCCGTATCGATTCTGACACCGACCAGCTCGTCCGGCTCTTCCTCAATCTGCTCGACAACGCGATAAAGTACAACATCGAGAACGGGGAACTCTCGGTACGCGCGTTCGACTCCGGAGGTACCCTCACCGTCGCCATCCGCAACGACGGCCCGGCCATTCCTCCGGCGCTGCTTCCGCGGCTGTTCGACCGATTCTATCGCCTCGAGACTGACCGGTCGAGGCAGTCGGGAGGGACGGGCCTCGGCCTGACCATCGCAGACGACATCGCTCGGCAGCTCGGAGGCCGCCTGACGCTGGAGAGCGGGGCCCACGGAACGACGGCTGCCGTTACGCTTCCTGCGCAACCCGACGGCCGCAACGACTGATCAAACTGTAATTTCCCTCTTAGCGTCCTCTTAGTTTCCGTTTGTAGACTGAATCTGAAACAACAAACGGAGGATTTCCATGAGGACTAGACACTTGGTACCGCTATCATTTCTACTTTTCATATCCGCGCTCGTGCTGCTTGTCGGCTGCATGGCAAAGAACTCGATCGCGTCCGCTACGAGCCATAGGCAAGCATCGACGGGCGCCGTATCGGCTCAAACTTCGACGGCACAGGTTCCGCCGGCCGCAACCGAGAAGATTCCAACGGGTGACATCCCCGACACTCAAGCGTTCGTGACCTACACCTCGGCTCCGGGCGGCTACAGCCTCGAGGTTCCCGAAGGGTGGGCGCGGAGCGTGAACGGCGCGGACGTTCGGTTCGTTTCGAACCTCGACGGTGTATCCGTGAAGCTTGTGTCGGAATCAAACCCTCCGACGGTGGATTCGCTTCGCTCCGGGCCGATCGCGGAGCTCAAATCGAACGGAACCGCGGTGAGCGTGACTGACATACACCCGGTAAAACAAAAGGGCGTGTCTGCAATCGAAGTCGTATATAACTCGAACTCCGCGCTGGATCCTGTTACCGGCAAGAGCGTCCGCCTCGAGAACAACACCTACTACTACATTCGCAATGGTACGCTCGCCGAGCTCAGGCTCTGGGCTCCCCTCGGCGCGGACAACGTCGACCAGTGGCAGCGGATTTCGTCGAGCTTCACATGGAGGAACCGATGAACGTGCTTGAGGTTGTAGATCTCTATCGCTTCTACCACATCGACGAGTCGGAGACGCGCGCCCTGCGGGGTGTCAGTCTTACGGTCGCGGAAGGAGAGATGGTGGCCATTCACGGCCCTTCGGGAAGCGGAAAATCGACGCTCCTCGCTTGCGTCACCGGGATCGACACACCCGACGGTGGCCACGTCAACGTGATGGGAACGCAGATCTCGCGAAAGCCTGAGCTTTTTCGCTCCGAGATCCGGGCTCGATACATGGGAATCCTCCTTCAGTCGGGCAACCTCTTCGAACACCTGTCGGTCGAGGAGAACATGATGCTCCAGATGCACATCCTCGGACAGCACATAGATCTCGAACGCATTGATGAGCTTCTGACCGTCGTCAATCTGCAGCACCGCAGAGAGGCAACCTCTTCCCGGATTTCGGGCGGCGAGGCGGCGCGCGCGGGTATAGCGGTAGCGCTCGCAGCCGGGCCGAAGATTCTCATTGCCGACGAGCCGACCGGGGAGGTAGACCGGGACACCGAAGAGTCGATGATCGACCTATTCGAGCAGTTCGTCCGTCGCGGCGGCAGCATGCTCGTCGCGACGCACAGCAAGTCGCTGGCGCGCCGGGCCGACCGCAGCATCGCCATCGAGGATGGGAGGGTCAAGATGAATGCGTGACACCTACATTCAGGTCGATGCTGCCGGGCGGACCTATGGTTCAGGCGAGTCGGCCCTTGTTGCTCTCGAAGCGGCAAGTTGTGACGTACAAAGCGGTGACCATATCGCCATTGTTGGACCATCTGGAAGTGGAAAGTCGACGCTGCTCCACCTCATGGGTGGGCTCGACCGGCCCGACCGCGGACGTGTCCTGTGGCCTACGCTCGAAGCGCCGGAACAACTTCGCCCCCAGCACGTGAGCTACGTCTTTCAGACGGTGAGCCTCCTGCCGGCGCTTACTGCGGTCGAGAACGTCGAGCTTCCGCTATTGTTGGCCGGAGCCGACGAGGATGAGTCTCGAAGAATTGCGAGAGAGGCTCTTGATCGGATGGATCTGGAGGCGATCGTAGAGAAGCTACCCGAGGAGCTCTCCGGGGGGCAAGCTCAGCGCGTCGCGGTCGCGCGGGCGCTCTGCGCAGGCTCCCGGGTTATCCTTGCCGACGAGCCGACCGGGCAGCTCGACCACGAGACATCACGGCACATGTTCGACGTACTCCTTGAGGCGATCAAGGGACGAGGGATCGCGCTCGTGGTGGCGACGCACGACCTTTCAGTTGCGAACCGCCTCGATTCGGTCTGGAAGCTCAGCTACGGAAAACTGGAGGTGCAATCATGACATTCCTCGTTCGATGGATCCGTGGCGTTATTACTCATCGGGCAGCCCGGCTGGTCGCCGCGATGGGCGGGGTCGCGGTGACGATTGCGCTGCTTGCGACGCTGGGAACGTTTCTCGCGAATAGCAGCGCCACGATGACCTCACGCGCGATTGCGGAAGTCCCGGTTGACTGGCAGATCCAGCTTCTGACCCCTGCGGCCGAGAGCGCCGTACGCGCGGCCCTCGCGAAGACCACGCCGACGCCGGCAGTCGAGCCGGTGTGGTACGCAGATGTCGGCGGATTCACTGCGTCGACCGGAGGAACGGTCCAGACCACCGGCGCCGGAAAGGTCGTCGGGCTTCCAAACAGCTATCTTTCGACCTATCCACGCATCGTTCGTAAGCTCACCGGAAATCTCTCCGGCGTGCTCCTCGCGCAACAGACGGCGGCGAATCTCCACGCCTCGGAAGGAGACACGGTGACCGTGATGCGAACGGGACAGCCGCCGGTGAATCTCACCGTTACCGGGGTTGTGAACATGCCCTCGGCCGACACTTTCTTTCAGGCCGTCGGCGTTCCTGCGGGGACGGCTCCCCAGGCACCTCCCGATAACGTAATGATCCTTCCGTTGCCGCGGTGGCACGAGCTCTTCGACCCGCAGCTGGCAAACCGTCCGGACACCGTTATCGAGCAGCTTCATGTCCGCATCGCTCACAAACTCGCGGCCTCTCCAATTGCTGCCTACACCCAGGTGGTCGGCCTTGCGCACAACTTCGAGGCACGCGTCTCGGGTACCGTAATTGTCGCGGACAATCTCGCGGCCCGGATTTCAGCAGTACGGTCGGACGCGGCTTACGCCCGGGTGCTGTTTCTCTTTCTCGGTCTGCCGGGCGCACTGCTTGCCGCGCTGCTCACCATCGCCATTGCCGACTCCGGTCGCAATCGGCGTCGTCGCGAACTGGCGCTCCTGCGGACCCGCGGTGCCGGGTCCGGACGCATCCTTCGAATCGAATCGATCGAGGCAGGAATCGTGGCCGCCGGCGGGGTGGTGCTCGGGTGGCTGTTCACCCTCCTGGTCGGGAAGCTCATGAATCCGTCTACCAGCTCGTTCTTCGTGTTGAGTTTCGTATGGCTTGCTATAGCGTCGGCGGTCGGAGTGATCCTCGCTATGGGCGCGGTGCTCTACCCGGTGTGGCGATCGGTTCGCCTCGAGTCGGTAGCCTCGTCTCGGCGCAGGATGCGCCGAAGCCGAACGCCACTGTGGCGAAAGCTGTACCTCGACGTTTGGCTTCTGCTCGCGGCGGCAGTCGTCTACTGGCAGACGGCGGCAAGCGGCTATCAGGTGGTGCTCGCCCCCGAAGGCGTTCCTCAAATCTCAGTTCATTACAGCACATTCTTCGCGCCCCTCTTTCTCTGGCTCGGCGGCGTGCTGCTCGCTGTGCGGCTGTGGGAACTGTACCTCGAGCGGGGGAAAGCGTCGATCGCCCGTATGCTCAAGTTCCGAGCGGGCGCACTGTCCGGTGCAGCCGCCGCGATGATGAGCAGACAGCGTGTGCTGCTGGCGCGCGGTGTTGTGCTCG
>DATKUF010000104.1:0-7812 GCA_035530755.1 Spirochaetia bacterium | reverse complement strand
ACGCTGGACGGCATGCTTTCTCAGGTGTCCGAGCTCCTTAAATCGGCGAGTATATTCGAAGGGACTCTCACCGATACAATGAAGGAATTAAATATCAAGGCCATGCAGTCTGACGGGGGAACACCGGCACCGGGTGATCTGGGTGCGATCCAGGGTGTTCAACAGGTTAATCAGAATGAAATTCGCCAGCTGCAGGACCTGAAGAATCTGACTGCAAGCTTGCAGCAGTCGGTGAGTCCACTCCAGCGGATCAGCAGTGCGATTCAGGACGAGAAACAATTTCTGACGGACATCCCAAACTACTGGCCGATCGTCGGCGGCCGCGGAACCGTTGTGATGCAGTGGGGTCCTAACCGCCATGCAATCACGGGCCAGTGGTTCCTCCACAAAGGCATCGATATTTGGGCTCCGTCGGGCACGCCGGTAGTGGCCAGCGCGAATGGTAAAGTCATCGAAGCCGGTTACGACCCGGGAGTGGACGGTTTCTACATTAAGCTGGATCACAAGTATGGATTTAAGACAAAGTATTCGCATCTATCCCGAATTGAGGTGACGGAAGGTGAAGAGGTCCTTCAGGGGCAGATCGTTGGGAGGGTTGGCTCGACGGGTGTCAGCACGGGGCCCAATCTGGAGTTCCAGATACAGCTTGGGACCGAGTTTCTCGACCCCGCGCGTTATTTGAAGATAAAGAACACTTTCGACCGCTGGAAAGGCTACTAATATTTCGCTACACTGGAAGGCAGATGACACGAGCACCGGTGCCTGAAGAGACTCTCATCAATTCGATCGTCGGTGAAGGTACCCACTTCCGTGGGAACCTGGAGTTGAACGGCCTTCTGCGAATCGACGGTGACTATAGCGGCACGATTCAAACCGGCGGTAAAGTCATCATCGGCAAGAACGGACGGGCAGACTGTACCATAAACGCGACGACCGTTGTCGTGGGCGGAGTCTCTCGCGGGGCGATCTACGCCACAGAGAAGGTGATTATCCTTGCGTCTGCGGTCGTGATCGGCGTCGTCCAGGCGCCTCGCCTCATTGCCGAAGAGGGTGTGCTGCTCGACGGCGAGTTTCGGATTTACGGGGCGCCGGCGGATCTGCCGATTGCAGAAAGTGCAGCGCGTGAACGGCCTCGTGGTCTGTTTGGTTTTCGAAGATCGGATTCTGAGTCTGCGGCAGTCGATGCGGGTGGGCAAAGCGTGACGCAAAGTCCTCGGGCATCGGGAGACGCGAGGCGGGTTCCCGGGTACGGGACACCGCCCTATACCGTCTCCCGCCGCGGCTGAGTGACAGCGGAGGGGCCGGGCTTCCGGCGCAATGGCATGGAACGGATAGACATCCCGTCGGGATTCTTTCCTCTACGGCAGAATCCCTCGCAGGAAAAGAAAGTATCTCGAAAAAAGGTTGGTAAGCGATCGTTCTTTTCCATTTTCGAGGAGAAGTCCGACAGCGACGAGGTCGGTTTTCGCTCTACCGGTGTTCGTGTTTCGGATGAAGTACTCGAATCGATGCTGGACGAAATTCATCGACTCGGCGACGCCATTCGCAAGGACGCGACCCTGGATTCCGTGAAACAGTACCGGAAGGCCGTCGGTGACTTTCTGCGTGTTGTCGTCGAGCAGGGCCTGGTCGTGGAAGAGAAGACTTCCGGAACGAACATACTCAATCGGAAAAAATTCGCGTTGATCAAAGTGATAGATCAGAAACTGGAACGGCTTGCACTCGGTATTCTTCAAACCCAGAAGGATCAGTTTGATATTCTCGCCCGGGTTGATGAGATAAACGGCCTGCTCGTAGACCTTCTTCGTTGACCCGTGATGCGCGATCTGCCGATGCCGGAATCGACCCGGAGCGATGTTTCCCACATCCGGCAGATCAGGAGTGATGAATGACAGATACGATGGCGACGGAACCCACGGAAGAGTCCGGGGTGGAGATCGCGGAAAATAGTGCGCCTGATGTTCTGTGGCTTGTGAAGGTACTTCATTCAAGCGAGACGGAACTATGCAGATTGCAGGACGGTGTCGAGGTCGCAACCGATGACCTGGTTATCATACCGACGAAATATGGGAAGGATTTCGGTCGAGTGTTGGGAACTGTCAATCCGGAGAGCGCGTCTACCTGGGACACCATCCGGCAAATTCAACGCGTGGCGACCGAGGCCGACCATCTGCGCTACGAGGAAAACTCACGGCGTGCGGACGAGGCTCTCGGTATATGTCGCGACAAGGTTCGGCAGCATGAACTGGACATGACGCTTGTGTCTGCACACTTCATGCTCGAAGAACCGAAGATTCTGTTCTTCTTCACCGCCGACGGTCGAGTCGACTTCCGCGACCTGGTCAAGGATCTCGTGTCGGTTTTCCGAATGCGCGTCGAGCTGCGCCAGATTGGCGTGCGCGACGAATCACGGGTACTCGGCGGACTGGGTGTGTGCGGGAGAGTGCTTTGCTGCCATGGATTGACCGACAAGCTAAAGCCGGTCTCGATCAAGATGGCGAAGGTCCAGAATCTATCGCTGAATTCCATCAAAATATCCGGTCCGTGCGGCCGACTCCTGTGCTGCCTTGCATATGAACACGAATTCTACCGCGACACTCGCAAGAGTCTCCCGGCGGAAGGACATCGTCTCTCTTACGATGGAACGGTGTTCCGCATTACCGAGGTAAATATTCTCAGCCGCCAGATACGGCTGCTTGGAGACGACGGACGATATCTGGTGCTTCCCACCTGCCGGTTCTCCTACGACGCCGGCACGCAGCGATGGAAGGTGCTCGACGAGCTCCCGTGCGAGACGCCTGCCTGAGATCGGGCACAGTAGCCCTCCCGAGCGTGCTCTTTCCTACAAAACGTAATCCGCCCGGCTATCGGCGTTTTCCTGGGTCGAATACTGTAACCGATAGAGGTTGTAGTAGGCCCCTTTTGCCGCCAGAAGTTCTGAGTGTGTACCTTGCTCGACAAGTTCTCCCTCCGAAAGGACAAGAATGTTGTCGGCATGTTTGATAGTAGAAAGCCGGTGAGCGATGACGAGTGAGGTGCGATTCGCGAGCAGCGCGTCGAGCGCACGCTGAATGAGTCGCTCAGTTTCCGTATCGATATTCGCCGTTGCCTCGTCCATTATGATGATGCGGGGGTCATGCGCAACGACGCGCGCAAAACTGATGAGCTGTCTCTGTCCGGTAGAAATATTTGAGGCGCCTTCGGACAGGGTGGCGCCGTATTTTCCGGGCAACAGCTGAATGAAATCGTCCGCCTGCGCGATCCGTGCCGCCTGCATCAACTGTTCGTCCGTCATTGCCCTGCCCAGCAGGATGTTTTCGCGTATGGTATCGCTGAACAGAAACAGGTCCTGTTGAATCGGTTGGATCGCTGTTCGCAGGACGTCAAGCGGGTAATCGCGAATGTCGACTCCGTCGAGGAGGATTCGTCCGTCCTGGAGGTCCCAGAGTCTGGTCAGCAAGTTTGCGATGGTCGTTTTTCCCGCTCCCGTGTAGCCAACTATCGCCACCGTCTGTCCGGGGTCCACACGGAAGGAGAGATCCCGAATCACCGGTTCGCCCTCTCTGTAGCCGAAGCAGACGTGATCGAATATGAGCTCTCCGCGGACTTTCCCGGGTTTCACGCTGCCGGCGTCGGTGATTCGGTCGACCGTATCAAGAAGTTCGAAAACGCGTTCGCTTCCCGCCATCGCCGACTGAAAGATCGTGAACTTCTCTGATATGTCCATGACCGGTTGATAGAATTTCTGGATGAGGTTGATGAACGCGACGAGTACTCCGAGCGACACTATGCCGGAGATCATGAATCGGGCGCCGAAGTAGATGATGATTGCGACCGACACGGAAGAGAAAAGGTCGATTATGGGACGAAAGGTCGCGAATACGTAAACCTGCGTCAGATTCGAGCGGTTGAGTTGGCGGTTTCTTTCATCGAACTCCGTCTGCGAATGATTTTCCCTCCCAAAGAGCTGAACGACGATCATGCCGGAAAGGTGTTCGGAAAGGTACGTGTTTACCCGCGAGACCCACAACCGGACGAGGCGGTAGGCGTCACGCGCTTTTACCCGGTAGACCAGTGTTGCGGCAACGACCGGAGGCATGGTCGCTATGGTCACAACACCCAGAGTGACGTTCAGGGAAAAGAGCGTGACAACGACTCCGAGCATCAGAGCCACGTCTTGCAGAAGGCTCACCAGCACCGATGTGAACAATTCGTTGACCGTCTCGACATCGTTCGTGAGGCGAGTCACCAGTTTTCCCACGGGATTACCCCCGAGAAACCGAAGGGATTGCCTGACAGTGTGGCGAAACAGCTGCAGGCGAATATCCTTCATCACGCCCTGTCCGGCGAATGCCGTAAGGTAAACCTGCAGAAACCCAAACAGGAGCTGCCCTATGAGCAACCCACCGAAAACGCCCGCCGCCCGTCTCAGCCCATCGATGTCGCTGGAACGCAGGAGGGGAAGGTCGGAGTGATTGATCAAGCCGATGTTCGACGCAGCGACCGCCACATAGGCATGCCGCTGTTTTTCGGCTGGTGGCGTGGCACCTGTTTCGGATGCAATCGCTGTGTCGGAAATGATTATACTGTGGTATTTGTCGGCGAACGACCGGCGCAGGGAGCTGTCGACCGGGAACACGTAGAAGCTGTTCTTTTCCACCACACCCTGGCGAATGAGCTTATCCTTCTGCACGCCGGTTACCGTCTTCAACCGAAAATCCGGGATGTAGTAGAAGGCGCCGATCTTGACGTCGGATTCGGTAATCCGCGCACCGCGAAGCTCGGGCAGGTTAGTTTTGTCTGCCGATACGCGAGAATAGGTATTCACCAGATAGTGATCTATGGTGTGCTGAAGAATCACCGGAAGCAGAAGCTCGGCCACGGTTGCCACCGCGAGCGCGATCACGCCCAGAGTCGCGACCATTCGATACGGTTTGAGATACCGGAAGAGCCTTCCGACCAGCGCCGGATCATAACCCGAAATGATCTTTTCCTGCTCCACGACTATTCCGTCCCTGCGTGATGGTGAGTTGATTGCTGCAGATTGTATATCTGGCGGTAAAGTCCGTCCTCGGATATGAGCTGGGCGTGACTGCCCCTCTGGATGATACGGCCGCGGTCAAGAACGATGATACGGGTTGCGAACGCCAGCGTGGAGACGCGATGTGAAATAATGATGTTCGTCTTTCCCTTCCGGGCTGAAATGAGTTCGCGCAGGATCCGTTCCTCAGTCGCGGTGTCCACTGCCGAAAGCGCATCGTCGAAAATAAGGACCCTGGGCCGAACGGCAACGGCCCGCGAAATTGCCACGCGCTGCTTCTGACCGCCCGAGAGCGAAATGCCGCGTTCTCCGACCTCCGTGTTCCAGCCCGCCGGAAATGAACTCATGTCGCGACTGATCGTCGAAATATCGGCAACTTTCCGGATAAGCTGCTCGTCGGGGTCATCCATACCGAAGCCAATGTTGTCCAGAATACTCGCCGAAAAGAGAAAGGTATCTTGAGGAACCACGCCAAAAGTCGCCCGAAGGGTGCGCAGGTCGTAGTCACGTACGTCGCGTCCTCCAATGAAAACGGTTCCCAGCGGAGGATCGAGCAGTCGAGGCAGCAGGCGAATGAGGGTCGATTTGCCGCTTCCTGTGCGACCAAGAATGCCCAGTGTCTCGCCGACGGCAACCGAAAACGTAAGATCCTTCAGGACGGATTCCTGCGCGTCGGGGTATGCGTAGGTCAGTGCTCGCACCTCGATGTGGGCTTCCGGCGAGTCTGTCACCGGGTTCTCCACGTTCGCAATATCCGGTCTTTCGTTCAGTACCTCATTGATGCGGATCAGCGAGGCACGGCCGCGCTGGATCATATTGACGGTAAAACCCGCTCCGAGCATCGGCCAGATCAGCATGGAGAGATAGCTGAGAACCGCCACAAACGAACCGGGTGACATGTCCTGAAGAATGACTGCCTGACCGCCCACCCAGAGCAGGATCAAACTGGTGAGACCGGCGAGGAACGCGACGGCCGGGTTGAAGACACCCCAAACGCGAACGAGCCGCATGTTGCGGTTCTGATAGCTTTCATTCGCCGCGCGGAACCTGTCGAGAAAGTAGTTCTCCTTCACAAACGACTTGATGACGCGAATTCCCGAGAATACCTCCTGCGCCTGCTGGCTCACGGTCGCGAACCCCTCTTGAACCTTCCGGAAATAATCGGCGACAAAACGGCCGAGCCCGATGATCAGCGTGGTGATGACCGGAAGCGGCAACAACGGGTAGAGTGCGACGCCGGGATTCTGAACAAAAAGGATGATGATGATCGCAAGTGTCATGAACACACCGTCGGTGAATGCAACCAGAGCCATGCCGGTGGCCATTCTCACCGCTTCCATGTCGTTGGTAGCCCTGGCCATGAGATCACCAATCTTGTAGCGGCCGTAGAAATTGGACGACAGGGTGAGCAGATGAGCGTAAAGTCGGCTGCGAAGATCCCGTTCGATCCGGCGTGAGGCGCCGTGGATGAAAAAACGCCATCCAAACCTGCCGATGGAAATGACGGTCGCCACCCCGACCAGCTGCGCGCCGAGCAGAAAAATCCGGGAAAGCGGAAAAGTGCCTGTCGATATGGTGTCGATCGCAGCGCGCAGAAATTGAGGGATCAGAAGTTGCCCTCCGGATGTGACTATGAGGCAGAGCAGGCCCGGAATGTACCGGTGGGCATGTTTCTTGAAGTAGGGCCAAAGGGTGTTGAAGTCGTTCACCATCTATCAATTTTCAGCAAAACGTTCGAAAAAGCAAGCGGGCTTTTGGATTGACATGATGCGTCTTTTGCCTGAATATGCCAGAAATTGAAAATGCACCCTTATCGAAGCACTTTACGGACCGACTCGCTGCTCCTTCTTACAGCCGGGATCTGGGGATTCGCCTTTGTCGCCCAGCGTGCCGGGATGGGCTATGTTGGTCCGTTCCTCTACAATGCAGTCCGTTTCGCCCTGGGGACTCTGTCGCTTCTGCCGGTAATCGCATTTCGGCGCGCTGCGGCTCGGCGAAGTGCAGGAAACACGGATGGCGCCGCGATTCTCAGGCCGGCCGTCGCCGTCGGATGGATGGTACTCGCCGGCGTGGTTCTCTTTGCGGCATCGTCGCTTCAACAGGTGGGAATAGTCACGACAAGCGCGGGGAAGGCAGGTTTCATTACCGGCCTCTACGTGGTCCTCGTCCCGCTGATAGGAGGGTTTCTGGGACGCAGGAGCGACGTCGGCCGATGGGTGGGCGCGCTTCTGGCTGCGGGCGGACTTTACCTGCTCAGCGTTACCGAAAAGCTGACTGTCGCGCCGGGTGACCTGCTGCTTTTGCTGTGCGCGGTCTTCTTTACGGTACATGTGCTGTTGATTGACCGGATCTCCCCGCATCTGGATCCGATCGTTCTTTCGGCGATCCAGAGCGGCGTAACCGCGGTTCTGAGTTTCGTAGTTGCGATCATTTTCGAGCCCGTGAGCGTCGCGGCGGTTGCAAACGCGTGGGGACCGATCGCTTACGGCGGTATCATGAGCGTGGGTGTGGCCTATTCCCTGCAAATCGTCGCTCAACGCACTGCGCATCCGACCCATGCCGCAATACTTTTGAGTCTTGAAGGCACATTCGCCGCCATCGGCGGATTTCTGATTCTGGGCGAGATGCTGTCAACCCGGAACATCGTGGGGTGTGCTCTCATGCTCGCGGGGATGCTTCTCGCACAGTTGTCTGCGACTCGGCGTGACAGGCGAACCGTCGGCGCACAGGGTATTCGGTCTAGTTGACCTTTTCACGTTATTATGGTAATT
>DATKUF010000103.1:0-2975 GCA_035530755.1 Spirochaetia bacterium | reverse complement strand
CAAATACTCGATCGTTTTGGTGATACCGTCCTGTCGGCTCATGGTCACATCTTCGTGCTCGTAGCTCATCACGTAGTCGTAGCCGATGAGGGAGAGCTCGGTAATCACCTTCTTCCAGGGAACACTGCCCCACCCCGGAATACGGAAGCGGAAACCGCGGCCGAGTCGCTGCCAGTCACCCTGAGGAATCTGCCCCGATCTTTTCACATTGTGGGCGACGACCTCGCCGTCCTTGGCGTGAACGTGGTAGATGCGGTCTTTCAGCTGATCGATGAAGTTCTCCACGTCGATACCCAGATAGACAAGATTAGCGGGGTCGAAGTTGAACCCCCATTCCTTGCGCCCGTTCATGAGCTCTACGCTCCGCAGAGCGGTGTCCACATCGTAGATGAGCTGATTTGGATGCGGTTCATGTGCGAACTTCACTCCGTACCTGCCGAATTCGTCGAGGATCTTTCCCCATCGCTCAACGAACTCCTGTTCCATGTCGCTCCATCCCTTCGAGTAGGGCCACGGAAAGAATCGGCCGAAGTTTTCGCATCCAACAAAACCGCAGACGACCGGGACCTCCAGCGCGTTTGCGGCCTGAGCGGTCTTGATCATCCTTTCGGTACCGAACCTGATCTTCTCCTCTTTCGTTCCCGGGCAGATCGCGTCGGTGTCCTTTCCGTAGGGGCCAAGAACGATCTGCCCTTCGGGATGATTGCTCAGCGCGGAGATGATCATACCGTTGTCCCGCACCATCTTCTGCAGCTTCTTCGCGTTCTCCCCGTTCACCACATCTTCGATATTGAGGTGAGGATTGCCCTTGAACGCCGGCAGCTCCACTGCCTGATACCCCAGTTTGGCGGCCATTTCACAAACGTCGTTCAACTTCATATCCAGATAGGTCGCCGAAAAAAGTCCGATTCTCATATGCAACTCCTTCTTATTTGTATGGATTCCTGATTCACGATCCGGCTCTCGTCGACGTCGGAAGATCCAGATCCCGAAGTTTTTCAGCAAGTTCCGCCTGGCTCGTTCGCAACAGCTCGAATGCCGGTAGCAGCTTCCTGTAGAGCGCCGCCGCTGTCGGGTCCGGCTCCGCCACGGCCTCTACCTTGTGGATCCGGTCGATCATCTCAAAATCGCGCCACATGCCGATACCGACCGCTGCGAGAGCAGCCGCGCCAAGAGACGCCGTCTCCTGGTCGATGCTGGTCTTCACGATCTTCATGCGAAAGACATCGGCAAAAATCTGCCGCCAGAGCCGGCTCTTGCTTCCCCCGCCGACGAAAAGAACTTCATCCCGAAGTGAGGTCAACGAACGAAGCACCTCAAGCACCACGCCAAGGTTGAGCGCAATTCCCTCCATCGCGGCACGAACCAGATCGTTTCGGGTGTGGCGAAGATCTATGCCTGCAAATGCTCCCCGGATGTGGGGGCTCGGCTCCTGAGAGCTGCCGCCTGCCAGACTCGGATTGAACAGCAGACCATTGGCACCGGGAGGCGATTCCGCGGCCATACGGGTCATCATCGGGTAGAGCTCCTCGCGAACCCCATCGAAACAGAGTAGATTGTCGCGGATCCAGCGAAAGGACGACCCGGCGGCGAAGATGCTCACCGCCGAAGTGTAGAGCTCGGGGACAACATGCGCGAACACGAACGGCTTCTTCACCGGGTCGAGCAGCGGCTTTCGTGAAGAGACGGCAATCCAGGAGGAGGATCCGAGCGATGTGTAGAGTCGACCATCCTCGATGTTTCCCGCTCCGAGCGCCATGCAGGAATTGTCGACCCCGCCGCCCACGACCGGAGTGCCCGAGCGCAACCCGAGGAGTTCGGCAGCATCACCGGTGAGCACGCCAATCACCTCGGTTGACGCAGATGGTTCCGGAAAAAGACGACGGGGAAGATCACTCGCCGAAATGAGCTCCTCCGAATACCGCCACTCTGCGAGGTTGAATACTCCGCTTCCCGATGCGTATGAGTAGTCGGTAGCAACGCGGCCGGTAAGCCGAAGGTTGATGTAGTCCTTGGTTCCGATGGCCTGATATACACGCGCCATCATTTCAGGCTCGTGTTTTGTATACCACATGAGCTTGAAAACCGAGTAGCAAGCCGGCGGAAAACCGTTGCCCGTTGTGAGATACCATCTCGCCCGATCCATCCTTTCGAAGAACCGATCTACCTCCGCCTCGGCGCGCGTGTCCGACCAGATCGGCGTTGTCTCTCGGAGCAACTCGCCTCGATCCGAGATCGGGACCACACCCAGGCTGTGCCCCGAGATGCCGATCGCGGCAATCGAGGATGCGACACCTGGACGGGCGGCAAGTAGCTGTCGCGTGCTCTCGACAATAGCGCGCCACCAGTCATCCGGCCGCTGCTCATGCCAGCCGGCCGCCGGATAGATCGTTTCGTAGGAGACAAACGAGGTAGCGAGCAGGCCTCCTTCCGAATCAAAAAGTGAAGCCTTATTCCCGCCGGTTCCAAGATCGTATGCCAGAATCGTATCGCCCATGAGCGCCCCTATAGTTCAACCGACCCGGACGGCATTGCGGCGACCTCACGAACGATTGCAGTCGCTGCCTCTATGTTAATCCCGAATCGCCGCACACCCATCCGGAACATCTCGCCGACGGTCGAAAGATCGCGCACGCCTCCGGCCGCCTTCACCTGAATTGCGTCACCGACAAATTCGGTAATGAGTCTCACCACCTCCAGTGTGGCGCCGCCTGACGCCCAGCCGGTCGAAGTCTTGACGAACTCCGCACCCGCGTTGATGCAGATTTCGCATGCGCGCCTTATCTCATCGGGGCTAAGATAGTGAACTTCCAGAATCACTTTTACCGGGATGCTGCTTTCGTGAGCGACCGATACCACCGCCTTGACTTCGTTTTCTACGTAGCCGTAGTCACCTGAACGATGCTTGCCGACGTTGAGCATCATGTCCATTTCCTGAACTCCGTCGCGGATGAGCTCAGCCGCTTCGGCAAGCT
>DATKUF010000102.1:0-18259 GCA_035530755.1 Spirochaetia bacterium | reverse complement strand
CAGAAAGGTGGAACAAACGCCTGATCTGCGCCGGTTCGGTCGCGCTCCTCACCGCGGGGACGCAGCGCCGGCGAGATCACCGCGGGCAAGTTCATGCAAACCTTTACCCGCGGACCTGCGTGCTGATTTCAAGCCCGGCACACGGTTCAACAATCTGCGTGGCAGTCGTGGCAACTTCGTTGTTGCTGTCATTTTTTCTTTACGGTATATTGGCACTGGAAGGAGATTCACATGGCGGAAGATCTGCCGGTTCTGTCTGAAGCGGAATTGACTCAATACAACGGGCAGGACGGAAAACCGGTGTATATCGCTTATAAGGGCAAGGTCTACGACCTCACGAACAGCAAGATGTGGCGAACGGGTATGCACATGAAACGGCACCCCGCGGGAATGGACCTTACCCCGGAACTGGGGGCTGCGCCGCACGCCGAAGAAGTATTTGAGAGGTTTCCGCTTGTCGCTACGCTCAAGGCGAATGAATCTGCTGAACCGGAGCAGAGTCATCTACCTCATTTTGTTTCCGCTTTGCTTGAACGAGTCCCTTTTCTTGAACGACACCCTCATCCGATGACCGTTCATTTTCCGCTCGGTTTCATGGTCGTCACACCGATTTTCGCTCTGCTCTATCTCATTACCGGTGTCAAAGGGTTTGAAGTGACGTCAGTAAACACGCTCGGTGCAGGTCTCCTGTTCTCGCTGGTAGCGATCCCGACCGGTTTTTTCACCTGGTGGGTAAATTACATGGCCCGCCCCATGAAAGCAGTTCTGATCAAGATTGTCGTCTCCCTGGCAATGTTCGTTATTGGCCTTATTGCGTTTATCTGGAGACTCGTCGATCCTACCGTGCTCACGAACTTGAGCGGTATTCACATTGTCTATCTTCTGCTGGTGCTCTCGCAGGCGCCTTTGGTCGGCATCGTGGGATGGTTCGGCGCGACTCTCACGTTTCCTCTCGAGAAGAAGAAATAACGAGGATCGACGAGCAGACCGCCGTCCATTCTCGTTCAGCGGCGGGAGCAATTTCTTCACGGTAAAAGCTTATAGAAGTTGTCAGGTATGTTTGATATTATTCCACTATGACACTTCAGCAATTCGCGCGGATAGTTGAAATCCGGACGAAGATCATCAGCGTCTCGACCTTCGCACTTGCAACCCTCTATTCGGTATTCACTTCCGGCGGCTTTCGGCCGATTCTTTTTTTCCTCATGTTGGTGGCCGTTCTCTGCGTGGATATGGGAACTACCGCCTTCAATTCGTTCTATGATTTTGTCCGCGGCGTCGACAACCGCAAGTTCAACGTGGAGAGCGACAAGGTGTTGCTGCACGAAGGTCTGCCTGCCCGAACCGCGCTGCGCGTGTCACTTGCGCTTTTCGCGGCAGCGGTAGCGCTAGGCCTGGTGATCTCCTATCTGACCACCTGGGAGGTCGCGGTCGCCGGAGCAATTTCCATGCTCGTAGGCTACCTGTACAACGGAAGCCGCCATCCCATTTCGCGGACCCCGTTCGGCGAGCTTGCTGCCGGAGGATTCCTCGGTTCAGTACTTTTCCTGATAACTGTCTATGTACTGACCGGGTTGCTCACCGTGTGGGCGGTTCTCGCCTCGATTCCTTCAACGTTGCTCATCGGGTCGGTGCTGACGGTGAACAATACGTGCGACGTGGAGGGAGACACGGCCGCAGGGCGGAGGACGCTGAGCATACTTCTCGGCCGTTCCCGTGGCGAGCTTCTGGTCTACGTGCTCGGTTCAATCGCATATACGGCGGTCGCGCTTCTGAGCCTGCTGCGAATATTTCCGCTTCTGACTGTGGTTCCGGTGTTGATCGCCGCGGGATTCTCCGTCCAGGAATATCGCCGAATGCACGGGAGGGGCTATTCGCATCGGACGAAGGGTCCTTCGATGGGCGCCATTTCACGCGTGGTTATTCAGTACACGTTTGCGGTCTGCGCCGGGCTCCTAATCGGGGTTGTCGGAAGATACTGGCTACCGGGTTTGCTGGTCTAGACTTCAGAGGCCGGCAGAACGACGACAAACTCCGCCCCACTTCCCGGCGTGCTCTTAACGGTCAAAGTTCCTCCGTGCGCTTCGACAATCCTCTTGGCGATGGTCAGGCCGAGACCGGTTCCGGCAAGACGCGATCCTCCGCCGTTTCCGCGAAAGAGCCGGTCAAATATCCTGTCGAGCTCAGCTGGATCAATCCCACGGCCGTCATCGATGACTGAAATATTCACCACCGGCTGCTCAGTAGCGGTAGATTCGCCCACCTCGGCCTTCACTGTCACCGTGTGAAGCGGCGCGCCGTGTGTGAGCGCGTTTTGAACCAGATTCCCGATCACCTGCATGATTCGCGCGCGGTCTATCCGGAGCGCGGGGATATCGGCGGGCGTTTCCGCGAGGAGATTCACACCCTGTGATTCTGCGATGCTGCGAAATGCTCTCACGGTATCCATGACGATTTCGACCGGGTTGACCGTTTCGCGGTCGAGATTCAGTTCCTGGGCGTCCAATGCCGCAAGGGTCTGGATATCCTGAATGAGGCGCGAGATAATCTCGGTCTCCCGGAGCAGGGAACGGATATTCTCCGGATTGGTCTCGTAAATCCCGTCGAGCATTGCCTCGATTTCACCCTGAAGGAGGGTAACCGGTGTGCGAAGATCGTGTGCGACATCTCGGAAGAGTCTTTTGCGCGACTCCTCTTCCCGGTGGATTGCCACCTGCATTCGCTCGAACGACTGGGCTAGCCGTTCGACTTCGTCGCCGCGGTCATTTGATCTGCCCGACTTGGGCACGGATCCGCCCTGATTCGCGGCAATCTCATCGGCAGCGAGAGTCAGGGCTTTGAGCGGTCGAACGATGCCGCCGAGAAACAGAGTGCCAAAAACCGCGGCAAGGATCGCCACGGTGATCGACGACAGAATGACTCCGAAAAAGACGTTCTTGATGAACTGTCGCTGCAACGGATCGAGCGAGCGGTCGATCATCGAACCAACCATGACCCTCCCGACGGTCTTTCCTGCTACGGTCACCGGGTAGCCGTGCGCGAGAGTTTCTGCATCGATCGGCGGCGCCCCTGGTGGTGCGGTATCCACGACGAGAGAGCCGCTGGCGTCGCCGAGTGCAACACGCTCCAGTGGGGCGACCGGGAGCATATAGCGCTGTCCCCCGTAAGGGCCGATTCGGCCACCGTCGCGTGGCGTCCGGCCGCCCGGCTGCAGGCTCCCCCCGCCGCGAGCAGAGGATTCCATCATCATGCCGCCCATGTCCCTCATCTCTTGCGGCACTCCGGAACGTCCGGGATGAGACAGGAGACCGGCCACACCGGACCAGTCGCCGTTGTCGGTATAGTACCTGGCGAGTGAGTCGGCAAGCGCGGCGGCCCTCCGACGGTCGGCGTTGAGCACGTATTGGTCGAATTGCGTCCGTGTAGTGAGGGATGTCACCAGGAGCGTAACCACGGCGCCGGAGAGCACAAGCACGCTGAAAAGGGCGGTCAGCCGCCCCCGCAGGCTGCGATTCACCGGAGCCTCCTTTCACGGGTAATCTGCTCGCTGTTCTTGAGGAAGCGATACCCGATACCGCGCACCGTCTCTATGTATCGGGGGTTCCCCGGATCGTCTCCGAGTAGACGCCGCAGATTTTTGATATGGACATCGACGGTGCGATCGTAGGGGGTTTCCTCGTTGGCGTGCATGAGCTCGAGCAACTGTTCTCTGCTGAGAATTTGCCCGGAATGCCGCGCGAGCTGTGCGAGAAGATCGAACTGGAAGGCGGTCAGATCCACTCGCTTTCCCTTCTGAATCACCTGCCGGCCCGGAACGTCGATTTCGATATCCTGAATCCTGATCAGACCTTCAGCGAGAGGACCCGGTGATTCCAGGACGTTTCCCGCCTTCGCAAACCGTCGCAGCACGGCTTTCACCCGCGCCACGAGTTCCTTTGGGCTGAACGGCTTTGTGACGTAGTCGTCTGCTCCGGTGTCCAGTCCCTCCAGCTTGTCATCCTCGTCCGCGCGAGCTGTCAGCATTATGATTGGAATCGAGGACTCCCTTCTGATTACCCGGGCTACGTCCATCCCGTCGAGCTTCGGCAATCCGAGGTCGAGGATGACCAGATCGGGGGAACTGTCACGGAACCGCCGGAGGCATTCCGGCCCGTCGCCGGCGGTCATCGTTCGAAAACCTTCGCGCGCAAGATATGATTCGACGAGCCGAGTAATCTTCGGCTCGTCGTCGACAATAAGAACTATGGGTTGCCGTTCGGTTCCCATGGTGATCTATTACCTTCAGTCATTCCTTTCAATCGCGTTCGGTGATGGTCTTGACGTAGGTGCCGTGCCAGTTGTGGTACCAGATCCGCCCTGTGTACCCATTTACCGATAACATTCCTACGATCTTCCCGCCGTCGATAATGTGAAGCGTGTAGTACCCCGGAAAGGCCTCCGCTTTTCCAACCGAACTGTTCGCGGAGTAGCGCTTCACGAAATCGGTCGCGAGTTTGACCGCCTGCGCGGGGCTCACCGTCATCGTCGGCGGTGTCGCTACCGATATGCCTGCCATGTGGCCGTACAGCGTATTCCACGCCATGTTAGGACCGGGCTCCGGGGCAATTCTTCCGGAGTAGGGATTGACGAGCAGCTCGAACGCGAGCGCATGGCTGCTTTTGTCACGAATCTGCACATAGTAGTTGTACTGGAACTCCATGATTTCGGCTACTTCCAGCTTCGATCCGTCGGGAAAGGAGCCGAGGTAGGTGTCCACGAGCGGCCCCACTTTCTGGGCATCGATCCTTTGGCCGGTCTGCGCGCTGTTGTCAAAACGCCCCTGTCCATTTCTCGGTCCGTATCCCGGGCGTCCGCGGTCGGAATCGCGCCTGCGGTCAGAGTCACCTCTGCGGTCGCCGTAGCCGGATCCCGGCATGCCATAACCGTAGCCTGGTCCGCCGTAGCCCTGACCCATCATGCCATATCCGTACCCGCGGCCGCCGTAACCGGGGCCCATCATGCCGTAGCCGAAACCGTTGTCGTCGCCGGTATTGCCGGGCCCGGGGCCGTAGCCCTGACCCATCATTCCGGGGCCGTAGCCGAAATTGTTGGAACCCTGGTTCGGAGCATTGCTCCACGGGGCGTTCTGTGCGGAAGCCGCACCAACCACCGAGAGGGTGAGCACAAGCGTCATCAACGTTACCAGTCCGGCGCGGGCTCCTCGATTGCTGTTCATATCTTTCCTCCATCTTGACCGGCATGTCCCCGGTCGTTGATTTTCTCTGTTTCCAACTTATAGGGTGGGTGTGAACGGTTTGTGAACGGGCATGGAAAAATATGAAGATTCGGTAGTATCCTGATTACAGAATATGCGACTACTCGTAGTTGAGGACAATCGGAAGCTGGCTCAATCGCTCAAGAAGGGATTGCAGCAAGAGGGATATGCGGTCGATCTGGCGTTTGACGGGGTTGAAGGCGAAGAGCTCATCAAGAACCTGCACGGTGAATTCGATATCGTGATTCTCGACATCATGCTGCCGAGAAGGGATGGCGTCACCGTCTGTCGGAATCTTCGCACCGCTGGAATAACAATCCCCGTCCTCATGCTGACGGCCAGAGACGAGGTCCAGGACAGGGTCGCCGGGCTGGATGCCGGGGCGGATGATTACCTTCCTAAACCGTTCTCTTTCGACGAGCTGACGGCGCGGATACGTGCTCTTTCGCGGCGACCCCGGGAGAAGGCCGCACTTGTGCTGCGTGCGGGCTCGGTCGAGCTCAATACCGCCGAGCACGAGGTGGTTGTTTCCGGAGAGACGGTGCCTGTTACGTTGAAAGAGTACCGTATGCTCGAGCTCCTCATGCGTCATCCAAATCAGGTCCTTTCGCGGGAGCAGATATCCAGCAGTTTGTGGGACTTCGAGTTCGATGGGTATAGCAACGTCATCGACGTTCACGTGAAAAATCTTCGGAAAAAGTTGTCGGAAAAGGGAAATGAAGAGTTTATCGAAACGATCCGGGGGGTGGGTTACCGCATTAAAGGCTGACCCGTTCCACTGGGCACGCATAAAACTGACGCTGCTCTACCTTGCGATCATCACGGTAATTGTGATCGTTCTCAGCTCGTCACTCTATTCACTGCACCTGGACCGAGTGGGCCATCTCGAACGGAGACGTATAGAGGCGGCCGACGCGGTCGGACACCCTGCGGTAGTGGCGCGGGGGCTGGGGGAATATGTAGAGGATCTTGGCCGTTCGCTGATTCTCGCCGACATCATCACAATAGTAATCGGATCGGGACTCAGTTACGTGCTCGCCGGACGGACTCTGAAACCGATCAAGGAATCCACCGAGTCTGAGCAGCAATTCTTCGCCAATGCCGCGCACGACCTCCGAACCCCACTCTCGGTACTGAGAACGGAAGCGGAGGTCGCGCTGCGCAGCCGCGACCTGACGATTGACGAGGCCCGCGCGGCTCTCGGAAGCTCTCTCGAAGAGATAAGCCGGATGTCCACTATGGTCGAACAGATGATGAAACTTTCCCGGGGCAGGAAGGATGCGGAAGTGGCCGCTGCGCGAGAAAAAGTGGACATGGCGCGTCTCGCCCGCGAAGTCACCGGGAGAATGGGCGGCCGGGCCCGCGATCTTCATGTTGCGCTGGAGGTCAACGCGCCCAACCCGGCCGTAATAACCGGAGACCGGTCGACACTGGAGCGGGCGATGTACAACGTTATCGAAAATGCATTGAATTACACACCGGCAGGCGGGAATGTCGCCGTGTCGGTCTTAACGGCAGGGTCGCGGGTCGAGCTCGAGGTTCGCGACTCGGGTATCGGAATCGCGCCGGAGGATCTGGCGCACATTACCGAACCCTTCTACCGGGGCGATCATGCGAGAGGCGCACATACCGGCGGCGCGGGGCTCGGGCTCACCATCGTCAAATCGACGGTTACCGACCACCACGGTTCGTTGCACGCCCAGAGCGAGCTGGGGAGAGGCACAACTATCACCCTCCGGTTTCCGGTCACGTAAATCCATAGACCTGCACAGCCCGGTATTGCGCGCTCCGGTATGCACGGATCGCGTTTTTTTTTCTCAATCCCACTTCTTCACTTTTTCTTCATCTTGAAGTCATAAGATCTATGCGTAGAACGGAGGATAGTGATGAAAACCAACACGAAGAAAGCAGTTGTGAGTATGGTACTCGTCGCAGGTCTGGGAATCGGAACTGCGTCGTATCTTATGCGGCCGGCGCAGAACGCGATGCAACTTCTTTCAAACAAAAAATCCACAAGTGTCCCGGCGTCCGGCAGCTCGGTTGCCGCAGGTACCGCGCCGCCCCAGACCAACACCCGCAGAAACACAATCTCGGCGGCACTTGCCACCGCTGCGAAGAAAAGTGGAAATCAGGCCGCAATAGCTTCGGCGAAAAGTGCGAACTACAACCTTTCCGACGGGAACTACACCGGCGGTCGCGAATACGCATTCTACGGGTATGTGCGCGTGGAGGCGGTGGTGCAAAACGGGCAGCTTCAGGATGTCCGTGTGCTCGAACACCCGAACGACAATGGGACTTCCCGTTATATCAACAGCATTGCGATGCCCTACCTGGTCCAGGAGGCGGTGCAGGCAAACAGCGCAAGCGTGAGCCTGATTTCAGGTGCCACGCTTTCAAGTGAAGCGTTTGTGAAGTCGCTCGATTCTGCACTCCGGCAGGCGGGAGCATGAGCCCGGCCACACGCAATTCGGCGATTGCCGACGCTCCGCTTTTCCAGCCCACTGAGCTGATTATGGGAATGCCGATTACCGTCGCTATCCCGGCGGCGGAATGCACGAATCCTGATGAGAATGCGGATCTGGTTTTCGCCCTCTTTCGTAGCGTCGATTTGCAGTTCAGCCCGTACAAAACGGAGAGTGAAGTGAGCCGAATAGACCGCGGTGAACTTGTCCCCGGTGATGTCAGCCCGCAAATGCAGGAAGTTCTTCGGCTTTCCGAAGATACGAAGCGGCTCACGAACGGCTTTTTCGATGTGTGGTTCAACGGCCGCTTTGACCCCTCCGGTCTGGTGAAGGGTTGGAGCATCCTCAAAGCGGCGCGGTTGCTCGATGCTCAGGGTATCGAGAACTACTGCATTGACGCAGGCGGCGATATCGAGATCCGCGGATACGAAGCCCCGGAGACTCCATGGAAAATAGGGCTGCGTAATCCTTTTGACCCTGTCACAATCATTCGGACGCTCGCTCTCACGAATCGTGGTATAGCCACATCCGGAACCTACATACGCGGGGAGCACATCTACAACCCAAGAAACGGTGAGAAGGCAAACAGCATTGCCAGCATCACCGTGGTTGCGCCGAACGTCTACGAAGCGGATCGACTCGCCACCGCGGCATTCGCGATGGGAGAAGCCGGAGTGGAGTTCATCGCAAGCATTCCCACCTGCGACGCATACATGGTCGACAAGAGCGGAACCGCCACCTACACCCCTGGATTCGCGAGGTACATTGCATCATGATGAAAGCCGTCGATTTGTTTCTCAATAGATTTACCACCTACAGGCTGCTTCTCTACTATCTTGCCGCGCTTCTCGGTCTCGGCTTCATTCTCAGTCTTTTTCACGCGCTCCCGGTTTCGCCGATCGCGATCCTGTCGACAACCGCCATCTATCTGGCTGTCTGCTACGGCGCCAACTGGATTTTCGCGAGGACGCTTCGGATAAACGCTAATAGCGAATCGACGCTGATTACCGCTCTCATACTTGCGCTCATAAGCGGGCCGGTCTCAGTCTTTGCCGACCCGCGAAAGGCCGCTTTTCTTGCACTCGCGGGTCTTTTCGCCGTTGCGTCCAAGTATGTCCTTGCGATTCGCAAACAACATGTGTTCAATCCGGCCGCTTTCGGAGTATTTCTCACCGCGATCATCTTCGGGTTCTACTCCTCGTGGTGGGTCGGCAACATCGCTCTTCTCCCCCTTGTAGCGATCGGCGGATTTCTGGTGCTGCGAAAGACCGGCAGATTTCGTTTCGTCGCGGTCTTTTTCGTCGCATTCATCACGTTTCTCATGGCGATGTCGGTCTTACAGGGTCTTTCGTTTGGTCTCGCGGTTCAGAATGTCGCATACGTCTTTCTTCACACCGAGATCATCTTCTTTGCCGCGGTGATGCTCATTGAGCCGATCACCTCGCCGAAGCGATTTTCCATGCAGGCAGCGTTCGCGGTCATCGTGGCTTTTCTCTTCCAGCCGCAACTGACGCTGTTCGGGATGAATTTGACGCCGGAAGAGGCGCTCCTTATCGGAAATCTTTTTTCCTACATTGTAAGTCCGAGCTTCAAGCTTGCGCTCCGACTGAAGGAGCGAAGAGAGATCGGGAACGGTATCTTTGCATTTTCTTTCGACTACCCGTCCGGGTTCAACCACCGGCTGGGTCAGTACATGGAGTGGACTCTTCCGCTTCCCGATCCGGACAGTCGTGGAAACCGTCGCTACTTCAGCATCGCTTCGTCACCGACGGAATCCGAGCTCATGATCGCGGCTCGCTTCTATCCGAAGTCGAGTCGATACAAGCAGGAGCTTTCGGAAATGCAATGCGGAGACTCAATTATTGCAGCGGAGCTGTCCGGTGACTTCGTGCTTCCCCGCGATCCGTCCATTCCGCTCGCGTTCATTGCCGGGGGAATCGGGATTACACCGTTCCGAAGCATGGTGAAATACCTGATCGACACCGGTGAAAAGAGAGACATCATATTGTTTTATTCGAACTACGCCGAAGACGAAATAGTATTCCGCGATGTCTTCGAACAGGGGACGCAGAGGTCTGGACTTCGGGTAGTATACACGTTGACCGACGAGAGCCGCATCCCGGAGGCATGGAACGCGCGCAAGGGGTTCATAGATCCCGAGATGATCCGGGAAGAGGCTCCCGACTTTCATAAGCGCCGGTTCTTCGTATCCGGATCTCCCGGAATGGTCGACACCATGAAAAAGGTTCTCAGCACGTTGGGTGTGAAAAGGCGAAACATACGAAGTGACTACTTTCCCGGGTATTCAACCTGAAACGGAACCAGATTCACGGACGGGTATGTCAATGATGAAAGACGTGCCCTTTGACGGCTCGGAATTTACCGAGATCGCCCACCCGTGCGATTCGATTACCGATTTTACGACTGCGAGGCCCAGGCCGGTGCCTTCTTCACGCCGGGAATTCGATCCCCGGTAGAATGGATCGAAAATATAGGGCATCTCGCTGTTCGGGATTCCTACCCCGGTATCGTGAATGGTGACGCGAACACGATCGACCGAGCTGACATCAGAGGCCGAGCGAGCGATTGCCGTTGATCCCGGGGCGGGCGCACCGGAGAGCTCGTCCCGAGTGACAACGGTTGCCGCAAGGTCGATCGAGCCACCGGCCGGGGTGTAGCGTATTGCGTTCCCGATGAGGTTTTCGAAGGCTCTGACAACCAGTGCTCTATCCATTGCAACGGAAAGCGCTTTGGGGAGCTCGATGCGGTGCGTGAATCGCCTGTCGAGCAGCTGCGCATCCTGCGCGTATTGCCTGCCAATATCCGAAAGAAACGTACCGAGGTTGACCGGTTCGTGGCTCCGTTTCCATTCCGAGGTTTCGAGTTTCGCAAAGTCGATGAGCTGATTGACGATTCCTTCGAGGAGACCGGCCTTTTCGCGGATGACCGAGATGTATCGGTCATGCTCCTGTGCGTCAGAGGCGAGACCGTCGGAAATGGCTTCCGCATACCCTTCGATAAGCGATAGAGGGGTCTTCAGGTCGTGGGACACCCCCATCACGAATCGGGCCCGCCGCGCGTATTCTTCTTTCAATGCCCGCCGCATCTGCTCGAAGCTTCTGGTCAGGGAGGAAACCTCGCTGTTTCCCTTCGCGGAAAGCTCGAAATCAAGATCTCCGCCTGCGACGCGTTTTGTTGCGGTTTCGAGATCGGTGACGGAACGGGTGAGCGATCGGATGATTGCAGCTGAGGTGAATACGGCGAAGATCAACAGACACGAAGTGGTGACGACCGCAGGAAGCATGATTCGCGTCCGGAAGTCGGGGCGTCCCGAGCGCCTCGGGTATTCGATCATCACCACTTGCTGTTTGCCGTCTGCGGTTCTCACCGGCTCCCACTGAACGTGACTGTGTCCACTCGTCGTCCGCGCATAGGCAAAAAGCTGGGTGAGGTTGGGCGACGATCCGTTTTGGAAGCGCGATATGGTCGAAAACACCACGCGGTTGGTCGAATCAAACACTGCGAGCTGCACCTCCTCCGGAATGCTCTCGCGCAGCTCGGCCGAACCGGAATCATCGAGCAGACGCGGAAGGTCGTTGCGCACCCATCGAAGCGTTGCGATGTAGTCGTCGCCCGGGTCGCGTGTCGCGCTGAGGAGCGACATGAGAAAGTAACCGCCTGTGCTGACCATGATCGGAATAAGAAACATTCCTCCGGCCAGAATGGCAATCTGCGTCCTCAGTCTCATATGCCCTCTGTCTGGTGCGGTGTCTCGACGTTGAACCGGTATCCTGCGCCGTGGACCGTTTCAATGTACTGCGGATCCTGGGGATTGGCCTCAAGTTTGCGGCGAAGCCGCTGGATGTAGACGCCGACGGCTGTGAGATCGCCGTAGTCCTGCTTCCAGACGTCATGGTAGATCTGGTCGGGAGAAAGCGCGCGGCCGGAGTGAGAAACAAGGTAGGTGAGAACCTCGAACTCACGGGCCGAGAGCGGTACCCGATCGGAGCCGCGGAACAGCAGGTAGCCGTCGATATCGAGAATGTATGGGCCGAACCGGACGGTCTTTCTGTCGGTTGGGAGCGCCTGGAAAAATCGCCGCAGGTGCGCCCGCACCCGCGCTGCAAGCACTTTCGGCGAAAATGGCTTCGTCACGAACTCGTCGGCCCCCATGCTCAATCCCGCGATAATGTCCTCTTCGGCGTCCCGGGCGGAAACGATTATCACCGGGAGATTGTATTCGCGGCGGATGCGCTGCAGAAACTCGAAGCCGTCCATCCCGGGAAGGTTGATGTCAAGCACGATCAGATCGAAGGACCCGGACGACAAAAGTTGAAGGCCGTCCTCTGCGCTCTGCGCTGTTGCGATCTCGATTCCTTCCCGCTTCAAGTAGAGCGTCATAAGCTCCGACATTTCAGGGACGTCCTCTATAATAAGAACCTGAGCCTTCATTTCGCTGCATCCGTCCCTTGAACGGCACTAATCCTGCGGAATAGAAAGTTTACCATCGCGAGACGTGACTCTTCTATCGATCCGTTAGAGGATGCCCCGAGTCCGCGCGGCACCCGCGTCTGTCCGGCCGTTGTCTGAGACCGGGCACTTGCGGCAGCGGGAACGGGGCGCACGCCGATCTTCGGCGCGTTGCCCGGCGGCGCTCCGACCGGGCTCTCCTTCTCCGCTTGCGCGAGAATTCTCTTTTGCAACGGAGTCAGCACCGAGTCGATTGACCGGAGTATCTGTCTGGCCGTCGAAGGGCTCGGAAAAGCCGATGTCTTCATGGCGGTGACAGCCGGAATCAGGAGCTGGTTCTGATCGGCCGTGAGTAGAGCTTCCGGGTCGACAGGTTGACGTCCGGATGGGCCGCCACCTCCCGCAGGCGGCAAAAGCAGCAAGAGCCCTCTGACTATTCCTTCGTAGGAGAAATTGGTCAGACGAACAGAGGAGCCCGATTGGTCGGCTGCAAGCGGTGCAGATGCGAGAAATGCGGCCAGCGCGCCAATCGAGAGAACCATTGCCGCCGGTCGCCAGGATATTGCCGGTTTGTTTTTTCGCATGTACGCCAGGCTCCTATTCATATCGCAGAGACTGAATTGGATCGAGTCTCGCGGCCTTTCGAGCCGGGAAGATCCCGAAAAAGATACCCACCGCGATCGAGAATCCGAGGGCGAGAAGGATCATCACCGGCGTCACTACGGTCGTGGTGTGACCGATGGTGCTTATGAGCCGCGAGGCGAGAAAGCCGAGCACCCATCCGAAAAGCCCTCCGAGCCCGGAAAGAATCACGGCTTCGGTAAGAAATTGCAGCATGATGTCCTTATTCCGGGCACCGATCGCTTTCCGGAGCCCGATCTCTCGTGTGCGTTCGGTAACGGATACGAGCATTATGTTCATGATTCCGATTCCCCCGACGAGCAGCGAAATACCGGCGATGCTCGCGAGCAGCAGCGTGAGAGTCTGAGAAACTCCCTCCACTGTTTTCAGGATGTCCTCCTGGCTGATCACGGAGAAATCGTCGGCCGCACCTGGAAGGATGCGGTGTCTCTGTCTCAACAGCGTCGAAATGTCACTCTGAACCGTTGGCATCTGGTTTTTGTCGGCGACGCTCACTGAGATTACACGCACCTGCTTCTGACCCGTGAACCGGTTCATTGCGGTGCTTATCGGGATAAGTACGATATCGTCCTGGTTGCCGAATCCGGCCCCGCCGCGCGACGACATCACTCCGAGGACGCGGTAGCTCGCATTTCGAATCCGGAGCACGCTGCCAACCGGATCTTCTGCCGGGAACAGATTGACAGCGATATTCTGGCCGATAACGCAAACCGGCCGATGGGCGCGCACATCGGCGTCGCTGAAGAAGCTCCCCGAGGAAACCTGCCAGTTTCTCACGACAGGGTAGTCGGCGCTGGTTCCGGTGACGCTGGTATTCCAGTTGTACCGCGCATGCTGAACCTGGGTCCGTGAGGCAACCTCGGGAGCAACGCCGACGATTCCGGCAATCCCTGCCGCTATCGCGTTCGAATCATCGAGCGTCAGCGTGGGGGCACTTCCGGCGCCTCCCTGACTGAGCCCCGAACGGGTGCTTCCGGGCATCACGGTGAGCAGATTGCTCCCGAGCCCCTCGACTCTGTTCTGGATGTCAAGCTGCGCGCCTTTGCCAACCGACATCATGGCAATGACCGCCGAAACTCCGATAAGAATGCCCAGCGCAGTCAGCAGCGATCGCAGGCGATTGTGCCACAGCGTGTGTCCGGCGGAGCGCAAATGCTCGCCGACTTCACGGAACGTAAACCCGCGACGGTGGACGCTTTTTTCACCGCTGCCGGAACTCGCTCCATTCTGACTGCGACCGAGAAACGACAAATCGAGCCGCGCGTTCCGCGCTTCGGGTATCTGTTCAGTACTCGTGTCCGAAAGGATAAGCCCGTCACGAAACCGCACGAGCCGGTGGGCGTAGGTGGCAAGCTCCTCTTCGTGGGTGACAAGCACAATGGTGATGCCTGCGTTGTTCAAACCGGCGAGCATGAGCATGATTTCCCGGCTGCGGACCGAATCGAGGTTGCCGGTCGGCTCATCGGCAAGTATCAGACTCGGCCGGTTCATGAGCGCGCGTGCAAGGGCTACGCGTTGTTGCTCTCCGCCGGACAGCTCGCTTGGCCGGTGCCCCCCGCGTTCGGGAAGGCCGACCGCGGAAAGAATTCTGTCCGGCAGACTCCGGTCGCCTTCGTGCCCGCCCGTCCGGCAATATGAGAGCGGAAGCGCAACGTTCTCTCTTGCGGATGTGCGGCTCAGAAGATTGAAACTCTGGAATACAAAACCGATCTGGCCGCCGCGGATATCTGCAAGTGCGTCCTCGCCATAGGCCGCCACATCCTCTCCATTGAGAAAGTAACGGCCGCCGGTCGGGCGATCGAGACACCCAAGCAGGTTCAGGAAGGTCGACTTGCCCGAGCCCGACGCACCCATGATCGCAACAAACTCGCCGGGCATGATCGAAAGCGACACGCCGCGCAGCGCTTCGACGGTGGTCTCCCCCATGCGGTACACTCGCGTAAGATTCTCGACCCGCACGACCTCAGGATGCTTTGGTTGCAGGGTTGGAGTTGGGGATTTTCCAGGTATTGTCTCGTCCCTTGGCTGGACAGGTGTCATGAATGACTCCGCATTTCAGTGCAATGCCCGGAACATCAGGTTCTGGCCGCCGGGTGCTGCCGATGGTCCGGCACTTCCGCGCTTTGCGACCAGCACCGCGTCACCCTCGTCCAGGCCCGCGAGGATCTCCGTGTGTGTTCCGTCAGTTGCGCCGGTCTTCACGTCCCACGGCACGACATCGGATCCATCCTGCACATCCACGCGCGAGAGCGCGCCGGTTCTGGATACCGCCGCGGCCGGAACTACGAGAACGTTCTTACGCTCGAGGACTACAATTTCCGCGTCCGCATTCATCCCCCACAAAAGCTTCCCGTCGCTGTTGGGCACGTTTATCGATACCGCAAGCGAGGTGACGTTCTGCTGGGTCGTCGCCTCCTGCGCCAGTGCCGCGACCGTACCGGCGAGCTGTTGATTCGGAAATGCCGCCGGAGTAATCACCGCTTTCTGTCCCAGGCGGATCTGCGCGACGTCGGTTTCATCGACGAGCGCCTGGAGCACGGCAGGATCGTTTTGAATCACCACACATATGGCGTTCGTGGAATTCACCTGGTTGGTACCGTCGCTGCTGACCTGAACGACGCTTGTTGCGCTCACGAGGTCGCCGACATTGACCCCGACTTGCGCAACGGTTCCTCCCACCGGCGTGCGAATGCTGGTGGCGTCCCAGATAATCTGAGCTTTCCGATATGCACTCAAGGCCTGAGAAACTGCTGCGTTTTGCGCCTGCATCAGGTCGGCGGTCGGACCGGCCTTTACCACCCCGAGGTCGTAGTTGGCCCCTTCCAGAGCGGCTTTCGCAGAGTCCATCTGTTTCTGAGCATCGATAAGCTGCTGTCTGGATGCGAGACCCTCAGTCACCAGTTTCTGAACGCTATCGATGTTCGCCTGTGCGGATTGAAGCGTCATCTGCGCCTGGCGCAGCGTGCTTTCTGCCTGCAATATGTCGTTCGCGGTCGGAGTGGTGGTCATGATACTGAGCTTCGCCACCTGTGCATCATAGCTTGATTTTGCGCTCGCCAGATCTATGTCGAGCCCGGTGGTGTCGACTTTGGCCACAATTTGACCGGCCTTTACGACGTCGCCCACCGAAACCAGAACTGCAGTTATCTGCCGCTGCGGCAGGTTCGGGTCTGGCCGGACGGTGGTGGTCGCGGTCGGCTGGAATTGACCGGACGCAGGAACTGTCACCGAGACATTTCCGCGTGTAACGTGCGAGACGGTGTATTCGCTTGTGGGGGTGGATGACTTCCCGCGCGCCGCGTTCAGCGAGAAGAACAAAACGGCCCCACATGCCACGCACGCAATACCAGCAATCCAGACGACCCGCGTCCGCTTTTTCATCGGTCACTCTCCCAGATCATTCGCCAGCTTTATTATCGCGAGTTGAAGCTGGGTCTTCGCCTTCTGAAGCGCCGTCTCAGCGGTGCTCGATGTGACTGCCGCGGTGAGAACGTCGAGCTGGCTTTTTGTTCCCTGCCGGAATTGAATCTCGGTGAGCTGATATTGGCGTTGCGAAACTGAAAGATTCTGCTGAGCGAGATTCACGCGGGCGGAGAGGCTTCGCACCGAGTCGTAGTCGGTTTGAACAGTCTGCGCGATAGTCTGCTTCAGCTGGGCGATCTGGATATCGGTGCTTCTCTGTTGCAGCTTCGCCTGCTGCACCTGTGCGGCGGCAGTCCCCGAATCGACAATCGGAACAGTGACCTGCACACCTGCGTTCCAGCTTCCGGTATCCTGGCTGTTGTTCCAGATATAGCCATAGGTGATTCCGGCATTCGCCGTAACCACCGGACTTGAAGCGGTTTTGTCGTAGGTCGTCTGAAGCGAGTTGATTTTCGACGTAAGCAGGATTTGTTGCAGATCGACGCGCTGCCGCAATGCGGTGTCGGTAAGCTGTTGCAGAGATTGAACCGGCGGAGAGAGCGGGGAGGGCGCCTGAACCGAATACTGACTCTCGGGAGGAACGCCCATGAGAAGGGAGAGCGATACCTGTGACTCTTTGAGCGCTGAGTTCGCGTCGTTCAGGTCGAGCTCCGCGGAGTAGCGGTTCACGTCGGCCTGTTGCAGGTCGACGGCCGTCGCCTGACCGGCGTCATAAAGTGTTTTTGTTTGCGCGTAGTCCCGTTCACGCTGGGTCAGGATCTTCGTATCAAGCGCCACTGCGTCCTGAGCAGATGCTACCGAGTAGTAGGATTGTTTCACCTGGTAGAGGAGGGTCTGGGCGGCCGCTTCCGCGGCGAGAACCTTCTGCTGCAGGGTCACATCGGCAATGCCTATGTTGATCCGGTTCCGAAATCCGGGGTAGCCGTCCCAGATAGTCTGATTTATCGATGCTGTGACGGAGGTCTGATGATATATCGGGTCGGTCTCGCTGAGCGACTGAGTTCCTTTCAGCGACAGGTTCGTCGTCGGGCTGGCGCCTCCGTTCGGCACGGCAAGGCTGACACCCGCGGAGGCCGCATCTGTCGCGACCGTTCCCGCGAGCGCGGAGATTGTCGCGCCGGAAGCCGCCTTGGCGGCGGCTCCGAACGGAGTTGTCCTGCTCACCCCGGCATTTCCGCTGAGGCCGATGCTGCTCTGCGCGTGCACCTGTGCGTTCGCCGATCGCGCGATCTCCAGATTCAGCTCGTTGAGTTGCGTCTGAAGCCCTGATTTGGCCGCAAGGCCGAGCGCCTGCTCCATTGTGATGATGGAACCCGGCGAAATTGTAGCCGCTGACGTCCCTTCGGACGGCGCCGATGATCCGTTGCCTTGCGCAAGCGCCGATGCCGCCGCAAGTAGAAAGATCACGCAGGTTGCTGTAATCGACCTCATTCGAAACTCCGTCGTCAAGTGATTGCTGATAGGCTATGGTACGTCCGGCTGTGCCTTGCAGGACATGAACAGTGTATGAAAACACAATAACATTTTGTTATGCAGCGGGAAACTCACGTTTTTTCCCGGGCCACTGGAGATTGCCCCCGACCGTTTGACGGGGTATGATCTGGGTTGAGCCGACAAATACACACGACATGGAAGGATGCCTATGGATACCTGGACGGAGAAGATACAGGTCGCCGGCGACCGCGTGGTGACGAAAATTCGGGAACTCGTCAAAGAGGGAAATGTTCGCAAAATCATCATCAGGAAGCCCGATGGCTCGGTGCTCAAGGAGTTCTCCCTCACTGCCGGGGTGGCCATCGGAGGGCTGGCACTTTGGATTGCTCCGATTCTGGCGGCAATCGGTGCGGTGATCGGGGTCGGCATGAATTACACAATCGAAGTGGTCCGATCGCAGGAATCGTCCCCCGATGAGCGTTCGGAGGATTGATCGGCGCCGTTCGGCAGATTTCGCATGAATGAGAATCTGGAGGCAATATGGCGGAGCTGACCACGGCGACCGATCTGGCGT
>DATKUF010000101.1:0-10463 GCA_035530755.1 Spirochaetia bacterium | reverse complement strand
TTGCAACGCTCATTGCAGAGCAGGATGCTGCTTGCGTCGACCGGTACTGGGAGCAGCTTTCATCCTTGCTCGCGAGCCCCTACTCATACCAGCGCGCCTGTGCTGTCAACGTCCTTGTTCCAATCGCCTGTCGCCGCAAGTCCGGGGATGAAACCGCGGAACTCGTTCGGGCACTCGAGAGCACGTTCCCATCCGAATCGACGGTGAACGCGCGTTACATTCTGCACGGGCTTGGTCGAATCGCGGTTTCGGTGCACGAATTTCGCGGATCGATCACCGAATTCCTGCTTCGTGCCGTAACCGCCGACAGCCCCAACTCAGCGCTTCTGCGTTCGGACGTGATCGACGCATTCAGCGACTATGCGCAGCTGCTCCCTGATCGGGAACGGGTAATTGCGTACGTTCGACAGCAGCTCCACTCGTCGAGTCCCCGTACACGGAAAAGCGCGCGCGAATTTCTGAAGAAATTCGCCGCGGCGAGTGCAGGATCCTGAAACGAAATCCAGCTGCAGTCAGTTGTGAATAGAGCTGCTTCGGGCGAATCCTGAGGTGTCCCTGATATCGTTGGTATTAAACGGTTGAGCGGTCTGTACCGACCACCCCGATGCAGCCTGTGCTGTTCCGCGGGCTGCATCGGTATGTGGTTCGGCAGTATTTACCCTGAAGATCTAGTAGCGATCGCTATTGCGTGGGCGCATTCCACCGCCACCACCGCCACCTGCGCCGCCGCCATGGCCGCCGCGGGGGCGATCACGATCGCGATTGTCCTGAGCCTCGTTTACGCGGAGCTGACGTCCGTCGAGTTCCACGCCATTGAGCCCGGCGATCGCTGCCTGAGCGGCTTCCGGGGTCGCCATTTCGACGAACCCGAAACCGCGTGCGCGGCCGGTCATTCGGTCGGTAATGATGTTGACGGACACGATTTCCCCATACTGAGAGAAAAGCGACTCGAGGCTTGCGGCGTCGGTGTTGTAGCTCAGGTTTCCGACGTACAGTTTCTTGGACATGCTGTCTGTCTCCGGGGTCTTAGCCCCTATTTAGGCGGTTCCTGGAATTTATCAACGATAAATCAACTGTGTCGATTCTCGTACGCCGGAGTTCTGGAGAAGCAGAAGAGGTTTGAGAGATCGCAGAATCATTTCCGCACCGCCGGTGACAGCAACACAAGTTTTCGTCGGTAGGCGCTCTACACACGTGTCACGCGCACCAGCGAACCAGTAAATAGAGCATATCATGACCCCGATGGGAGATCAAGAAAAAAACTTCCGGGAAGAAATTTCAGCTCGGATAATCCGGCAATCGGATTTCTTTCCCGGCGGCGGCGGATTCGTCTGCAGCTATACACAACTCGATAAGTCGGCGTTCTGTTTCCGGAGCATAATATGGTGCTCCCGAACGGATTGCAGCGACGCTCTTTTCGAGAAACAGCTGTAACTCGAGCACTTCTCCCGACCCGGTCGGGACAGTGACCGGAACCGGCGTCCTGTCGTCTCCACGCTGGTGAAGGACGCTGAACACCGGCTTGTCGGTACGGTCCATTGCGCCGGACCACAGCGATCTGACGGATCCGGCGGTTCCGACCACTTCCACTACCTGATGGTGTTCGAATCCGCCCAAACTCTGAGCGACCACCGCGAACTCACCGCTGCGAAACCGGACAACCGAGGAGAAGTTTTCATACATCCCTCTGCCGTCGAGCCGTGAGGTCCCGTGCGCGTTCACCGATTCCGGCGCGCCATTTTGCTCGAAGTACCACAGGAGAAGATCGTAGAAGTGGATCGGTTCCTCGAGAATCCAGGAGCCGACCGTTGAACGGTCGTACCGCCAATTGCCGGCTCCGCTCCGGTAGGGAAACCGGAACAGGTTCAGCATCGCGTATTGCGGGCGTCCGATCCCACCCTCGTCGATAATCCGCTTTATCGCGGCCCACTGTGGTGAAACTCGCATCTCATGCACGATCGTAAGAACCGAACCGCTTCGCTTGGCGGCGGCAATGAGCCGGTCGCATTCAGCAACCGTGGCGGCCATCGGCTTTTCCAGGATTACGTGTTTCCCCGTTTCCAGGGCGGCTGCCGCAATTTCGGTGTGAAGGTGAGTGGGCACTACAATATCCACGACGTCGACGGCCGGGTTGGCGACCAGCTCCCGGTAATCGGTCGACCCTGAGATCCCGGGGAACTCTTTTTCCGCGAGTGCGACAGACTCAGGCGAACGCGAAGCCACCGCAACAAGTTCAACGTCTCTGATTGTAGATATCGATTTTGCGTGATGCCGACCCCATGCACCGTATCCGACCAGTCCGATGCGGGTTGTTTCTTTGTTCATGATGATCCCAGTATAATCGGGATCGAGGCGCGGGTGAATATGCGGCGGTATGCGAGATATACTGGCGCTGTGACCTTCAGCACCGGGGGATAACGCGGTGGAAGACCTGATGTCCAGCATTTCGGCGAAGCTCTACGCGTTTTCCATGTACGCGATCTGCACGATCGTGATTTTTGAAGAGTTAAGCGGCGCTTCCGACGCGTCGGTTAAACCGTTCGAGGCCTTCGCAATGGTCCTCTTTCTGGCAGGCGCGCTTGTCGTCAATCGGGGTTCGATGTTCTGGCTGACCGTCGCCGGTCTGATCGCCGGTCACGTGCTCCTGCTCGCTTACCATCTGCCGTTTTCCGCGTGGATAGGGAGCATCAGCGCCAGCGCCGGCATCGTGGTTTTGTTTGTTGCGATACCATTTCTTACGCTTCCCATGAGTGACTCGCGCTATCTCGATTCGCTGAAAAATTTTATCCGGAACAGGTCGCTGTCGGGCGGCAGCAAATTCGTGTTGCTTGTCTTTCTGCACCTGTGCATGACTTTCGTGTTGAACATCGCATCGATTCCCGCGCTTCAAAAAATCCTCGATAGGGCGGACCTGCCAAAGCGATACCTGGTACGACTCTACACGGCGGGCTACGCATCATACATGGTGAGCTCTCCGTTTGATGGTGTTGTCAACATGACCCTGTTGCTTGCTTCAGTTTCTTACGGCACTTACATCGTGCGGGCCGTTCCCATGGTGATTGCCATTGTGGTGGTGTCGGTCTTGCTCCTGCCTTCGCTCTTTCGATCACGCCCGCAGACAGCCGAGGAACCGTCTCCAGCCCGGAACGGGAGCTCTCGCGGGCTCCTCGCGTTCATCGCCCACGTCATGGTGATGATCGCCCTCGTGGCAGCTGGAAATCTGTTCCTGCATTTCCGGACGCCGACCCTGATGACGGCAATCCTGATCGCCCTTTACGCCCTCGGGTGGACAGGAGCGCTGGGCAAAATTCGACTCTGGACAGCAGAGCTGCGGTCTCACAACCGCCGGCTCCTCGAATACGTGAACTTTCTTCCGTTTCTCGTTGCGATGAACTTTTTTGGCGCCGTGCTGGCACAGACTCCTGCAAAGGCCGTAATCGGCAGCTCGATTCACGAGCTTGCAGGATTGTTTCCCCAGTACTTTGCCCTGCAGATCATTCTTGGGGCGACCGTTCTGCTCAGCCTGCTGGGGGTTCACATGATGATTACGATCACGGCGCTTGCGTTCTCCGTGGCGCACGCTTCGCTCGGACTTACACCCTCAGCCTATGCACTCTTCCTGCTCACCTGCTGGTATGTCGCGATGTCGATCTCCCCGTTTGTTCCTTTTTCCGCGGTTGTCGCGGACGCAGTTGGTGCGAAACCTTTCGAGGTCACGTTCAAATACAATCTTCTGTTTGCCGCCGCGATGACCGCGGCCGGTCCGGCCGTCGTGCTTCTGGCAAACCGGATATAGGAGGGTGTAGATGTCTGAAAATAGGGTGAAGGTCGCTCAGGTCGTCTTTACTGGAGAAAACCGCGCCGAGCTCGTCCCTCTCGCAGAAAGAGCCGACCTTGCCCCGCGCGAGATGCGGCTCGAAACGGTTTATTCGCTGATAAGTCCCGGCACCGAGCTTTCGTGGTACACCGGGGTTCAGCGCGATGTGGCCGGGTCGAAGTTCCACTATCCGGTGTTGCCCGGATACTGCAACGTTGCGCAGGTGACGGAGGTCGGAGCGGACATCACCGGATTTTCGCCGGGCGACCTCGTGGTCAGCGGCGCTGCTCACCTGTCGGAGTTCGTCCTCGACCCTGCTCCGGTGCTGGAGTTTGTGCACGGCGATCTGCGCAAACCCATTGCCGCCTATCCGACCGCCTCGCCATCCGAGCTCGCGCCGTTCGCGAAGATGGTGGAGATCGCGCTCACTGCCGAACGCGTCGCGCAGTGCAGCCTCGGCGACCACGTCGTAGTTATCGGCCAGGGAATGATCGGAAATCTTGCGGCACAACTGCTACAGCTCTCCGGCGCGGAAGTCCTTGTGGTCGACACGTCGGAAAACCGTCTAGAAGTTTCCCGCAATTGCGGAATCGCCCATACCGCGAATCCACAGACGGACGCTCTCGTGCCGTTTATCGACGAATGGACGGGGGGGCGAGGCGTCGATGTGACCGTAGAAAGCATCGGAAGCGCGCGCCTCATCTTCGAGTCGGTCGAATACACACGCAAGCGCGGCCGAATCATCATGCTCGGCACGCCACGCAGACGAATGGACATGAACCCGGTGCCTGCACTCTGGCAGGCCCACATGAAGGGAATCGAGATAACCGGCGCGCTCCGTAGTCAATTTTATCCGCTCTATCCAGCCTCATTCGAACGGCGATCGGTGCTCGACGACCTTCTGCTCGCGATCTCACTCATAGAATCCGGGCGGATAAACGTTCGGCCGTTTCTCACGGGCCGGTACAAGCCGGCTTCCTGCCAGGAGGCGTATCAACATCTGATAACCGCTGCCGACCGCGCTATGGGGGTCCTTTTTGACTGGCATACCGAATAGGCGTATTTCGTGAACCGATTGCGAGTTGACAGTCAAACATTCCCGGTTTATAGTTTGTTTTGGTAAGTAAATAAATCATCGAAAGGAGGACCGTTCTATGAAACGCAAAATGCAATGGGTTGTCTTCGTTGCAGTCGCTCTGTCGCTGTCGGCCGCAACTGTGTGGGCCGGAGGTCAGGGAGAAGCTGCAAGTGGCCAGGGTCCCAAGAGCATTACCGTTCTGACCTGGAACCTGCCGCACTACGCTGACTCGATCAACGGATGGATCAGCGAGTTCCAGGGTGCGAACAAGGGCGTCACGGTCACCTGGGTCGACAAAAAGGGGACGGAGCTTCCGACCTACTACCAGACCCAGCTGGCAGCCGGAACCCCTCCGGACATTGTCGACATCCAGGGGGCGCTGTGGTATCAGTACGCGAAGGACGGAATCTTCATGGACCTTTCGCCCTACTTTCAGAAAGATGCCGATATGAAGACCCGCTTCGAGCCGAACATTCTCAAGGCGGCGTCGATGTACCAGGGCAAGTACTACATGGTGCCGTTCTACACCCCGTCAACGGTCCTTTTTTACAACAAGCCGATGTTCAAGGCAGCGGGGATCACCAGCCCGCCGACAACAATGGAAGAGCTCGTGGCGGACGCGAAGAAGCTCACCCACGGCAACGTGAGCGGTTTCATTACCCTCAACTTCGACTGGCTCTACTGGCCGCTCTTCCGGGCGAACGGTGTCGAAATCCTGAATAGTGACGGAACCAAGGCCGCTTTCAACACTCCGGCCGCGGTGCAGACTTTGAAGACGCTCACGCAGCTCACCAGCTCAGGCGTCATCTCGAAGGTCTCCTGGACCGGACGATGGGTGGAGCCCAACGGTGAGTTCGGTGCGGGCAACGCCGCGATGCTCAACGCGCACCTGCCGGCGTTGAAGGCGTTCGAATCGCAGAGCACCTGGGCCAACGATCAGACGGTGGGCGTCGCTCCCTTCCCGGGCAAGTGGTCGGTCCCCAATTATCACGGTTTCGGGATAGCGTCCAAATCGAAGTTCCCCGACGTCGCCTGGAACTTCGTGAAGCTCATTACCAATGAGAAGTGGGCAAAAAACGCAGCGTCCGTCCTCGGAACGCTGAGCGGCAATTCCGCCGCGGATACCTCGCTCATCAGCGACCCGCAGTTCGCTAAAGACAATCCGGTCGTAGCTGAAAGCTTCAAGGTTGACCTCTCCGAGGCGGGAAACCTCACCGGTATTACCGGGACGGCGAAGGACGCGCAGGTCAAGGATGCGGTCTACTCCAACATCCAGAAAGCGCTCTTCGGGCAGGTATCTGCGGAAAAGGCGCTCTCGGATGCCGAAGCCGCGGTCAATCAAATTCTCGCTGGACAATGAGCCCTTCCTGATACAAGAATAATGTGTGCGCCGGCTGTGGCCGGCGCACCGGATCCTACGGAGGACGCATGGCGATACTGTCACGGCAGCGGCGACGTTCGCGCGCGCTCATGATCATCATACTCCTTTTGCCGTCACTTCTCGTCTTCTTTCTCTACCGTGGAGTCCCGATTGTCTGGAATCTCGTTCTCTCGTTCGAGAAGTGGAATTTCGTCGATACACCGAAGTTCGTCGGGCTCGGAAACTACGCGAAGATGTTCAGCGACCCGATCTTCTGGGAGAGCTTCAAAAACACGGTGCTCTACTTCTTCGGCGGGTCGCCGATCGCGATTATTCTGGCGCTGGGCCTAAGCCTGCTCGTGAATAAACCGCTCAAAGGGCGTAACGTCTACCGCGCCCTGATATTTCTTCCCTATCCCATTACTCCGGTCGCAATCGCCATCATCTGGAAGTGGCTCTACGACGACAAGGTGGGACTGATCAACTTCATCCTCCGCTCGCTCGGCCTCACGAAGCAGGGCATTGGCTTCCTCAGCAACTTCAGTTGGGCGCTGCCCTCGGTGATTTTCACCACGATATGGCAGGTACTCGGCTATTTTGTCATCATCATGCTGTCCGGCCTGCAGACGATACCGGATGAACTGTACGAGTCCGCCGGGCTCGACGGCGCGAGCGCGGCCCGCCGGCTCTGGTCGATAACGCTTCCGCTCATCCGGCCCACGGTATTTCTTTGTTTCATTGTTGGCATTATCAATTCATTTACGACCTTCGACGTGATCTACGTCATGACGAACGGGGGCCCCGGACACGCGACGGAGATCCTCGTGACCTACATCTACAAGAACGCGTTCACCTACAACGAAATAGGCGCGGCGGCGGCCATGACGCTCTTTATGTTTCTATTCTTGCTTCTCATCACGGCTGTCTCCAACAAAATCTCGGGCGGAGAGGCTGGCGGAGTGAACTACTATGAATAGGAAAGGCGTTTTCCGGATCTTCGACCATCTCGTACTGGTGCTGGTGAGCATCGTCATGATCGTCCCGATCTACTGGGTGCTCAAGACGAGCCTCACTGGCGAGAATCTATTCAACTATCCGCCTTCGTTGATTCCGAGGAATCCAAACATCTACTACTTCGTGGATGTGTATTACTGGATACCGTTTCTGCGGTACTTCTTCAACAGTATTTTTGTTTCGATGATCGTCGTGCTCGCGAACATACTTTTCAATGCGATGGCCGCCTACGCGCTGCGGTTCAAGTTTCCCGGGAAAAAGCTGCTCATAGTTACCTACCTTGGACTGATGATGATCCCGTTCCAGGCGACTATCATCCCCGCCTTTCTGCTGACTAAGTACATGGGGTTGCTCAACAGCTATATGGGACTCGCATTCCCGCTTGCTTCGACGATCATCAACATCTTCGTGCTCAAAGCAGCATTTGATTCGATCCCGGGTTCGCTGTTTGACGCTGCGCTCATAGATGGCATGAAGGAATGGAAGATCCTTTTCCAAATTTACATTCCGCTTTCCAAGCCGGCGATGGCGACCAACATCATTCTGACGTTCGTCTGGTCGTGGAACAACTTTATCTGGCCGCTCATCATAATTTCCAACAAGGACATGCAGACGCTGCCCCTCGGGCTTTCTACTTTCCTGAGCTACTTCGAAAACACGAGCGGGCAGATGTACGCGTTCGTCATCATGGTGATTGCGCCGATAATCCTCGTGTTTTTCATGAACCAGAAACGGTTCATGAGCGGCATGATAAGTGGGGCCGTCAAGGGATGAAACTTTTCAGATGGACCTGCGCCCTGATCAGAGGGAGCATCGCCAACTCCATTGTGATTTTCGTGATAGTCGCCGCGTTTGCCGGCTGGATGGCATTTGTCTACCTCAACAACGACGGCGTGATAACCGGCGTCGTTGTTGACGGCAGCGGGCATCCGGTGTCGAATGCGAGGGTGCTGGTACGGGAGAAGACGCTTCAGTTGATTAAACCCCCTATCGGTACGGACACCAATTCGAAAGGCGTCTATCGATTCAAGGATATGAAGATCATCGAATTCCTGATATCCGCGCGAAAGGATGGCTACAAAAGCCCGGAACCAGTGCACTATCACCTCTACTTCAAGGGGCAGCATTTCAAGGTACCCAAACCGCTGGTGCTGACCAAGGAATAGCCGGTTGACGAAAGACGCGCTATCTGCGCTCCATTAACCTTTCGATTTCCTCGAATAGATCCACCGCAAGTGGCCCGCAGCGAAACGCGCCGACGTTCTCCTCCACCTGCGCAGCGGTTTTGAAACCCGGAATCGGGATCGTCTTAGAGCTCCGTGCCCAGAGCCATCCAAGCGCGCCCTGAGCAAGCGTTCGTCCGTCGGCGGTGAGCAGCGTTCGGATTTGTTCGAGCTTGCCCAGCAGCTCGGCGTTAGGCATTCCTTCGTGAAAGTAGGTCATCCAGGCCGGGCTCTTTCGGCCGCGCAGGTCGTCTTCGGGAATTTCGGCCTTTCTTGAGTACTTACCGGTGAGCAGACCCATGGCGAGAGGTCCGCGGTTGATGCTGGCGAGGTTTCGCATTTCACACAGTCTTATCATTTCCGGCGCATCATCGAAGACGTTCATCTGGTGCTGAACCGCGGCGCAGCGGCCACCGTCGGCAAAAACCCCGGCGCGCTCCGGATCGCCCGTGCTCCAGGCATAGGCACGAATTTTCCCGGCGCGAACCAGATCGTCGAGTGCGTCCCGGACGTCGACTGCCCGCTGAATGTCGTACCCATTGAGATGGAACTGGTAGAGATCGATGTAGTCGGTCCCGAGGCGCTTCAGGGAGGCGTCGCATGCCGCATGGACGTGGTCCGGCGAGCCGTCCTCGCCTGTTATTGTGCGGGACTCCTCATCGAATAGGTTGCCGAACTTGGTGGCGATGACCACATCTTTTCGCCGAGTGCCGAGCGCCCTGGCAAGCACACGTTCACTATGCCCGGCGCCATATACATCGGCAGTATCAAAAAAGGTAATACCGAGATCGAGCGCGCGGTGGATCGCAGCTACGGATTGAGCATCATCGACCTCGCCCCATCCCACCTGGGCGTCGCCTCGCCTGAACGGCCCGCCTATCGCCCAGCAGCCGAGCCCCATTGCGCTCACGGTGATTCCCGATTTTCCGAGGGACCGCCCCATTTTTTCCATGCGGTCATAGTAGCGCGAAGTACGTACGGCGGACAACCGACCGAAGGACGGTGCCTTCAGCGCCAGACGCCGGAAAGCGGCCGACGCGCGGCGTCGATTCCTATCGCCGGAAGATCGAACATCGCTTCAATCGTGCGCAGCAGACTGTAGTGATCGAAAAATCCGGCATAGGTGCTGCCTCCCACGACGTGGGCACCCACCATGAGAGTAAGAATCGGAGTGGTTGCTACCGGGGCCGATCCATTGCATTCGTCAAAGGTAAGCACAAGAAGGCTGTTGTGGCTCTTTGCCCACTGAGCGTAGGCATCCATGTTGGCGCTCAACCACGAATCCCCGGCTTCAACAGATCCGTCATGCATGTCGTCGTCGAGGTTCGGTATGACGAAGCTGACCGCGGGGAGGCTGGAGAAATCGGTCGGGAAGGAAGAAAAGGGCATGTTCACCGTGTCGGGCGTGCTCGTGAAGCAGGCCCACGGAACGTGCTTGCGCGCGTAGGTCCCTGCAGTGTCGCCGCGAAAACCGCTGTAGGGAAGGCCCTCGGAGTAACCGCCGAAGCTGTATCCGGCGGCGATAAGTGATGTGCAAAGGTTATCGGCGGTGATATCGTAGTGCCCGTCATCTGTCACTCCGTGCTGCGAGCCGGAAAAAAGGGCAATGTAATTCGGCTCGCTTGGATGTGTCACGCCGTGAGAGTTGGAAAGCAGAAGCCCCTGATTCATCAGCGAAGAAATGTAGGGGGCCGAGGTGACCTCGGCGGCAGAATGATTCTCTTCGATTACGACAACGACGTGATCAAAAGCAGGAACATCGAGCGATGAGGCCGTCTGGCAGCCGGAGCTGACTATCACCGTCGCCGCGATCGCCATGACCCAAAGCAACTTTTTCATGATACCAGTATACGGTGGGACCGACCGATTGTCCGGGCGGTCCGCGAGTTCTTCATCCGTTGTCGGATGCGTGGGCCGCAGAAGCTTCACCCACCGCCGCGTCCCGCTCTTCGTTTTCCTCGCGTGCCATCT
>DATKUF010000100.1:0-12496 GCA_035530755.1 Spirochaetia bacterium | reverse complement strand
TGAAGTGAAAGCTGACGAGCGCGGTGTCACGATATCAATCGAAAACATACAGTTCCTCGCTGATTCCTCAGTGCTGACCGATAGTGAGAAACTGAAGATCCAACACATCGCCGATATTCTGAAAAAATATCCAGATCGTGATCTGCTCATCACGGGCTATACGGCGCTCGCGGGAACTGAGCAGGGGCGCCAGAAACTCTCCGAGGAGCGAGCGGCTGCCGTCGGACAGTATCTGCTCGACTCCGGTGCCCGCACTCGGGAGCAGATGAGCTATCGGGGGATGGGCGCCCGCAATCCTGTGGCCGACAATTCCACCGAAGCAGGGATGCGAAAAAACCGACGCGTCGAAATTACTCTCATGGAAAATTAGTCCGAAATTTACACAGAGTACTTTACACAAATGGTAATATTCAGTAGTATATAACCTGTAAGTCAATAGGATTATGTGAGAATAGGATGATATCGAGTCGAGTTCAGTATGCTACCAGAGGAATGCGGCAACTTGCCCTTCACCACGGCGGGCCGCCGCTCGCCCTGCACGAGATTGCGGCGCGGGAACAGATACCGGAGAAATACCTCGAGACGATTTTTTCCACTCTTCGAAGAAGGCATCTGGTCGAGAGCGTGAAGGGAAAGCGTGGAGGCTATCGTCTGAGCGATTCTCCCGAAAAGGTCACGCTTCTGTCGATAGTGCAGGTCTACGAGCCGGGGCTACTCACCGGCGGGATGAACAGCTCTTCCCCGGACTTCGCGATCTGGAGCGACGTCGAATCGGTATTGCGCACCAAGCTTGCGGGCATTACGGTGGCGGATCTCGCCGACGCCTATCGCCGAAAGCAGGAAGCGTTCAATTATGCAATATAGCTACAACAACAATGCAAGGAGCGAGATATGAAAGTAGGAAGCATCACGGATCTGATTGGGAACACGCCGCTTCTCGCGCTCAACCGAATAGTCGCGGGAATCGATGCACATGTGCTGGTCAAACTCGAATCTCAAAACCCACTCTCGAGCGTCAAGGATCGCATCGGCCTTTCCATGATTGAGTCCGCCGAGAAGGCGGGGCAACTCAAGCCCGGATCGGTTATAGTCGAGGCGACGAGCGGAAACACCGGTATTGCACTCGCGTACATCGCGGCGGCGAAAGGCTACAAGGTCATCCTTACCATGCCGGACACGATGAGCATGGAGCGGCGCCGTCTGCTGAAGGTATTTGGCGCGGAGTTGATACTTACGCCGGGGCCCGAGGGAATGAACGGTGCGGTCCTCCGCGCGGAGGAGATCGTGAAGAACACGCCGAATGCGATCATGGCACGGCAGTTCGAAAACCCTGCGAACCCGGACATTCACTATCGGACGACCGGCCAGGAAATCTGGGACGATACCGATGGCAAGATCGATATTTTTGTCGCCGGAGTCGGTACGGGAGGCACGATAACGGGCACGGGCCGGCGACTCAAAGAGTTGAAGCCGTCGCTCAAGGCGATCGCTGTCGAGCCGGCAGGTTCCGCGGTTCTCTCAGGGGAGAAACCCGGACCCCACAAAATCCAGGGAATCGGCGCCGGGTTCGTGCCCAAAGTACTGGACAGAACGATCGTCGACGAAGTCATCCAGGTAAGCTCCGAGAATGCCGGAGAGACTTCCCGGCAACTTGCCCGCGTGGAGGGTGTTCTGTGCGGGATTTCCGCCGGTGCGAACGTCTGGGCGGCCATGGAAATTGCGCGTAGACCGGAGAACCGGGGAAAGACCATCGTCACCGTAATCTGCGACACGGGAGAGCGATATCTCAGCACGTGGCTTTTCGAAGAATAGAATCGAGTCGAGTAACAAAGGAGAGGAGTAGCGAATGAGTGCACAGAAGTTCGAGACCCTGGCGCTTCATGCAGGGCAGGTCAAGAGTGAGTCGGATCCGAGTCGAGCGGTTGCAGTGCACCGGACAGCCGCATACAACTTCCGCGACACCACCCACGCAGCGAACCTGTTCGCGCTGAAGGAGCTCGGTTTCATCTACACCCGGATCATGAATCCCACGCAGGAGGTTCTCGAGAACCGACTCGCGGCGATCGAGGGGGGAGCGGCCGCACTTGCGCTCGCTTCAGGCACGTCTGCGATTTTCTACGCGATCATCAACATTGCGACGCAGGGCGATGAGGTAGTTTCGAGCAGCCACCTCTACGGCGGAACGTTTACGATGTTCAATGATATTCTTCCCCAGTTCGGCATCACGGTTAAGTTTGTGGACCCCCTCGACCTCTCGGCGATCGAAAAAGCGATCAACGGGAAAACCAGAGCGGTATTCCTGGAAACTATCGGTAACCCGGCTCTTTCGGTTCCCGATTTCGAAGCAGTTGCCGCGGTCGCTCACAAGCACCGAGTGCCGCTCATAGTCGACGCAACTTTCACTACCCCCTATATTCTGCGGCCTATCGAGCATGGCGTGGACATCGTGGTCCACTCCCTTACGAAGTGGATCGGCGGGCATGGTACCGGCATCGGTGGCGTGGTTGTCGACTCGGGCAAGTTCGACTGGAAGGATCCGAAGTTCAAGACGCTGAACGAGCCGGACACAAGTTACCACGGGATCCGGTTTGCGCACGATCTCGGCGACCTGAACTCCATCGGCTACATCCTCCGGATGCGCGTTGTGCCGCTGCGAAACCTCGGCAGTGCAATATCGCCTGATAACGCGTGGATCTTTCTCCAGGGTGTCGAAACGCTTGCTCTGCGCATGGAGCGGCACAGCGAAAACGCCATGAAAGTGGCCCAGCATCTTCAGAAGCACGCGAAGGTCGCCTGGGTACGGTATCCCGGACTTCCCGACCATCCGACTCACGCCAACGCGAAAAAATACTTCAAGAACGGATTTGGCGGAATGGTAGTCTTCGGCATCAAGGGCGGTATGAAGGCAGGCGAAAAGTTCATCAACAGCGTCAAGCTCTTCTCGCACGTCGCGAATGTCGGCGACGCCAAGAGCCTGGCGATCCATCCCGCGAGTACAACCCATTCCCAGATGGGCGAAGAACAGCAGACTGCCGCGGGGCTCCAACCGGAGTTGGTGCGGCTTTCGATCGGCATCGAGCACATCGACGACATACTCGCGGATCTCGATCAGGCGCTGAACCAGGCCTGAGCCTCGGCCCACCCGTGGCCGCGCGGATCGCGGTCACGGGTGACCTTGATTTCGGTTACGACTGCCATAGTTCCCCGGTGAGTGATGGGTCGACCCATTGGCCCCGGATTGCCAGCTCGTGGGGTTTGAAGTTCGCCTTGTAGGCCATCTTCCGGCTGCCGGGAACATAGAATCCCAGATAGAGCCAGCGTTTGCCCCGCTCGAGCGTCGCGGCAACTTCCTGTGTCACCGAAAACGTGCCGAGACTCCGTTTGCTCTCGGCCGGATCGAAAGCGTAGTAGACGCTGCTCAGCCCGTCCGGCAGAACATCGACCCATCCGGCTCCAACGAGGCGATTTCGAACTCGATACCTCATGAGCAGCGTCTCGCAGGGCGAGCTTCCGAGAAAAGTGAGGTACTCATCGTGCGTCGGCGGCGATCCGGTTGGGTGGCGCTCATTTATGTAACGCGAATAGAGGTCGAACACCTCGTCATCGATTCCGGTCGGCGCAATATCCACGCAGACGTCGGAATTCAAACGCATTACGCGCCGCTGAGACCTGGTTGGCGTAAAAAGGGCAGCCGGCACGCGGATCGGGGTGCAGAGGTTGCACGAGGGGCAGTGGTTCTGATAGTAAGTTTGCCCGCTGCGCCGCCAGCCCTCCCGGAGCAAGGCTTCGTAGAGCCCGGGTTCCATTGAGACAGGGGAAAAACTGTAGGTGGTCCAGGTTCGCGCCGGGAGGTAGGGGCAGGAACCGTGATCTGCTCGAATAACCTGTACACGCATGTCAGTCGAGTACATGCTAATGCGTGGCGACACCTCCGTCAACTTTGGCCCGTCGATTTGATCCGCCTTTCCCGCTATAATCGGCAGATGGCGAAACAGAATGCACGAGACCCCGGGGTCCGCATTATCGGAATCTCCGGTGGGTCCGGTTCGGGAAAAACGACAATAGTGCGGAAGATAGCGGAGGTCATTCCGGATTTCGTGTTCGTCGCCCAGGACAACTACTACAAATCCGCCGATCAGATGCCCGCGCGCCAGGCGGGCGACAAAACATCACCGACCGAACTCAATTTTGACCACCCGTCGGCCTTCGACAACGAGCTGCTGTCCCGACAGCTGCGGGCGCTCAAGTCCGGACAGCCTATAGATATGCCGCAGTATGATTTCGTCCACCACCGCAGAGCCGAGCGGACCATTCACGTCGATCCAAAGAAGATCGTTATTTTCGAAGGAATCCTTATCTTTTTCGACCGCGTTATCCGCGACCTGATCGATCTCAAACTGTACGTCGACACGCCGGACGACATTCGATTCATCCGGCGGCTCAAACGAGACATTACCGAGCGCGGTCGCACCGTTGATTCAGTGATTAACCAGTATCTATTATCCGTTCGCCCGGGTCATTATGAATTCATCGAACCGACGAAGGCATACGCAGATCTGATCGTCCCGGAGGGCGGAAGCAATGAGAAGGCGCTGGAGGTGCTTGTTTCGTTCATGCGGGAGATAATGGCGTAATGCGTTTCACTCACCCACACATCAAGCGTATGAGTTCTCGATAGAATTCGACAGCACGGGCAACGTTCCCGTGGCTTACCCTCTCGTCGACGCCGTGGACACGCTTCAGGTCTCGGGGACGAAGCACGATGGGCGTGAAGCGGAAGATGTCCGCGGCCAAATTCCTGTAGTGGCGCGAGTCAGTCGAGGCGGTTACGAGAAACGGTATGCACCTCACCCCGGGGAAGACGTGCAGTACAGCTTCGCAGACCATCCCGTAGGCGGCGCCGTGCAGGTTCCCTGGAGGAACCGGGTCGGATGCTTCGTCCCCCGGGAGTATCCCGACCGTTACCGCGGAATCACCTACGATCCTCGAGATGCGTCCAACTGCTGACTCTACCGTCTCTCCCGGAAGAATCCGAACGTTCACGACTGCCTCGGAGGCGCCCGATATCACGTCCCGCGTGAGAGCTCCCCTCGGCACCGATACCTCCGTTGTCGTGCGGACAAGCGCGTTTGTCGAAACCTTCTGGACGAGCAAGTGACGCAACGGTCCGCTGAAAAGTCGCGGGTGCCGGAACGGCACGGCTTTCAGCGAAGGCATCTCGGAGGCAATCCCGCGCAGAAACTCCCTAACCGGGTAGGTCAGCCGCGAAGGAAAAGGGGATCTTTCGATCCGGCTGACCGCCGCGGCGATGGCTCCCGCGGCGGAGCGCCGCGCAGGAGTGCCCGCGTGATCGCCAACTCCGGACGCGCTGAGCAATATCTTCACATGCCCTTTTTCCGCGATGCCGACGAGCGCGAGAGGAGCGTTGATTCCCGCTACCATTCCATCGGCGATGACTGATCCCTCGTCGAGCAGGCAGAAGAGTTTCACACCACGATCATCGAGCATCGCTGCAATTGTCGCCGCTCCGCGAGACCCGCCGGATTCCTCATCCCCGCCCAGACACAGGCAGACAGTTCTCACCGGCGCAAATCCGTTAGCAAGGAGCGTCTCAACGGCCTCCAGAATCGCCACTAACGAAACCTTGTCGTCCAGTGTCCCGCGACCCCAGACGAACTCGTCATCGATATGGCCCGAGAATGGTGGATAGGTCCAGTCTTCGATATCAACCTCGGCCGGAACTACATCCCAGTGGGCGCAGAGAGCGAGAGCAGGCAGCTCCCTTCGAACGCCCGGCCAGGTGAGGAGCAACGCATGATCACCGCTCCGGTCCACGACTAATGATGAGAATGTGAGCGGATAGAGTTGCTCGATACTCTGTTGAAATCTCCGGTGAGTGGCGCTGTCGATTCTTTCATCGGGCCCGTCGGAGGCTTCGACCCGGTTCAGCGTGGGGATCTTGACCAGAGAGGAGAGTTTCTCGGTCGCCGTCCCTCGCGGATAGGCGGCGTCCGGACCGATCACCCGCGTTCCCGGATCTGCTCCTGCGTACGATGCAGCTCCCTCAGCCTCGCCATAACCGCGCGTTCATCCGGGTCCACATCACGTAGATTGCATACTTCGTAAAGGACCGTATCGAGTCCCTTGGCGAGTTCGGTTCGCCGAAACCTGCTATCCTGAACTAACAGGGTGCCATCGGGTCCCGGCGCCGCGAACTCGAGGGCGGCAAGAAAGGCGAGGGCAATCGCGTCATAGGGCAGATTGTTCCGATGCGCGAGGAGCATGGCGCCAACCAGCCGGTCTTCCCTGTGCAGCTTTCGATAGAGATCGCGGCCTACGCGGTGGATGGTATCGCCGAGCGCTCTGTTGCCGAATCGTGAAATGAGATCACGAACGTGTTCCTCCAGATCGGCCGGGGTGAACGCGTTCGGGTAGCGACGATGAAGCGCTGAAGCGGACTGCATCATCGCTTCCCGGGTAGCGTCGCGAATGGCCGGAATGTGAATGGCGTCGGAAATCGAGACGAGCGACGGGTCTCGCGCATAAGCGAAATAGGCGCAGGCGGCGTGTCCCATGTTGTGAATGAAAAGCTTGCGATCCACGTAGGCGCCGATGTCGTCGACAAGCTTCATTCCTTCGACCTGCGGCGGATTGTTTCGGAACCCCCCGCTGTGCACGATGAGCGTGTTGTACGGCTCGGCGAAGACCCACAGTGGGTCGCGCCGGATATCCTCTTCGCGCATGATCGGAACCATCTTGCCGATGCTCGTTTCCACGAGCCCGACCATGTCGTCAAAACTCTGCTGCACTGGAAAAGCCGGGAGAAGCGCCTGCCGAAACAGTTCCGCGCCGCGCCGTATGTTCTCGGCGATGATGATATCGACGGGATCTGCCTCTATGTTTGTGAATCGGTGGGCGAGCCCTGAGGCGATGACCGGAAGAACGGTCGCGAGTGCCTGTTGTCCGACAGAGGTTGCGATGTACTCCGCGCTGCAAATTTCCCTCTCCACCGCCGGGGCGTCGCGGCCATTGACGGCACGGACGCCTTCAACCACTATCTCCTCGTCGTTCTTCCCGTCACGCTTGACAATGACTCGATAGGCCCCCCGCGAGTTCAACTCGGCAATGATTCGTTCGGCGACATCTACGAATACCACCTCATATCCGCTTCGCGAAAAGAGTTGACCGATGAACGACCGACCGATGTTGCCGGCACCGAACTGAACGAGCTTTCCTTTCAAAATGGACCACCTTCGTCTCTGTCGCCGGTCTGCCTGATGTAGTCGCGGTAGAGCGCGGAGATCTGTTCGCGCTTTTCGCCGGTCCGCGACTCGAGGAAGGTTCCCCCAACGTAGTAGCAGGCGTGGCCGCCGGAAACGACTCCGAGCGAACATGCCCGGCGCAGGTCGATACTGCCACGCAATCCACGCTGCAGCTGTTCCGCCAAGGAAGCGAGCACTCCTCCGGTGAAGTTGTCTCCACATCCGGTAGTATCGCCGTTCACCGAACCCGACCGGAGACCCGCCGCGACTTTCTCGGATACTGGAAGAAGATCATGGTCTACCGAGGCGAAGAGCCTCCCGGAGGAGTAAAGGTGTACCGGGTGGGCCCCTTCGGTGACCACGGCAGCGGCGACTCCTTTTTCCCGGAGAAACAGCAGCGCATCTTCGATCGATTCCGTTCCTGTTGTCCGAAGAGCCTCTTCCCGGTCTGCAATGAAGAGATCGATGTCGGCGAAAGTGGCGTCTGATGCGCCAAGCGGCCAGCGAACGTTCGCACCGAGCTTTTCCCCGCGAAAGTCATAGACGGTGTTTACCACGGTCACCTTGCCGGCCGCCCGGCCGCGACGCAAGAGCACGTCTATGTGGTCGTGTATCCCCGGGACCAGTGCCGTTCCGCCGAATTCAAGGATGTCACCGTCAAAGAAGCTCCGATCCACCTCATCCGGCAGGTAACTGCCCGCGGCGCCAATGTTATTGACGAAGGTACGTTCGCCGTGACCTCCGTCATATGTGGGATCCGACAGAACCACAGTGAAAGGGCTCTGGCCGGCGGCGATTCGATACGCGGAGGAGTCGACTGGAGTTCGACCAATTATTTCGCGAATTTGCTCTCCGGTTCGATCATCCCCGCGTGCACCGAAGAAGCGCACTGTCGTTCCGCTTCCGGCGAGCAGCTGCGCCGCGTGAATGAGGGCAACGATGGACGGACCTCCGAGGTTCGCCGCGCGGGGAGCCTGACCGCCGGTAATCTCACGGCGAATCCGATCGAATCCCTTTCCGGCGAATCTCTCCAGTTCGTCGCAGAAGACGAGCTTACCCGGCGCGAGTCCGCCATCTCCTACCGCCCGGCTTTCATACCGGCGGAATGCTTCGCCGCCGAATGAAATATCGGTGTACAAATAGTCCATGAGCGAGCACCCGATACCGCAAATCTTAACCTTCACGTTCTGTTCCCCTGTGGTAAGCGCAACTGTATTGTCCGCAACGAGCGATTGTTTTTCAAGCACCGACAAAATCAGGGTACGCGGAATTGTTGTTTGCCACAGAGGAGGCGGGCGTGATAGGGTTGTCGGAGATAACCGTGTATAACAGTCAGGAGGCGATTCAATGAAACTTCGAGAACAGGACGTTGCCGGCCAGGCGTGCTGGATCGTCGAAAACGGGAACGTGCGGGTGGCGGTGACGCGTCGCGGCGGAATGACCGCGCCGGTGACATTCTGCCGGGATACCCCGCAGCCGGTCGAGCCCTATTACGTGAGTCCCTGGCAGGGAGAAGGGCTGAAACTCACTGACCCTGTGCTCGTGCCTCTGCGCGGTAACTTCTTCTGTCTCCCCTTTGGAGCGGGCGGCAGCTACCAGAAGGACAACTATGTGACCCACGGAGAGCCGGCGACCGCGGAATGGAGAGGCGCGAAGATAGCGTCGACCGGACGGGTCGTCACCTTCAAAGCAGAAATGAAGACAAAAGTCCGTCCCGGCAGAATCGGGAAGGAGATCAGCCTCGTCAACGGACAGAACGTGCTGTACGTCAGGCACGTAGTCGAGGGATATACCGGAAAAATGCCTCTTGGTTATCATTCAACTCTCAAAGGGGACAATCGGGAAGATGCGATCCTGCTGAGCTTCAGTCCGTATCAGTTTGGAATGACCAGTTTCCCGTCGACCCCACTGACATCGGCCGGAGAGTACTATTCGCTGCAGCCAGGCAAGCAATTCAAGAGCTTGTCGAAAGTGCCGACCGCGTGGAAGGACTACCCGTCGGACCGTTGCGATTCATTTCCCCGACGTCAGGGATTTTGCGATATCATTCAGATCTACGCGAAGCAAACGAAGAAACCCGGATGGAGCGCCGCGGTTCGTCCGGCCGATGGCTACCTTTGGTTTACCCTCAAGGACACGCGCGTGCTGCCATCGACAATTCTCTGGATGGAGAACCACGGCCGGCACGGTTTTCCCTGGAACGGACGAAACTGCTGTATTGGAGTCGAAGACGTTTGCTCGTACATGGCGGACGGCATGGGACCTTCGATAAGGAAGAACCCGGCGAGCGAGGCAGGGATCCCGACGGCTCACATGCTGTCGGCCGAACGTCCGTTATCGGTGAACTACATCGAGGGCGTGGTGAAGATTCCTCGGGGATTTGACCGCGTTGCAAAAGCCGCGTTTCCCGCAGGAGCCGTCGAGTTCACTTCAGAATCCGGAAAGAGCGTTACCGCACCCGTTCACCACGGCTTTGTATTCTCGGGTGATCTCGACCGGTAACTGAACTCTGCCGCTGTCCGCCGAAGCTATCCTGGGAGCAGCGGCAGAAGTCCGAGCAGCGCTCTTCCGAGCAGGCTGCCCAGAGCGTATCCGAGTATTCCCGCCGACAATCCTCCAACCGCCGCCCGCGGTCGCCCAATAGCGACGGAAGCGGGGCCGGCGAACGGGGCTGAGGCGAGAATCGAAATTACGACCGCCGGGGCGTCAGCGATATTTGCCGCCCGGGAGATGAGAAGCGATATTCCTGCGGCGCCGAAGAGCACAGCGGCCGCCGTGATCCACACCGTACCCGCCGCACTTATGACACCACGGAACCCGGTCATCGACCCGGCCACAAAGGCAAACGTCACAGCCGCGTACTGGCCTGCCGTGACCTCCCAGACTGCGGGCGCCGGCCGGAGCTGCAGGCGCCGAACAAGTGTGGTCGCCACAGACAGGAGGCCGATGGTTGCCATACCCAGAATGGATGAGAGGCCCGCCGGAAAGAGGCTGCCCACCGCGAGACCGAGTCCGGCAATAAGCGCCGCCACGGCAAGAATGGGAAGCAATCCTTTGATCTGCGGCAACGGTCCTGCCTCGGTTTCAGCGACCGCTCCGGCCCGGGCTGACCCCGAAAGTTTCGGCCCAAGAAGGAACGATACAAACAGAAAAGGGGCGGTGAGTACGGTTCCGACTGATTGAACCTGAGCCACAAGCTGCGAGGCGAGGTGCTGCCCACGCCGCAGCGCATCGGCCCCCGGGATGCCGCCCGAGTAGAAGGCCGCCTCGATTGCGGTGACTCGAAAGTTGTCGGCCCGGAATGCGTGGAACACGAGATGGACTGCAACCACGGTAATCGTCAGAGAAAAGAGAACTACGACTGCCGTGGTGACTGCTCTGGCCACAATCCGGCCAATTTCACCAATGCGGAGAGGCAGAATGAGAAGCGGGATCCAGAACGCGACCAGAAGGCCGGCGAGGGTTTCCTGCATGTCTCGGATCGGTGCAGCGAGCGGCGCAACATTGCCGGCGACAATCCCAAGCAGGTAACAGACGGCTACAGCGCCGGTGATCGGCAGTGACATACGCCGCAACGCTGCAATCACACCGGCGGGCGTGACAAGAGCCGCGATAACAAGAACGAGAACGACCATCGACGGCATGTTACCGTTCATCTCGCCAGTATACCAGAATCCACCCCCGCCGGGCGTGGACAAGTTTGCGGAGCTTCGTATATATTGGGATTGAAGTCCGGTCGGTTGGCCGACAACTTTCGAAACGGACTGAACGAAGGTGGGTGGATGAGTGAGGAAAAGAGCAATGCGTCGCGTCGGCCACGCAAGACGCCGGGCGAACATAAGTCGCGGGATTTTCATTCACGCGAGACTCGCGACAGAATTCTGCGCGCCGCCGCCCGTCTGATTATTAACAACGGAGTAGCAAATACCTCTCTGGCGGACATTGCGCAGGCGGCGGGTATCAGCAAGGGAACACTTTTCTATCATTACCCGAGCAAGGGTGATCTCGTGTTTGACATCAGCGAACGCCACATGAATCACATCACCGGAAAGATTTTCCGTTGGGTGGAAAACACCGCTGGATCGCTCCCCCCCGAAAGGGTGCTTCGGATGGTTTACGACCTTCTCCTGGTTTCCGAAAAGCGCGCACAAATCCACGTCTACCTTATTCAGGAAGCCCTGACCGTGGACACATCCCTGCGAGAGAGGTTCAGTCAGGAGTACCGGCGCTGGCGCGAGCTTATGGAACAGGGACTCAAGCGCATTCTACCCTCGAGCGTCGAGTTTTCCACCCTTTCTCGAGTCATTCTCGCGACGATCGACGGATTTCTGCTGCAGAGTCTGTTGAGCACCGAGTCAATTCCGCTGGACGACGTTGCCCGCTTCCTTACGAGATGAACGTAGTCCTGTTCGAACCCGGCGAGTTGGATGCCCCTCTATCCGGTGCCGACCCCCGCGCCGTTCATATTCGAACCGTTCTCCGATCGCGGGTCGGCGACAAGCTGCAGGTCGGTGTTATCGGCGGATTGCTCGGATGCGCTCTGATTGTCGAGATGGATAGAGAATCGATCCGGCTGCAGTTCGATCTTTCGGAGGAGTCTCCGCCACTGTATCCGGTTACCCTGCTTATCGGCCATCCACGGCCGATCGTAATACGTCGCCTCCTCAAGGACTTGAGCAGCCTTGGTGTGCGGCGCATCGCCTTCGCCGGAACGGATTTGGGCGAGAAAAGTTACCAGGACACCCGTTTGTGGGAGAACCTGGCGTGGCGGGAACCCCTTGTCGAAGGCGCTTCTCAAGCGCGTTCGACCCTTCTTCCCGAGGTGCTCCGCTTTCCCGGTGTGCGCTCGGCGCTGGACTCGTTGCTTCCGATGGGATCGCAGCGTTCAAACCGCGTGCTTTTTGATATAGGCGCTGAGCTTGAGCCGGCAGAGACGCTTGCGTACGCCCCCGGAGAAACAGTCGTCGCGATCGGCTCTGAGAGAGGCTGGTCTCCCCGGGAGCGCGAATTGTTCGACACCGCCGATTTTACCGCGGTTCGCGTGGGTCGTCGCACGCTCCGAACCGAAACGGCCTGCATCTTCGGATGCGCGCTCGTGCTTTCGGGGATGCAGCTGCTCTAGCCGGACCTCAGTCGCGATTTCCCGTCTTCTTGATTATGTGATAGCCGAATTGCGTCGACACCACGTCGCTCATTGAGCCGACGCCGATTCGTTTCAGCGCGTCTTCGAAGCC
>DATKUF010000099.1:0-13618 GCA_035530755.1 Spirochaetia bacterium | reverse complement strand
ACTTCTCTCATTCCTGTCACCCTGCATCCTCCCGCTTATTCCCTCCTATCTGTCCTACATCGGCGGGGTGACGCTGGCGGAATTGCGCGATTCCGAAAGCCCGAAGAGCGCCGTTGTGGTCCGGACTGTGCTGTTTGTTTTTGGTTTTTCGGTAGTTTTCATATTACTTGGCGTGCTTTTTTCAGGCACAGGGTTCCTGTTCAGCGGAGCGTCGGCTCTGATCAACCTGGTCGCCGGACTCGTTGTAGTCCTGTTAGGGCTGAACATGGTGTTCGACTTCTGGAAGTTCCTCAATATCGAGCGTCGAGTACATTTCTCGGGGCGCCCGGCCGGGTATCTCGGATCCGCGGCAATAGGCATGGCGTTTGGTGCCGGGTGGACTCCATGCGTGGGACCAATTCTCGCGGGAATCCTTTTCCTCGCGGGGAACTCCGGGAGCGTGGGGCTGGGAATCCTTTTTCTGTCAGCCTATTCCCTCGGCCTGGGTGTTCCGTTTCTGCTCGCAAGCATCTTTTTCCGACAGGTCACGGCCCAGCTTACCCGGATAAAGCGGCACTTCGGAACGATACGGATAACGAGTGGGATTCTACTCGTGGCGGTGGGGTTACTGATTGCGTTTGGTCGATTGCAGCAGTTCAACAATGCAGTGGTCTCCATCGGGGTGGGTGTGCAGGCGTGGCATCAGCACGCACCGTTGACTGCCCGGATTGTGCTCGCGCTCGCAACTCTGTTTCTGGGACTGCTGTTCCTTATTCCCGGGACAACCGCCCTGCTCCGGTATCGCAGCTCGGCTGACCGGACCGATAACGCGCCGCCTCCCCGATTCATCACACCGGTACGGGGAGTCTTTCTCTCGCTATTCGCAGTCGCCGCACTGTTGCAACTCACCGGTGTCATAAGCCTCGAGAGCATCATCTTTCGCTGGCTCACCTTTCAGGGTATCTGAACCTCCGTTCCGTAATCGGTCGCAGGCCGATTTGCTCTTGCCAACTGCGGAATACACCCGTATAATACGCTACACACCGAAAGATGAGGATTGCTGCATGCCGGATGACATTACCAATATCAAAGACCTCCTTCCCCACCGCGAACCGTTTCTGTACGTAGACAGACTCGAAAAAGTCACAAAGGAAGAGATCGTCGGATTCAGGCGTTACGGGGAAAACGAGTACTTTTTCAAAGGCCATTTTCCCGATTATCCGGTTGTTCCGGGGGTGATCCTTATTGAGACGATGGCGCAGTGCGGCGGCGCGGGGATGCGCGTGTTGAACGGCGCAAGCGACTCGCTATTCTTTCTTGCGACGGTCGACAAAGCAAAGTTTCGCCGCCAGGTACGACCGGGCGAAGAGGTGCGGCTCGAAATAAAGAATCTTCGCATTTCGCCGCGGATGATCCGCCAAAGCGGACGTGCGTTGGTAGGTGACGAAGTCGCGGCGGAGGCCGAGTGGCTCTGCCTGGTAGGCGACGCGCCGACAAGCTGAACCGCCGTCAAACGGTTCGAAAAATCAGGGACCCATTCCTGCGATTTCGCGGGTAGTTTTCTCACAGATTAGAGGAGGCAACTCATGCCGGGACCGGAAGAGACGATACCGAAGCGTGTGAGGACAATCGTCGCCGGATATGCCGATTGCCCCGTCATGCACGCGAAAAACTCGGTCGGCGAGTTCGAGAACACCTCCTACGGTGCGATGTGGAAAACGGTGGAAACCCTCGCCCTGGCGCTTCTGGATTTTGGGGTGAAGCGGGGCGACCACGTCGGCATTATGAGTGATAACCGCAAAGAATGGCTTCTCACCGATCTGGCGCTCCTTTCGATCGGAGCTGCTGATGTACCGCGGGGCAGCGACTCGACAGAAGAAGAGATGGGCTACATTCTGGCCCATTCGGACTGCGCGCTCGTCTTTGCGGAAAACGCCGTCCAGGTCCAGAAGATTCTCGGCCAGTCTGCACGCGCACCGGAACTGAAAAATATTGTTGTCTTCGACGAAGAATACGACGAAGCCGGCACATTCGGGAACGTTGCAACGCTTCGGTTCGCGACGCTTCTGGAACGTGGAAAGCTCCTACTCGAAGCACGGGGGGGCGAGTTCGACCGGGAAATCGACAAGGGTAACGGCGACGACGTCGCGACCATTCTGTACACGTCGGGAACGACCGGCGAGCCAAAGGGTGTTCTCCTGCCGCACAGGAGCTACATCTTCCAGATCGATCGCGTGAAAAACATCCTCTTTCTCGATGAGAATGACATTTTCCTGAGTGTTCTTCCCATCTGGCACTCTTTTGAGCGGGCCGTAGAATACATCGTCCTCGGATACGCCGCCTCAATTGCCTATTCAAAACCGAACGCGAAGATCATGCTCGCGGATATGGCGAAGATTCGACCGACCTGGATGACCTCGGTGCCGCGAATCTGGGAGGGCGTCCGGAGTGCGGTTTTCCGGAACGTCGCGAAGGAGCCCCCGATCAAACGGGCTCTGTTCCATTTCTTTGTTGCAGTCGGGGTTGGCTATGCCAACCTCAGCAATCTGCGCCGCGGGCTCGTTCCGAACTTTTCACCACGTTCCCGCATACTCGACAAAGTATTCAGTGCGGTTCCGCTGCTCCTGCTTTTTCCGCTGAAGACACTCGGTAACTCTCTGGTCTTCGGTTCCCTGAAGCAACGGCTCGGGGGGAGATTTGTTGCCGGTGTGTCCGGCGGAGGCGCTCTCCCCCCCTACGTCGACAGCTTTTTCCAGGCCGCCGGGATCAAGCTGCTTGAAGGCTACGGACTCACCGAGACCGGTCCGGTACTCGCGGTACGGCATGAGAAGGGGCCGGTTCCCGGCACTGTGGGTCCGCTGCTCCCGGACATAGAGTATCGGGTTGTTGGGGAAAACGGTGCGATTCTCGGACCAAACCAGAAGGGGGTGTTACACGTTCGAAGCCCCCAGGTCATGCTCGGCTATTACAAAAAGCCCGAAGAATCTGCGCTCGTGCTGAAGGACGGATGGCTGAACACCGGTGACCTCGTCGTATTCAGTCACGACGGCCCGTTCAAGGTGCTCGGACGGGTTAAGGAGACGATCGTCCTCCTGGGCGGAGAGAACGTGGAACCGACACCGATCGAGGAGAGCCTGGTACAGTCGGAGTATATCGAGCAGGCGATGGTCGTGGGCCAGGATAAGAAGTTCCTCGCCGCGCTCATCGTTCCGAGTTTCGAGCGGTTAGAGGAGTTCGCGGCGCACGAGGGAATAAGTTTTGGGAAGCAGGTGGATCTCACGAGGCACGTCCGGGTTCAGGAACTGATCCATTCGGAGATTCACGCGCTGGTGAACCGGAAACGGGGTTTCAAGAACTTTGAACAGATCTACCGATTCCGAATTCTCACCGATTCCTTCGAACCGGGTATCGAAATGACGCAAACTCTCAAAAAGAAACGTGACGTCATCGGAAAAAGGTATCGAAAAGAGATCGAGGCGCTGTTCAAACAGTAGCTTCGGTTCGATTTTGTGCGAAGCGCCGGGCTGGCCGATTCGGCCCGCGTCCGATAATTCGACCCGACGGAGACAGTCTGCGCTCCGGTTGCCGGAATGAGACCGCCCGGTTATCATATCTTTGCGATGATTGACTACACGAAACGTCTCCTCCAGCTTGTGAAAACGCTCTCCCCCGTCGACCGACAGAATCGATTAATGGCGACACCTGACAGGGAGCTTGCTCTCGCAATGATGTACATGGACGAACCAGACAGAAAGAAATTCCTTTCCGTTGTTTCCATCGCCAAGCGTCGGAGGATCGAGGACGAACTGCGCCTCGAAAGTCACCTTTCGATCCGTTACGAGCACTTTCGAAGAGCGATGGAAGCGGTGATGGTGCGGCTTTATCACTCGGCGACGTCGGTCGGCGACGCTGCGAGCCCAGGTTCGTCGAATGGGCGCCCCGCTCCTCTGCGCAGCTACCTTCGCCCGAGGCGCGACCGCCGCGTTGGGTAGGCCGCGACCACCGCGTAGCGTCCAACCGAAATACTTCCTCCGCCGGGATGACCTATTTTCCGATTAGTTTCAAAAACTGTGCCTCGTCAACGACGATGACGCCGAGTTCTTGTGCGCGACCGAGCTTTGCGCCTGCACCGGTGCCGGCGAGCAGGTGGGTAGTGGCTCCCGATACGTCGGCGACCGTGCGTCCACCATGCCGTTTCACCTCTTCCATCGCCATCGATCGAGGTTTGAAATGGGCAAAACTCCCGGTCACGCACCAGACCTGGCCGTCGAAAATCTGCGCCGCCTCGGATTTCGCTCCCTCTTCCTCCGATTCGGCAAAGTTCAGTCCGGCCTTTCGAAGTGCGCTGATCTGGGCGTGCAGTTCAGGGTCGGAGAGGCCCGAAAGGATTGTGCCCGCAGTCTTCTCCCCCAGCCCGCGAATGGCGGTCAAGGATTCAACATCGCGTTTGTCGGCAACTTCGAACAGCTGATCGATCGACCGAAACCCGGCATCAAGGAGCAACTCGATCGCCTTCGGCCCAAGCTCCGGAATGCCGAGTGACTGCAGTACCGTACGAAACGGCCGCGATCGGCTGCGTTCGACCCCCTCTTTCAGCAGTGCTATCTTCTTTTCCCCAAATCCGGGGTGCCCCTCCAGACGATCATAGTCGAAGCGGTAGATGTCGGTGATGTCCGATACCAGTCCCTCGCTGAACAGCGTATCGAGTGTCTCAGGTCCCAGATTGTCGATATCCATCTGTCCGCGTGCGACGAAGAAATTGAGTCGACCTCTTCTGCGGTCCGGACACGCATAGTTGGGGCAGAAATGGTGCGCGCCGTCTCGAATGAGTTCCGCATTGCACGTCGGACATCTTTCGGGCATTCGCCACACGGGTGCCGAACTTTCGCTTTTTTCGATAACTTGCTCTATCGCAGGTATGACGTCACCACGCCGGGAAACGGAGACGGTGTCCCCGACTGAGAGCTCAAGGCCGTCGATGTAGTCCTGATTGTGCAACGTCACGTTGGATATGCGGGCTCCCCCCACCGTCACCGGTTCCACACGGGCCACCGGGGTTATGCGTCCGGTGCGACCAACCTGGACATCTATTGATCGAACGGTTGTGGCAGCCTCAGGCGCTTCGAACTTGTAGGCAATCGCCCATCGCGGATGATGTCCGGTGAAACCTAACTCGTCCCGAACCGGCAGTTCGTCTACCTTGGCGACGAGGCCATCCATTTCGAACGGGCGATTTCTGCGCTCCGCGGTTTCTGCTGCAACAAAACCCGGTATGTCCGCAAATCCTCCGAAAATTGCCGACGAAAAAACGCTTTGCACGCTTGAAAAATCGTGCGATTCGCTGAAAAAGCCGATGTGCCCGTTGACCGTAAATCCCAGATCGACAAGCTCTACGAGCGTTCCGTGATGAGTCGGCGGCTGCGTATCGTAGTATCCCTCGTAGGCAAACATCTGGAGCGGGACCGAGGCCACCTCAGCGCTCTTGATCCGCCGGAGAGCCCCGCCGGCAAGATTTCGCGGATTGGCGTAGGGCGTCTCCATCGTGCGGTTTATCCGGTCGAACTCCGACAGAGGCAGTATGATCTCGCCTCGTACGGCAATGTCGAGTGGACGTTTGAGTCGCAACGGAACTGTTCGGATAGTGCGCGCATTAGCGGTCACGTCGTTCCCGATGAAACCGTTTCCGCGGGTTACCGCGCGGTCGAGCAGACCATTTCTGTAGTAGAGAACGATCGAAATACCATCGAGCTTCTCTTCGAGCACAAAACTGAGCGATTTGCCCACGTTGTTCACTACACGCTCGGTCCACTGTCGCAGTGTGTCGACCTCGTAGGCCTTGTCGAGACTGAGAACCGGTATTGTATGAGCAACTTCGGGAAAATCCGCGCTGAGATCCGAACCTATCCGATGAGTCGGCGAGTCAGCGGTCAACAGGTCCGGATATTCGCGCTCAAGAGCGCGAAGCTGGTCGAAGAGCCTGTCAAACTCCCGGTCGGTAACCGAGGGACGCCCCTCGACGAAATACTCGCGTTGAAGAATGCGGATCCTCTCCCTGAGGTCGGGGAGGACCCGCACTGCTTCCTCTCGGGTTATGATTCGCCCCCTCGTCGGACAAAGGCATCGCTGTACCCTTTCGCTTTGAACCAGTACAGAACCGCACCTTTTTCATCGTCGCGGAGCGGACCGACAAAGAGGCGGTACACGATCCGCCCGTGTTCTCTAACCGGAAGGACGACCAGCGGATATCCGGACGCGACGCGATCGAGAGCCTGTTTAGCGCCTTCAGGGTTGTTGAATGCGCCGATTTGCAGGTAGTAGTAGTTGCTCTGCAGAGCGTTGACCAGGGGAAGGTTGCTCCGGGCCCACGATTCGCCTGCGATCGATGCCGGTATGGCCGTCGCAGTGGAGTTCGATGCAGCAGCCACCGGCGCGGTGCTGGCGGTCGATGCCGTAGATGAAGCGGAAGCCGGCGGGGCGCTGGCTGTCGACGCCGTCGGGTTCCCCGTCGCCGGAGGCGGCTCAGCCGGCACCAGAGCGATTTCGCCGGCCGGAGTCTGCCCTCCGGTCGCCGGCGCGGGTCCGGTCCGCGGCTTGAGCAGTTGGTCCCGTATCGATGGCTGTTCCTGCGGGACTGGAGTAACACCCTCCGCAGTTCCGACTCTCGGCGCCTGGGGCGAAGCTACCGGCGTCTCCGGACCGGCGTTTGAAGGCGTCGACGACGGAGTGGATGCCGCGGCGGCAGTTGCAGCGGCAGTCCCTGCTGCGGCAGTCCCTGCCGCAGGCAAAGGAGGCGTGACGGTTGCGGCGACGAGCGACTGCGGTTTCGGCGGAGCAACCGGTCCAAGATCGGCGATCTCCGGCCGCTCTATACCGGGAGCGATCGCGATCGGAAGTGCCCCGGAATTCTGTGATTCTGTAGCCGCCTGGAGCCGCAGGTCGGCAACAGACGGAGTCTCGCTGCCGGGTGCCTGCGCAATCGGAAGTGCCGCGGAGAGCGGTGCCTCGCGGAATCGCTGTGGCGCGAGAATCTCGCTCGCAATCGGACCGCTTTCCGCCGCTGTCGCAACCGGCTTCACAGGAGCTGTTTGCGCGACCTGCGGAGAACCGGGCAGAGACGGCACCGATGAGACGGCACCGAGCGGCTGACCCGTCGGAGCCGAAAGCAGCGGAAGCGCCCCGGCGACGGGAAAGCCACGATCCTGCGGCGCCGCCACGGCGAGCTCTTCCGGACGTAGGGATAACCCCTGTGAAGGCGATGCCGGCGGTGAGAGAAGAGTCAGCGTATCCTCAGGGCGAGGGGGAACAAAAAGTGACGACTGCCCGGTTCGTGATTCCAGCCGTGACAGTTCGGCCGATGCGGCGTCTACCGCGTCCGGCCTGGAGAAAAGGTTCGACGTCGTGGAGGTGGATCCCGATGCGGAACCGGATTCCACGACGGCGGCGGCGGGTTTTTCGGGAGCCGGCGGAATAGCGATGACGCCGCCGAACGCAGTCTCGGCAGGTCGTTTCAGCGGAGCCGGCGACGCTTCGGCGATTGCTTGCGGTACCTCGGGTGTCGCTGGACTCACGATTTGCGAGTCATTCACCTGCGGAGAGGCTGCTTCGGGCAGCGGCACCGACGGTCCCGCCGGCACCGGTGCAGGCTGACTCGCGACCGACTGCGCGGGCTGACTCGCGACCGACTGCGCGGGCTGACCCGCGACCGACTGCGCGGACTGCCCCGCGAACGGCTGCGCGGACTGCCCCGCGAACGGCTGCGCGGGTTCGGTTATCGGCGTCTGCACCGGTTCACCTACCGGCGCTCGCAGAGGCGGTAAAGCCGCCTGCGGTCCTGCGGCGATCTGCGGCACGACTTCATTGCCGGTTTTCGGTGTTGCATTTCCGGTGATCTGGGCCGCACCTGCTGCGGCCGGGGAGATGAAATCCTGCTGAGGAGTCTCCGCGCGGGCTGGGGCCTGCGCCGCGGCAGGCGCACGCGACGCCTGAGGCGCAACGGCAGTTTCCGATCGCGCCGCCTTCACAGCGGCGTTTGGATCCGACAGGCTCGCCACCGGGTTTATATCAGGGTCCGGACTATAGGGAAGATCGCGATTCGGATTCAAATCCGCCAAACCGGGAAGCATGACCGGAGTCACACGCAGACGCGCGGTTCCGGTCCCGCTCATCCCGAGATTTTTCGCGGCTTCCGGCGAGACCAGCATGAATAGTCCCGGAGCATCCACTCGGCGAACCACAATGAGACGAGCGCTCTGACCGCTGTCCATGTTCATAACGTCCACGATTGAGTTACGGGGGAACGTGTCGGAGGCGGCGTATAATCCGGCCGGCGGGAACTCGCCGACGCTGCCGGCCGCTCCCGCTCCTTCCCATGCCGAGTTTTCGCCGTTCTGTGCGAACAGGCTTCCGACGAGAACTGTCATGGATACCAGCCAGAAGATGCGCACGAACACGAACTGCGCTCTGCGTATCGTCATAGAATCACTCCTTCTTCCGCATGCCGAGTTCCTCTACCAGGCGTTGAACAGATCAATGGCAATCGTCTGCCCCATTAATTTGCCGACGTAGTCGACGCCTTCGACGGATCGGTCGGTCAACGTGGTTGCGTCGACAGCACCGGTTCGCAACAACCCTCTGGGTTTCAGCTCCCAGAGACTGTATCGGGCGTTGACCGGATGCGCCTTCTTTCCCGTTTCGTCCGGCACGTAGACAAACATTACCTCAACAAGTCGGGTCGCCCCTCCACGTACCGCCGTTTGTTGGACCTCATACCATTTCTGGATTTCCGCAGAGTTTCTGCTTTCCCCTTCGAGCGCGACCGTTTGGGACTGCACGCCTCCAGCCGGCTTCACCGGAGGTTCGTTGAACACGATGTGTCCGCCGTCGAAGAATTCATCCATGATGCCTTCTTCGACGGCGGACCGAAGCGCGGCTCCATCCTTGACAACGGCTTCGGGGAGAACACCGGCATCTTTCGCCGGTACGGCCTGGACATAGATCATCACCGTGTCTGCCGCAGCGTATGCGCCGACGGCCAGACAGAAAATGGGAATCAGACAGATGCCATGCCGAGCCTTCATGACTACACTCCGCGAAAAACGGTTTTCTCCCTTGATTGTCGGCACTTTTTTGATGGGAAAGAAGGGGTGTTGCAGTTGCGACGGGCGCCGTGCTATTTTCAATCAATACAGGAGGACACATGGATACTCAGGAGGACAAGCAACTCCAGCCCTTCAACGACGAAACGTATGTGCCCCGCGAGAACGCTATCTCTCTTCTCGACATTATTGGTGTATTGGTTAAACGGTGGAAATTGATATTCTTCACTACCGCAGTCGCGGCAATCTGGATAGTAATCATACTCCTCTACTCGGCTAAGCTCCCACAGGGCGACAAGAACAATCCAATGCCGAACGTTTTTTCGCCCGAGGCGCTCATTCTGATCCAGAGTTCGTCCGGCGGCGGAGGACTCAGCTCGCTGCTCCAGAGTTCGGGCGGCAGCTCCCTGGCCAGTCTTCTCGGAGGTGCCGGCACGAGCCCGACGGAAACCAGTGCGGCGCTCGCTCAGGAGTTGCTGACCGAAAATACCATAGTCGATCAGATCGTGAAAGAGTTTGACATTATAAAGAAACACAATATCACGACGAAACCCATTGCTAACTCGCGAGATATCGTGAAGAAGAGTCTGAAAACCAGGTTTGATCTGAAAACCGGGATTATTACGGTGAGCTACTCAGATACCGACCCCGCCTTCGCCACCCAGATCGTCAACCGTATGGTTCAGCTGCTCGAGGAACGATTCAAGAACCTCACCCTGGATCGCGTTCTGCGGAAGAAAGCGTTCCTCGAGGATCAGTTGAATCAGGTCCAGCACGACCTCAGCACGGCGGAAGAAAAACTGGTGTCGTTCCAGAATCGGTACAAGATTGTTGACATCGGCACGCAGACTGCTGAAATGGCGAAAAGACTCGGGGACTACAGAAATCAACTGTATCAGCTGGAGCTGCAGAGGCAGAGTCTCCTGCAATACAGTAAAACTGACTCGCCTTCGGTGATCCGGATCCAGAATCAGATCGATCAGCTCCGCCAGTTCATGAACGAGCTGGAGACGGGGTTCAAAGTCTACTCGGCCGAGGCGATTCCTCTCGATAAAGTTGCGGAACTGGGCGTCCAGTTCCAGAATCTGCAAACCGAAGTTCAGATCCAGGCAAAGCTCTATGCAACGCTGCGCCAGGAATATGAGGCGGCAAAGATCGAGGAGCAGGACAATTCGGGCACTTTCCAGATCATCGAGAAGGCACAGGTTCCGGAGGTCAAGTCCGCCCCGAGCCGCAGTGTGATCGCGATCGTGGTAACCCTTGTCGCCTTCTTCCTGGCAGCGCTGACGGCGTTCGTGATGGAGTATTTCGACAAGGTGAAACAGGACCCGATAGAGGCGGAAAAGCTTCAGTCGATGAAGAGAGTTTTCCGACGGGGAAAGGTCTGAAAGCGCCTGATCGATTGACCCAGCGCGGCCGGTCCGGGACCGTATGAATTTCTACGTTATCCAGGTTCAGACAGGATCCGAGGGGGAATACCTCGAAATCGCGAGAAAAACTTCTCGGGACGCCGGGATTAGAATCTACTGGCCGCGCAGGAAGCTGAATATCCGAAAGCGGGGTAAAACCGTGGAATCCCTCGCTCCCCTGTTTCCCGGATACCTTTTCGTAGAAGCGGAAGAAATCGGTACCGAAGTCTACTGGGCTTTGCGACGAACGCCGGGATTCTTCCGCTTTCTGGACAGCAACACCAATATCCTTCCACTGGAACGCCCTGATCAGGAACTTCTGGTACATTTCCTCTCCTTTGGCGAAATCGTTGCCAAGTCGCAGGTGTTATTCGACGATCACAGCCGTATACGAATCGTAAATGGACCACTTTCAGGACTTGAAGGACGCATCGTAAAGGTCGATAAGAGAAAAGGGAGGGCGAAGGTACGCCTCGACCTGTACAAGGATTCGTTTCTTGTCGACCTTGGGTTCGATATCATGGCACCGGGATCCCCGCCGCCGGAGCGGCGCGGACGGGTTCCGGAAAGCGAAACGGCTGAAAAGCGCATCGATATCAGCTGAACCGAACGCATCGATTGCGTCGGTCCGGCGCGGGAGATGGTCGCAGATGCACGGGCGGCGGGCCGACACCATATGAAAACCAAACGGAAGAACAGAATATTTGTCGTCGGAGCCGGGTTTGCGGGCACCTCGATCGCCCGCGAACTTCGCACAAAAGGAATTCTGGGCGTCATAGCCGCTTTCCTTGACGACGATCCGACGAAAATCGGAAAGTCCATTGACGGCATTCCCGTTCTCGGCCCGATCGCCGACGTTGCGAATCTACTCGAAAAGAGCCCGTCCGACGAAGCCCTCATCGCGATTCCCAGCGGAAGCCGGGAGAAACTGAAACGGATCTATGCAATCCTCGAACACGCCGGGTTCTCGCGAATTCGCATCCTGCCCGCGATTTCGCAGATAATCGAAGCAGATCCGCACTTCATTCAGACCAGGGAAATCGACCCGCAGGACCTGCTCGGCCGCACACCGATTCGCATTAATCTGCGGCAGAGCCTCAGCTATCTGCGCGGAAAACGGGTCCTGATCTCCGGTGCAGGGGGCAGCATCGGCAGCGAGCTCTCGCGGCAGCTGCTTTCGGGAGGTGCGGAACGCCTCTACCTTCTCGGGCACGGTGAGAACAGCATCTATGAGATCGACCACGAGCTTCGTCTCCTGCAGGAAGAGGGCGTAGGTGAAAAGGCGCAGATCGTCCCGATCATCGGAGAATTGCAGGACCGCGACTACGTGATGTTCCTCCTTAAACGGTTGCGCGCGGACGTGGTATTTCACACCGCCGCACATAAACACGTGCCGATGACCGAGACCAACCCGGTCGGCGCCGTCCAGAACAACGTGTTCGGCACGCGCAACCTTGTCGACGCGGCTGCCGCTTCGGGCGTGCGGCGGTTTGTGCTGATTTCCACCGACAAGGTGGTCGATCCGGTCAGCGTCTACGGTGCGTCCAAACGACTTGCCGAAGAGATCGTGCTCAGCAGGAGCACCAAACGCCAGGAGTTTATGGTGGTGCGGTTCGGGAACGTGCTCGCATCCCGCGGAAGCATCATTCCGCTTTTTCGCAGACAGATATTGAAAGGCGGGCCTGTCACGGTCACCGATCCGAAGATGAGCCGATACTTCATGACGATTCCCGAAGCCTCTTCTCTCGTATTGCAGGCCGGCGGCGTCGGTGAAGGAGGGACTCTCTATCTCCTGGACATGGGCGAAGCTCTGCTGATTAAAGACCTTGCCGAACAGATGATACGATTCTACGGATTCGTTCCCGGCGATGAGATTCCGATCACCTACATCGGAGCGCGCCCCGGCGAGAAGCTCAGCGAGACACTCGTCGGAAGCGACGAGACGGCGGTCGATACCGAATACCAGCGACTTCGCCGCGTGAACCGAAATGGGAGCGCGGCTGCCCTTCGGGCTCATCTTTCGGAGGCGCTTGCCGCACTCGAGCCAATCTGCTTCTACGACCCCGCCAACGAAGCGTGGTACAGAAACCGCCACAGATTACGCGAGGTTCTGCGCACCTACGTTCCGACGGTGATGGTGCCGTCCGATGAACCGGAGTACTGATTTCATTCCCTTCGCAAAGCCGTCGATCGGACCGCGCGAAGAGGACGCAGTGATGCGCGTGCTTCGCAGCGGATGGCTCACCACCGGAGCAGAGACACGGAGCTTCGAGGAGGAGTTTCGGTCGGCGGTCGGAGCGAAGCACGCTCTGGCGGTCAATTCGGCAACCGCCGGCCTGCATCTCGCAGTCGACGCTGCCGGGATTGGCGCGGGAGACCGGGTCGCCATGAGTCCCTACACCTTCGCATCCACCGCGGAGGTGGTGAGGTACGTCGGCGCCGATCCGCTATTTGTCGATATCGCGCGGGACTCCTACAATGTCGACGCAAATCGTCTCGCCGACGCTCTTGGTCGGGAGGGCCGGATTCGCGCGGTCATTCCGGTGCATATCGCCGGAGACCCCTGCGATATGGATCGCATCATTGCCCTTGCCCGAGAATACAAACTTCCGGTGATTGAGGACGCCGCGCATGGTTTCCCGGCGAAAAGCGGCGACCGCATTCTTGGAACGCTCGGCGCGGTCGGTGTCTACTCTTTCTACGCCACAAAGACCATAACCACCGGCGAAGGCGGGATGATAGTAACCGACGACGACGGGCTCGCACGCAGAATGAGCACGATGAGACTTCACGGCATCGATCGCGAGATATGGGATCGATACAGCACGCGGGGCGCGTCCTGGCGATATGAGGTCGTGGAACCGGGCTATAAGTACAATATGACTGACATCGCTGCCGCGATGGGTCGCGTGCAGCTTGCAAGAACCGACGAGTTCCACCGTAGACGGATCGCGATTGCGACGCGGTATGACGACGCATTTGCCGGGCGCGACTATCTCCGGCTACCGCCGCGGCACGACGATCATTCCTGGCATCTATACATCATTCGCGTCGTGTCCGATCGCCTTTCGATTTCCCGCGACGAGTTTATCGAAGAGCTCGCCGAGGCCGGGATAGGCACTTCGGTTCACTTCA
>DATKUF010000098.1:0-16253 GCA_035530755.1 Spirochaetia bacterium | reverse complement strand
TTTCCTGCTTGCTTGTTGTCAGGTGGTTTCGATCAAGCACCGCGGGAGGGCCGTGCGCCGGCCGGAGGGCGTGCGCTTGCTCGTACCCGCGCCGCAAACTATAATGGGATTGCCCGCACAGTGAACGGCGTGCGCGGCTCTCCATCGTACGACCGATAAGAACACTCCACAATTTGACTGGGAGATCTTTGTGAGTCAGGACAGGAGCAAACATGCCTGAAACCAAACCCAGAACTCTTTTTGGTGACGCGCCGCGTCTTCTGCTCATTGTCAGCCCCGCAATGATCGCCGCCGTCGGGGCTTTTCTTCTTTTTCCCTCGCCCGGCAGTTTTACCCTCCGTTACCGCGGAATCTTCGTCTGGGCCGCGATAGTGCTCATTGCGCTGGCGGTTCCTTTCTGGGTATCCGCGGCGTTCGAACTGGTCCGCGCCTGGAGAAACAGACGCCTCGCTACCCGCGGTGCATTTGGGCTCTCCCGCCATCCGATCTTCGCCGTCTGGATATGGTTCGTTCTTCCGGTGACGGCCTTTCTGGCCGATTCGTGGTATTTCCTCGCTGCGGATCTGGTATTTCTCGTCGCATCGATCGCGTCGGCTCGCACGGAGGAGGCGGAGCTCCGGAAGGAGTTTGGCCAACAGTACGACGATTATCTTTTGCGCGTGCGTTCGCTCGTTCTGATTCCACGTTTGCGGCCGTTAACCGGAGCTCGTCTGCTTAAGGGACTGGGGATCGTGGCCGCCATTGGTATCTACACGCTTGCCGTGACGATCGTTTTTGTGGTTCCGGCGGTTCGCACGCTCGGCGCAACTGCAACCGAGGCCGCAATGCGGCTTCCCGGCGACGAACTCGCGCCCGATCCGCAGATTCTCTACACGCAGGCGATCACCATCCAGGCTCCTCCCCGACAGGTGTGGCCCTGGCTGGTGCAGGTGGGTTACCGCCGCGCAGGCTGGTACAACATCGACAGCATCAACAGGATGGCAGATCCCGGTTACTTCATCGACGGAGATCGTTCATCCACCCGGGTTCACCCTGAGCTGCAGAACCTGAGGGTGGGCGACACCGTCGGGCTTGCTCCGGGACTTGAGTTCGCTGTAGCTGCAGTTGATCCGGACCGGTCCTTCACTATCGCGAAAGGACCGAATCCGGGGGTTTCCCGGACAGATCCGGGTTACATGAACGCTGTCTGGACCTTTGCGTTGTATCCGATCGGATCGAGTGCAACCCGGGTCATTGTCCGCTACCGCACGGAGCTGAACGGCGGGTTCTTCAGGAACTTCTGGGTATACTTCTTCAACGATATTGGAGGAGCTCTTCTACAGCAGCCGGCGATGCTGCACGGCGTCCAGATCCGGGCCCAGAGGATGTAGGCCGCGACTGAAACCATGGATAACTCATCACAGGTACTCATCAATCTCTTTCCCGTGATAGCGCTTTTTGTGCTTGGGTATCTACTGCGGAGGATTCATTTTTTCGAAACGGGTGCAGTGGGTGCTCTTAAGAAGATGGTAGTGAACATTGCATTACCGGCGTTGCTCTTTCGCGCTTTCTCGTCGCTTACCTTCAAACCCCAGTTACTCGTAGTGGTCGTCGCGGTTTTCTCTATTTGCATTCTGATGGTCCTCGCGGGCCGCCTGATCGGTAGACTCCTCGGAATTCGGAATCCCTACTTTGCGCTGCTCATGGGCGGCTTCGAGACCGGAATGGTCGGATATGCCATATTCATAGCTGTATACGGCGTCGAAAACGTCCCCTACCTCGCGCTCGTTGATCTTGGCCAGGTCCTATTCGTCTTCTTTGTTCTGATGTCTCTGCTCATTTCCCTTCGCGGAGAAAAACTCAGCTCGATCGAGCTCGCACGAAGACTGGTCTCCTCACCGGTCATCATCTCTATCGCCGCCGGCCTTCTATTCGGGCTCGTGAAATCTCATGTTGCGATAACTGACGCGGGAGTGTACCGGGCGTTTGACTCACTGATTTCGATAGTTGGCGGGCTGACCATGCCTCTGATCTGCGTGGTCATCGGTTACGAGCTCGAGATCGATCGCGCCACGATCGGGCTTCCGCTGGCAACGATCGGGATCCGCACGCTCCTTCTGGTGGCGCTGGCTTTCGTTATGAACGCTTTGGTAATCACCAGGCTCCTTCATCTGCCGCCGATGTACGAAAAGGCGGTTCTCACGATGTTCATTCTGCCGCCGCCGTTCGTGATTCCGCTTTTCATGGCGCAGGTAGATCGGGAGAACATGCGGTACGTGACGAACACGCTTTCGGTCGGAACTATTGCTTCAGCAGCTGTCTTCTTTGCGATCTCGGTGCTGGTCCCATAGCCGGGAGCGCGTCGAACACCCTCCGTCCGGTGCCGCGAATTCACCTGTTGGTTCTGGCGTACTCACCCGGCGTGCGTCCTGTCATTGACCGAAAGTCGTTGGTGAAGTGAGACTGGTCGCTGTATCCGAGATCGAAAGCGAGTGTGGCAAGATCGGTATGACCCTTCGGGCCCGGCGACGAGTTGCTCACGAATCCCGGCCGACCATGCAGCGCCTCGACTGCCTCCAGCATGCGATAGCGGCGGACGACCCATTTCGGTGCGACCCCGACGTACTTATTGAAGAGCAACTGGAGCGCCCGCGGGCCGACGGCAAAGGCACGTTCTATTTCACTCACCGCGGTGACTTCGGGATGCGCGGCGATCCAGTCGACGATGGTTCTTGTCCTGCTGCACGACGAAAGGACCCCCGGTCGTACGCTCCGCAGGGTCCGGAGTCGGAGCTCCAGAAACGATTCGACGGCTTTGATCTGTTCATCCCCATTACGGGTTGCGCGAATCGTTGCTGCGAGGTCGACCCCCTTTCGGCCGAAAAGCTCACCTATGTCGAATCGTCGGTCGGTGAAGGCGGCGAGGCTTCGGCCGATGAACGCGTAGGTCATGCCCGGCAGGAACTTCACGCTGAATACCAGACCGGTACCGGTCGCCCGGTGTTCGAAGCGGTTGGTGACCACCCCCTGAAGGTAGGCACGTTCGGGCTCGAACACGAGGTGGCAGCTGGGATAGGGAAGGTTCTCGGACACGAAGCACTTCCCTTCGGGCAGCTCCCAAAAGACCGTCCAGTAGTATTCCACGTACTCGGCAACTCCCGGGCCGGGAACATAGCGGTTAAGCTTCACCTGTCTGGCAAACTCCGCGTAATTGAGGATACCTTTTGGATTGTCAGGTCGTTTTACCGCCATGCCCATCCCCGTTTCGCATTTTTGCAAGACCCGTAACCAATACCGGGACTATCCTGATCACAACGATAATAATTCTGTCGAGGAGGGACAATCATGAGAGGCACCTATGAGGCAACCGCAAGCATAGAGGTGGCGGCCGATGTCGCTGCAGTCTGGCGTGCGCTCACCGATCCGCAGATCGTCAAACAGTATTTCTTCGGGACTGAGGTCGAATCAGACTGGAAGAAGGGCGGGAAGATCTACTTCCGCGGCTCCTGGGAGGGCAAATCCTACGAGGACAAGGGCACGATTCTGGAAATCGATCCACCGCGACTGCTGAAGTTTTCATCCTGGAGTAGTCTTTCCGGTACCGAGGACCTGCCGGAGAACTACGCAAACGTCGCCTATCATCTGACGACGGCGAACGGCCGGACGCGGCTCACGATCCGGCAGGACAACGTGGCAACTGAAGAGGCGAAGGACCACTCGGCTGCCAACTGGAAGATGGTTCTGGAGGGGCTCAAGGCCGTTGTGGAGGGGGGTGCCGTCACCGAGTGATGGCGGGCATGCTTTCCGAAGCGCGCAATCACTTCACGATGATGGTGACGTAGTTGTTCTCCCCGACGCTGATGGAGCGAGTGACGGTAGTCCCTGCGGTCACGCCGGTCGCGAGCTCGATGTACTGACTCGAATAGGGGCCCTGGCTGCCGCCGGCGGGAGTGATCGCGGAGCTCTGTGGATAGATGAAGGGACCGGATTTCGTGACGTTGTTCGCGTCTTTCCACGAATAATTGAACGCGTTGATGGAACCGAGGTAGTAGGTGGAATAGCTGCCAAAGCTCGAGTTCGGAAACCAGCCGCCGGTGTTGTAGTAGTAGTTCGGCGGCGGTGGCGGGGCTGCGTTGTCAGACAGCATCACCGCAGCGGCCCATTTTGTCAGCAGGCCGGCCATTCCGGCCGGCGAGAGGGTCGCTGCCTCTACCCCCGGGGTCATCGTGATTGCCCGCGAGTCGGTGTAGGAGTTGTACATCATGTCATGGAGAAGCTGCGCACCGCCGAAATTGCGCTCGAGAAACGCGCCGAACGCGTAGGCTGCAGCATAGCTTGCCAGGATGTTGACCGATCCCCAGCTGCTCAGCGAGATATCGTCGTTGGCGTCGAATTCCGGAAACCGGCCGGTGACGTAGCCGCCAACAGGAAGATGCGCGGTACCATCGGTAGGATCGTCGAAGGCAACGCCTCGCGGGCCGTCTACATTCACGTTGTAGGCAAGGATATCCTCGGTCATCATCGACATCATTTCGTTGATCCAGGTTTCGGTGCCGCGGCCGCCGGCGCGCAGCACGGTCTTCTGGTAGAAGTGAATCATGTGCTGAAATTCGTGGGCGAGGGTGGAGATGATAAGGTTCTCGCCCTCGGTATACCCGTTCGACTCGATTGTGGAATATCGCTGATAGACATCCGAGTTCATGTAAAACATGACCATCTGGTTCGAATAGTCGGTGACGCCGCCGGTACCGGAGGTTCGCAGATAGTTGTCGCGCGGATAGAAGAAACCGATGACGGTGCTGCTCACCGATCCTCCCATCGGCATGAACAGGATGTTGACCGTGTTGTCATTCGAGATGAGATTCGAGTAGGGAGTCGACCCCCACGGCGGACCGTAGATATTGGTTTCCCAGTGATAGATGTCGCTCGCGCCGGTGGATTTCAGGAAATGGTCCGCCGCAGCCGTTATGGAAGCTCCGTTCTGGGTCCACGGATTGTCGGGAGCCCACACGTTGACCGTCTCTCCGCCGTTGCTTGTCTGAATTCTCAACGTCGCATTGATGACGTTGTTGTTGTCGTCATAGAAGTCCACGCTGCTGACACCTACGGTGTAGTACTGCGGCCCGGCAGTCGGAGCCGGAAACTGCCCGCGGAACGTGCCTGTCGTGAGCGTCGCCGGGTTCCGTCGAAACGCTGTGACCTGCGGGGGGTCGACTATCGCAGGTCCGTTCGATGGTGTGGAGGAGCTCCGCGACGTGAGGGAGGGCACCGACTGCAGCGTGCGGGAACCAGTGCCGGTCACGGACGGCAGCGCCGCGGCTGTCGGAACCGCATTGGCACTCGTCCCCGTATTGGTGGTAATAGCGTACACGTCGTAGGGCCCGCCTCCGGGGACGGTGACACTGACGGCGAGCGTCCCGCCGTCGTGCATGTCGTACAGGAGCGGCTCGGTTCCGTAGGTGGCCCACGCATCCATCGCCTGCTTGTACGCGGCTGTATTGTGCTGCGAATCCTGAACTGCGACGTTGAAGTAGTAGGTGACGCCGGGAGTCAGGCCGTTCACCGTGGCGCTCGTCATGCCGGAGGTCCATGCCGTGACCGGGTGATCCCCGGAGCGGCTCCCCAGCGCGGCGAGCGTCGCGATGTTGCTCGGGTCGGTCGACATGTAGAGCTGATAGGACAACTCGCCGCCGTAGCCATCGCGCGCAGCCGGCCAGCTCAAGGTGACACTCGTAGAGGTGATGCTGGTGAACTGAATAGCTCCGCCGGGGACAGGTGGCTGCCGGTCGAAGAGCAGGGCGCAGCCTTGCAGGACCAACGCTCCGGGAATGAGTACTGCAAGCAGCGCATTCCGACACATCGTTCCTCCGCTCATCCTTCCTCCGGAGCTACCTGAATCTGGCAAGCGACTGACCGACGGTTTCGCTCATCCGCGCAATGAACCTGTTGAGATCTGCGGCGGAGGTCCTTGCGTCGATGTTCGGCCCGGGGAAATCCTGCACGGCCGTCGCCACATTTGTCGAATCGATGAAGTCGGGAATGGGGGTGACGGCGTGATAGGCCGATATGGGGCCGAGGATGATGTAGCCGGTTGTCATATCGGCGAGCGTCAGGCCGCTGTACCCGTACGAGTAGGATTGATTGGTAACCGGAATCTCCCCGACCGCATTGCCGACGACGGTTAGTCCGGCCGGACTCTCGCCGTTTGGATTTTCGGCGACAAACGCGTCGAGCCGACCGCCCGCGGGGTACGACATCCCGCCGGGTGACCCGGCGTCCGGCCATGGCGAGTGGAGGAGCACAGTGATCGCACGGTCGCCGATCCTGTCCCTGACGATGTTCCCCGCCGATCGTCCCTCCGCAACGCCGGATTTCCGGCTCTTTTCGGCGTAGTCTTTGTAGCGGAAACGGGTGAACGCATGCTGGATCGTCGTGAAGATCAGCGCCTTCGTCCGCGTTGCCACAATCTCCCGTTCAATTGTCTCGGCCATGCGAAGATCGGGAACCCCTTCGGCGAAGACCTTCTTCACGATTTCAGGATTCGTCGCGTCCCCGGCTTCCTTGAGATACTGATACTCCGTACGAACGTTCAATCCGATGATTCGAAAAGGCGGCGCAACTGCAGGCAGAGTACGGTTCAACTGCCAGGCGGCACGAAAAATATCCGCGTACTCCTTGAAGCCCCACAGTACCATCCTGTCGAACAGGATGCTTTCGACCGATTTCTCGTCATACGCGGGCGCGTTCAGCACGCGGTCGATCTTCGCCTGATCGGCGGAGAGCGCATACTCAAGTCCAAGCGTCCGAACGCCGTTGCGATACAGGTCGGGAATCAGCGCCGCGACAAAGTCGACCTGTTCGCGGATTTGCCCCATCTCACCAAGAAACACGATGTCGTGTGAGTCAAAAGCCGACACAACGTAGTCCCGCGGCGGTTTCGCGTTTCGCTCGAACGTCGCCGAAAGTGCCGACATCTGTTGTGCCGTCGGCCTTGGCCGGGTCAAGGCAGACTGCGGACGGAAGAGTCCAAGCGGGTCCAGTACGAAGAAGAAGAGTGCGATTGCTGCCACTCCGATCAGTGCGGTGGTGTTGCGACGTTGCATGGTACCTTCCGGCCCAAATAATAGTGCGTATGTGGCGCTTTTTCTATGCAGGTTATGGTTGAACGTTTTCACGCGAATGACTATACTTTTCTCAAATTGTCGGTCGCTGACCGATTACTTGCATCGGAGAAGGAGTTGCGAATGCTGTTGGAAGGCAAGAAGGCCCTGGTTACCGGGGGCTCCCGCGGCATCGGGCGCGAAATTGTGCTCGCTTTTCTGCGGAACGGGGCATCTGTCTACTACATCGACCTTGCAGAAGGGGAATCGATTGCCGAATACCGGGAAATTGCCGCATCGACCGGCGCAACTGTCGCCTTTCGCGAGGGTAACGTTGCCGATGAGGCGCAAATCACTGCGACGGTCGAGGCCATTCTAAAAGAAAGCGGCGGGCTGGACGTTCTGGTGAACAACGCGGGGATTACGCGTGACGGACTGGTGTTTCGCATGTCGGCAAAGGACTGGACCGATGTCCTGACCGTGAACCTCACGAGCGCCTTCTATATTTCCAAGGTTGTTTCTCGTGAGATGATCAAACGCCGCACCGGATCGATCATCAACGTCGCTTCCATCGTAGGCGTGATCGGAAACGGCGGGCAGACGAATTATTCTGCTTCGAAGGCGGGGTTGATCGGCTTCACGAAGAGCCTTGCACGGGAGGTTGCCGGAAGAAACGTCCGTGTCAACGCCATCGCTCCGGGTTTCATCAACACGAAGATGACCGAAGCGCTGAATGACGAGCAGCGAAAGGCGCTGACAGCGCAGATTCCACTGGGCAGAATTGGCGAGCCTGCCGAGGTTGCCTCGGTCATCGTGTTCCTCGCGTCGGAACTCGCCTCATATGTTACCGGGCAGGTCGTTCAGATCACCGGTGGAATGGGGATGTAGCAGCGTATCGGAGACAGGAGAGTTTTCATCATGGCCAAGCGGGTAGTCATCACGGGGATGGGCATTGTGAGCCCGATCGGGAACAACCTTCCGGAGTTCTGGACGGGGCTTTCAGAGGGGCGCAGCGGCGGGGGTTACATCACCCGTTTCGATACCGAAGGATTCCCGTCACGAATCGCAGCCGAGGTCAAGGACTTTGATCCGCGAAAAGTCATGGACGGAAAAGAAGCGCGAAAGATGGACCGCTTTTCCCAGTATGCGGTTGTAGCCGCGATCGAGGCGATGAACCACGCGAACTTCAAACCCGGTGAGATGGACCCCGAGCGTCTCGGAGTCATTCTGGGATGCGGGATCGGCGGATTCGAAAGTCTCGAAAACGCCTACGAAAAACTCTTTCTCGACGGGCCGCAGCGAGTTCAGCCGTTGACAATACCGAAGATGATTCCCAACATCGGCCCGGGTAACGTTGCGATCCAACTAAACGCGCAGGGGCCCTGTTTCAATATTGCAACCGCCTGCGCGTCGGGAACCGACGCAATCGGAAACGCGGCGATGTACCTGCGCAACGGCCTGTGCGATGCGGTAATCACCGGCGGGGTCGAGGCGGCAATAACGAAAATGGGCGTAATGGGATTCTGCGTTATCCAGGCGCTCACTACCAACAATCAGGTCCCCGAGCGCGCGAGCCGTCCGTTCGACCGTGACCGGGACGGATTTCTGGTCGGTGAGGGAGCGGGTGTGCTGGTGCTCGAAACACTCGAGCACGCGCAGAAGCGCGGGGCGACAATTCTTGCGGAGGTTGCCGGATACGGCGCGACCTGCGACGCGAATCATCTCACCGCACCTCACCCGGAGGGAAGGGGCGCTGTCAAGGCAATGCAGCTTGCGCTCGACTCAGCGGGACTCAAACCGGAACAGGTGGACTACATCAACGCGCACGGAACTTCGACGCCGATGAATGATCCAATTGAAACCAAAGCCATCAAGAAGGTATTTGGCGACCACGCATACAAGTTGAAGGTCTCATCGACAAAGTCCATGACCGGACACTGCATCGGCGCGGCAGGGGGTATCGAAGCGATCGCGTGCGTTCTCGGCATTCAGAACGACTACTATCCACCTACCATCAATCTCGAGAACCCGGACCCGGAGTGCGATCTCGACTATGTTCCGCAGAAGGGCGTAAAAGGCAGGCTCGATGTTGCCATGTCGAACTCACTCGGGTTCGGTGGTCACAACGGGGTACTGATAGTTCGCAAGTTCGTGGCCTGAGGGCCTTCAGACAGGCTCAGAGAAGACGAAAAAAGGCCTGCGCCAACGACGCAAGGCCTTTTTTGTGCATTACTCACAATTCGCCTGCAAGCAACGCAATTCCAGTACGACAGGAATAATACGGAATCGCACGCTCATTGTCAATCGCGGTGACCTTCCTGCGCGCCGAACCGGGCGGACGCTATCTCCCGGTAGACTGAGCCGCCGGGCGTGAGCGTGCTCTGCAGAAGAATCACACGGGCTACCATTGTCGGAGGCGAGGAGCCGCCGGGCGTCGCGAGAAGCCTGACTGCCGATTCCCGAAGCGTCGCCCGCGGTGCCGATTTCCTCACGTACGCCAGCGTGAAGTGTGGATGATACGGTTTCTTATCGAATCCGATTCCGGACCCGGCAAGCCGATTCCCCAGTGCAAGGAAGAGTGAGTCCATGGTCCTCGTTTCGTCGTTTGCGCCTATCCACATGACGCGGGGCCTTTCCGGACCGGGGAAGAACCCGATGCCGTCGGCGGCCATTTCGAACGGCGCGAAGTTCGAACAGACGGTGAGCATTGCGTCGGCAACCGTCGGCACGACCGACGCGGGTGTGTCACCGAGGAATTGGAGGGTGACGTGGAGATTATCCGGGGCGACGTACCGGAACAGCGACTCCGGATGATCTCGCCTGATCATGGCCTGGAGGCTGACCAGCCACTCTCTTGTCTCCGGGGATGGCTCGAGTGCCAGGAAGAGTCTGAGTTTTTCCGTCCTTTCGTCCATGAATCGAGGATATTCCCGGTAGTCGGACCTGACAACCCCGGAGCCAGCGAGTGATGACCTTGCCAAAGGCGTCAACTGTCACGATAATGGGCCAGACCGCGTTTGCACAGCAGACTGCTCGAAGTATCTATGGTGAAAGAGAAAAAACAGGGTGATCGACCGCTCGTCGGACTTGCCCTCGGCGGCGGCGCTGCGCGGGGGTTTGCACACATCGGCGTCCTGAAAGTCCTGGAAGAGGAACGCATTCCGATCGATTTTGTTGCAGGTACAAGCATCGGAAGCCTGATTGGAGCGCTCCACTGCGCAGGCGTCCGCTGGCAGGAGATTGTCTCCATCACCAACGGAATAAGCTGGGGTGATCTGGTCAAGCCGGCCTGGCCGAATCTTGGCCTGGTTCGAAGCGATCGGCTCGAAGCGGTGATCGGCAAGTTCATCAACCAATCCGATTTTGAAGATCTTGCAATTCCGTTCAAGGCGGTTGCGGTTGATATCGTTGAAGGACAGGCGGTTATTCTCGGCCACGGAGCCATAGCTCCGGCAGTACGCGCGAGCTGCAGCATTCCCGGGATATTCTCCCCGGTCGAACTCGACGGACGTCTCCTTGTGGACGGCGGCGTGCTCAACAGCGTTCCTGCCGACGTCGTCAAGGACATGGGTGCCGACGTTGTCATTGCAGTGAATTTAAACGCAGACCGGAAGAAGCACGGGAAGCCCGAAAACGTACTCGACATGATGTTCTACAGTTTCAGCCTGATGATCGCGGGAGCCACCGACCGCACGTTGCGCTATGCCGACATCGTGATCGAACCAGACCTGCACGATATGAGCTACTACGCGCTGAAGAAGAAGGATGTGGCGATCGCCCGCGGCGAAAGTGCCGCACGAAGCCGCTTAGCGGCGATTCGTGAACGTATTATGGAATAAGAGGAGGCAGCGATGCAGTCTTTTATCGAACCCCGGTTAGATTGTCTTTCGGGGGGTTCCTTACTATTTTATAACCGTCATGAAAGATAAGATGGACTTCAATCCGTTCGACAACGGGCAGAACGGCGACAAGAATCAAAATGAATCTCCGAAAGGTATGCCCGGCATGAATGGACGGGGTTTCTGGAAAATCCTTCTCGCAATCATTATCGCGGCGTTTCTTATTCCCTGGCTCTGGACCACGTTTGCCGGGAACAACAACCGACCCGCAATAAGCTATACGCAGTTTCGCCAGCAGCTCGAACAGGGGAACATACGCCAGGTTGTCTTCTCCGGTCAGGATCTGCAGGGAACTTTCAAATCACCCACCCGCATAACGACCCAGGGAGCCGATACCAGTACGCTTGGATTCGTCACCTATGTTCCGCCGATCGGGGACACGCAGCTTCTTCCCCTTCTCGAGCAGAAGGGCGTGGACATCAGCACCAGACCGCCGCAGGATCTCTCGATCCTCAACGTCATCGTAAGTGTTGTACCCTTCATCATCGTGATATGGATTGGATACATCATTTTCCAGAACATGCGAGCACAGCGGCAGAATATCTTTTCGGTCGGCCAGAGTCGAGCGAAGCTCTACAAGCGTGACGAAAAACGCATCACGTTTACCGACGTTGCCGGCCTCCAGGGGGCGAAGGAAGAGGTCAAGGAGATCATCGACTTTCTCAAAGACCCGACCAAATACCACAAACTTGGTGCGACTATCCCTCGCGGGATACTCCTCGTCGGTCCTCCCGGAACCGGTAAGACGTTGATCGCGCGGGCAATTGCCGGCGAGGCAGATGTACCCTTTTACAGCATCAGCGGCTCGGACTTCATGGAGATGTTCGTCGGCGTCGGCGCGTCGCGGGTACGAAACCTGTTTCAAGAGGCGAAAAAGCACGCACCTGCGCTGATCTTCATAGACGAACTGGACAGCGTCGGACGTCATCGCGGTGCCGGTCTGGGCGGCGGTCATGACGAAAGGGAGCAGACTCTCAATCAGATGCTTTCGGAAATGGACGGGTTCGAACAGTTCGATACCACAATCGTGATCGCCGCGACAAACCGACCCGACATCCTCGACCCTGCATTGCTGCGACCCGGTCGTTTCGACCGGCGCATCACCGTGGGCCTGCCGACGCTCGAGGACCGTGTGGAAATTCTTGCGGTGCATGCGCGAAAGAAACCTTTCGACGCAAACTTTGACATGCGTGAAGTGGCAAAAAGCACCGTCGGGTTCAGTGGTGCCGATCTGCGAAACCTGTTGAATGAAGCCGCCCTTCTCGCTGCGAGAAAGAACAAGTCATCAATCGACTTCAACGATGTGAACATCTCCCGCGACAAGATTCTTATGGGTCTCGAACGGCGAAACCTCAATCTCACCGATGAGGAAAAGCGGTTGGTGGCCTACCACGAGTCAGGGCATGCGGTCACCGCCTGTCTTCTCGAAACGACGGACCCGCTGCACAAAGTCTCGATAATCCCCCGTGACTTTTCGATGGGCGTAACGCAGCAGATGCCCGATCGCGATCGATTTCTCTACAGCCAGCAGTACATCGAGGAACGGATTGCCGTCATGATGGGTGGCCGCGCCGCTGAGAACCTATTGCTCGGGAGCGTCACCAGCGGCTCGGAAAACGATCTGAAAGAAGCGACGAAGCTTTCGCGTAAGATGGTGCTCGACTGGGGAATGAGCGAGAAACTCGGTCACATCGCGCTGGGAGCAGAAAAACAGGACATCTTCCTGGGGGAGCAGCTTGGCCGGTCGCGTGAATATGCAGACGAGACCGCGCGCGATATCGATACCGAAGTGCGGACGATCCTGGATCGGGCCTACGAAACCGCGTTTGATCTGCTGAAGAAAAATCGGGAACGCCTTCTTGCCGTGGCCGAAGCGCTGCTTCTGAAAGAGGAGCTCCTCGGCGAGGAGGTCCTCGAGATTCTTGGAGTTAAGGCCGCCGCGGTGTAGTTCGATTGTGCTCACCGGACGAAGGTTGACCGCACAATGCAGTTGCGGTAGAGTACCACCCCATGGACCCAATCGAAGCAGACGGAGCGCTTGAAGCCGGCCGGTTTGCGAGGAGTTCCTCGCGGGTATTTTCGTTCGTAATAGTCGGCACGGCGTACGTGCTCGCCGCTACACTCCTGTTTTGGATCCTTTCGCTTCCCGCCGCTGTTCAGGTCGCACCGTTATCGCTCATGGCTCGGACACTGGTCGCTGATCTTGCCGCGACAGTTCTTGTCTTTGCCGTGAGCCTCCTGTTCGACAATTCGAGCGTGTACGATCCCTACTGGAGTGTTTTTCCTCCCCTCATCTATCTGGCCTGGATTACGTCCGGCTCAAACAACCTGACGCTGCGGGCAGCTCTCGTGCTCGTTCTTGCGTGGCTCTGGGGAACGCGGCTCACCGCAAACTGGGTTGTCGGGTGGTCCGGTCTCCAGGACGAAGATTGGCGGTATCGTGACTTTCGCGCCAAAACAGGGCCCGCCTATTGGATTGTGAGTCTTTTCGCGATCCATCTGTTTCCCACACTTGCAGTGTTTGCCGGATCCCTGCCCCTGTACTTTGTGCTCGCGCTACCGGGTGCCCCGCTGTCCATTCTCGACTTTGTTGCGGTGCTTGTGACGCTTTCAGCAATTGTCATCGAGGGAACGGCGGACGCTCAGATGAAGCTGTTCAAGCGGATCCGAACAGGCGGCGTGATGGTCGAAGGTCTGTGGAAATACTGTCGGCATCCCAATTATCTCGGAGAGATGTCATTCTGGCTCGGAATGCTCCTGTTCGGGCTCGCCGGTGGCGCTCCGCTCTGGACGGCGGCCGGTATGATCGTGATGATTGGTATCTTTTTCGGGTTCAGCATGCCGATGCTGGAAAAGAAGATTCTGCGAACCCGACCGGAATATCGGGATGTGCAACGGACGGTTTCTCTGATCATCCCCAGGCCCCCGCGCCGCTGACGTCGGAAAACGGCGCCGACCGCGGGCTCACCCGTTGTCACGAACAGGCTGCCGGTTTTCCCCGAGGTCCTGCAGCTCCTTCTGTGAAAACGCGTACACGCTATTGCAGTTGTGGCAGGTGATGTGCAGAGGGAAGGGTCCGTTGGCCTTGATGTCGGCAAGTTCGTCGTTCGGTAATGCACCGAGAAACCTCCGGAAGCGGTCGCCGCTGCAGTTGCAGGCAAACTCGAGCGGTCTGGTGCCGATCACGTCCGGGTCGAAGCGGGCGAAGTTCTCGCGAATAATCTGGGTGGTTGCCCGGCCTTCCGAGAACAGCGTTCCAAGCGACGGTATCCCGCGCACCGTCTGTTCCATCTCGATCACCGTCGACTCGTACGATCGAAGCGTTTCAGTCGGTGATCCGGCATCGTTGTCGGTGTCGGCAACGACCGTAGACTCCGGCAGGGCCTGAACGAGCAGGCCACCGGCGCCGATGACCAGCCCTTCGGGATCGAACTGGATACTGAGCGAGATCGACGTGGGCGTCTGTTCCGAGATCGCGTAGTAGCGGGTGAGATCCTGTGCGATATTTCCGGATTCGAGCTCTATCCGCCCGCTGAACGGGCGGGAATTGTTCTCGATGTACCGCATAACGGTCAGGGTCCCTTCGCCGATGAACGGAGCCGTATTGAAACTGTCGACCGGTTTATCAATCCGGGTGCGACTGTTGTTCAGGTATCCTCGAACCTGACCGTGCGCTGTAGACTCCACATGCACACCGCCGACCGGTCCGTCGCACTGCAGATGAATCCCGATGCGATCGATTCCCTTGAGCGACGTGGCCATCAGTGCGGAGCCCATGTATGCGTGGCCAAGTATGAGCGTTTCCAGGACGCCAAGTTCATGATTCATGCGCATCTGGTTTACCATGCGGGTGCCGTGAAGTATCGCGGCGCGGAAACGCCCACGAGACAAGAGGAATATGTCCACACCGTCGTTCATCACATTGTCGAGTCGTTCGACGAGTGTCGGGTTTTCAATCTTTCGTAGATGCATGTGCCGAAAATCGCAAGATCCGCCGCGAGAGTCAATAGCGGGCGACTATGAGGTCGCCAACCTCTTCGATCGCGGTCACGGGCCGGAGGAGAATAGTTCGTTCCTGAAGTGTCTTTACCGAAAACCCGTAGTGGGCGTTCTGGTATCTGAGCGTGTTTCCCGCTTTTCGGGTTGCGGCTTCAAACTGTCTGTGCGCCTCGAGGCGGGCCTCTAGATAGTCGTTCCCGGCATCCTGCGCAGACAGCAGGACGTTCCTCGCCTGCTCAATGAGATCCGGAGCCAGGTCCGATCCGACCGAGTTTCGTCCGGTCGCGAGAGCCGCCATCTGCGTCGTGCCGGTTCCCGTAAAAGGATCGAGAACTGTATCGCCCTCGATCGAATGCATCAATACGAGCCGGAGCGCGATCTCGAACGGGAAAGCGCCGCTTCGCGTACGGGACGCGCCCGGTAAAACAGCGGCGCCTCGGCGCTTTTCTGCGGAACTACGGGATCGGTTCGACGACTGTTTCCTGTCAAGCTGCGACTGTCGGACGCCCGGCACGTTCCACAGATCGGAGAACCATGCGTTTCGTTCTTCCCAGAAGAAGGCGCTTCGGCGGCGCCGGTCCTGATCGTCTCCTGTCGCGAATGAGCGCTTGCCCGGCTTGCGGAAGACAAGGATGTATTCGTGTTCGAGTGTCACGTACGCCCCCGCCGGGTACATGCCGGACCCCATGAACTTGTTGGGCGCGTTCGTGGTTTTTCGCCATACGATCGGCGGAAGGCTCGTGAACCCCGATCGTTCGCAGGCGGTTACGATTCGGGCGTGGTTGGTGAACAGGCGAAAATTGCTGTCGAAGGTGCGGGTCGCGTCGCCGATGTTGATGCAGGCAAATCCTCCGGGCCGCAGTACCCGAAAGCACGCGTCCCACGCGTCGTCGAGAAGGGCATGCATGAGCTCGTAGGCGTTCTCCGGAGCGTTGTTCTCGAGGGAGATTCGGATGGTGGGCGCTTGATTGCAGAAAGACTCGTCCCACATTTCGATCATTGGATAGGGCGGGGAGGTAACGATGAGGTCAATGCTGTCCGAAGTAACAAACGACAGTTTCCGCGCGTCTGCCAGATAGAGCCGGTGATCTGTCGCGAAGCGCTGGTTCGTCATTCCGGAGTGGTTTTCAGTCGATTCTGTCTGTCGAAATCCTCTATCGCGAGGGTAATAAGGCGATCGACCAGCTCCGTGAACCCGATCCCGCTTGCTTCCCACAGTTTCGGGTACATGCTGATGTGCGTGAAACCAGGTATTGTATTCACCTCATTCACGATG
>DATKUF010000097.1:0-15404 GCA_035530755.1 Spirochaetia bacterium | reverse complement strand
GGCAATGCGAGCTTCGGCGGAGTGGTGGGAACCACGGCGTTGAACTCATTGAGCGTCAGCGGCACTACGGCAGTGAACACCACCGCGATTACCACCACAACGACACAGAGTTACACCGGAACGGTGACGCTGGGGGCAAACGCGGTGCTCACCGGAAGTACGCCGACATTCACGGCCGGGGTTGCGGGGGCGGCGCACGACCTGACCCTCTCATTCACCGGGGTGACGGTGATAAACGGGGCAAACTTCACCAATATCAATAATCTGACAAGCAACAACGGGGGGACCACACAGCTGACCGGAACGATCAGCACCGGAGGCACGCAGACCTATACCGATGCGGTGGTATTGACCGGCAACACGAACGTAACCTCAACCGGAAACGCAGCGATAAGCTTCAACTCGACGACCAACGGTGGATTCGGTCTCACAGCGAACAGCGGAGGAACAACCGACATTGCCGGAATTGTCGGCGGAACAACGCCTTTGGCGGGGCTGACGCTCGTCACAGGCACACTGTCGACAAATGCGAACAACATCACAGTGAGCGGCCCGATAAATACTTCCGGCGGGGCATGGGATCTCGGAACCGGAGGAATCGTTGCGCTGACCGGCAATCTCGCGGTGGGCACGTTAAGCAATGTCACCGGGACAACGTTCGTATTCAACGGAAGCGCAGCCGCCCAGTCAGTGACGCCAAACGGACAGACTTTCTACAACTTCACCGTCAACAGCACGTACGGTACCGCCCCGCAGGTGACGTTGACCGGAGCGCTCACGATCAGCTCGGCAGCGACTCTCACGCTGACCCAGGGTGCGTTGAGCCTCAACGGCCACAACCTCGCTACCGGAACGGTGAACATACAGGCCGCGGGGGAGCTGCGCGCCACCGCCGGCGAAACTATCACCGTTCGCGGCAACTGGACGACCAACGCGACGGGGACGTTCACCTGCGCGAATAGCACGGTGATCTTTGACCCGAATAGCGCTGTCTCGGTGACGCAGACTTTTGATCCGGGTGGGCAGGGAGTCGGAAAGCGATTCCACAACCTCACGCTTGCTAACAGCGCTGCGGCAGTGGACACCATCTACTACGTAAACGTCACCGGGAACCTCGAGGTGACCAATACCCTGACCATAAACGGCCAGATCAACGATGCGTTCACTCCGACGAGCCCGATCGACACGCCCTGGTACTGCGAGCTCAACATGAATGCGAACAATCTCATCCTGAACACGCTCGTGAACAACGGGTCTCTCGCGCTAAGCGGAACCAACGCCCCGACTATCACTGTTTTTGACACCAACGAAGGCATGGTTCGGTACATCTCCGCCGGCGGAATGATCTACGCACTGAGCGGCGGAAATGCGATCTACTACGATGTGGAAATCAGCGCGGCAAACATCGTTCCGCCGTCGGCGGCGGCGACGATTCAGGTGAGACACCGGTGGATCGACAACGGTTCGTTTAGCGCGCAAACAAGCACCGTCCAGATGATCGACAACTCGAAGGCCGGGGTTATCGCAGGAACAACGACCTTCTACAATCTTACAATCACCCAACCGGGAAAATCGGTATGGTTCCAAGCCGGAACGAAACAGACTGTTTCCGGCGGCACGTTTACAGCTCTCGGAACGGGCAATCTCGGATCCGGAAACTCCGTGAATCTGCTCAGTACCTACACGGACAGCATGTATCCCCGTGTGGCCGCGCCGCCCAACACGCTTCCCAGCCCTACGGGTGCCGTGAATGTATGGGAACGGTCGCATCCAACCCTGCCTTCACCGGGAAACGCCGATCCGACCTCCGGTGCGCCGGCGAACGAGAGATGGGGAATCAATCTGGGCGGAGCGAGCGCCAATATCGACTACGTATACGTTGAAATGGCCTGGGCCGATGTGGCGGTGGTTCCGACGAATCTCTTTGCTCATACGACCGATGACTGGAACTACAACTGGATCACCCAGACCTATGTACTGTGGAGCAACACAGTAGATTCGAATGGCGACGGAAAAATTGACGCAATTGAAGCGTGGGTTGCAGACACGATAACGCTAGCGGACTCCGCTGCATCGGACTTCAGCGGTATCGATGTGACTGTCGACGGATACACCGTCACCGGTTTCGACAGCGGAGCGTCCTACGCAAACTTCGGTGGCGGAGCGAGCACAAACACGTTCTTCATCAAGTTGAAGCCAAAGTCCTATCTGGATACCGCGGCAACGCCCCGGTGGCGAATTGTGAGCAACACCTCGCTGAAGGCAAACACCGCAAACGCGAAGGTTGTGTTGACCGCCGGCGATCAGACCCCTGTCGACACCGCGCCGCCGGTCATCGGATACACGCTCGCGGTGGCAGGAAAAGATCAGATCTTCGTACACCTCTCGGAGCCGGTGTATGATACGGCCGGCGGTTCCTTGACCAATGCGAACTTCCCCGCGCTCGTTGGAGCGAGTGGTCAGACGGTCGCCGGCGTCACGCCTGTTACGCAGGACGGTTCCGGGGGCTATAGCGAACTGTTGCTGACTCTCAGCGCGCCGCTGACCGCGTCCGACCTCGCGAAGCAGGCAACCATCAGCATCACAAACGCCCGGGATAATCCAACCATTCCGCCGGCGCCGCCTGCCAACCTGACAGTTCCCGGCGTACATTTGTGGCCGAACTGGCCAGCGCAGCCGCCGAACCCCGTTCGCACAGTCGCGGACCCGGCACAACCGGCCGCCATCGACCGTTCGGTTCACCGTGTCACCGACGTCGGTCTCGGGCCGCCGGGGGCCGGTCTCGTGGAGCCTGTGTACGCGTGGGACCAGACGGTGCGTGATCCGGCGCGCGGCGGAATAGGGCTCATCACGAGCTTCGACGGCAGCGCCTTCCTGCAGCCGCAGGACGTCACGATTCAGGCGAACGTGAATCCGGTAGTGAGCACTCAAATCGCGAATCCGCTCATCGCTTTTGATGCGAGTGTGGGGAGCGGGTACCTCAATAACGGCCTTTGGATGCCGGATTTTTCCAACGCTGAGACGAAGTTCAGCGGCCTCGTGCCCTATCCGGACCCTGGCGTGGACTCGCTTGGCGTGGCAGCGAGTCCCGGCGGCCAGTTGCGCAACTACCTCATTCCGCAGTCGAACGCAAAAATACAGAACGGACAGCAGCTCCAGTTCTTCTTCGAGGACAATGCGACCAATCCGGCCAATCCGCTTTTCTACGGTCGGATCACCGACTCGACCTCATCGACCTGGTACCGCAACATCCGGCCGTGGTCGATCGATATCCGACATGTGATCAGTCAACGCGGCGATGTGACGATTCTCAATAACGTCATCAATCCGGACCGTGGACAGAAGACGAGCCTTTACTATACGCTGCCGAAGGACAGCACGGTGACGATCATGGTGTTCGATCTCGGAGGCGATGTGATCACGGTGCTGTCACGCGGACCGCAGAAGGCCGGGGACCACTCGACAACCTGGGATGGGAAGAACGCGCAGGGGAGGCCGGTCGCACGTGGCATCTACTTCATCCGGCTCATCGCGAGCGGGATGGATGAATACCGCAAGGTATTGATTGTTCGGTAGGGTTCACGAAAATGCTTGAACGTCGCAGAGGTATTTTCTGGTATCTGGTCATCGCGTTCGTGCCGGCGTGGCTGATCTGGGAAGGTGCGATCCGGCTCGGTCTGTCGCCGGCGAACGCTAGTCTGTTCCAGTTCGTTGCTCTCCCGGGTGCATTCTTTCCGGCCATCGCGTCAATTGTCGTGCGCAAATGGATTACCCGTGAGGGGTTCGCCGATGCCGGGTTGAGGCTCTCCCTCAGGCGCGGGTGGCGCTACTACCTTGCGGGATGGCTCCTTCCTGCCGGCGTTGTTGCGGTCATCGCGCTTCTCGCTTCAATCCTTGGAATCGCGCGCCCCGATTTCACGTTTGAGCGGGCGGCGAAATTGCTGGCGGCTCGCGGTGGAACAGCGGCCTCGATGCCGCCCGGTCTGCCGATCTGGCTTCCCTTTGTGTTGCTTGCTCAGGCTGCAGTCTTTACTCCCGTGCTCTGGGGCGAGGAGTTCGGATGGCGCGGCTACCTCCAGCTGCGTCTATTTCCCGGGCGGCCGCTTCTCTCCGCGGTCGCAACCGGCCTCATCTGGGGACTCTGGCACCTGCCGATCAATATCAGAGGATACAATTTCCCCGGTTTTCCGCTGCGTGGCATGATCGTGTTCACCGTGAGCACCGTGCTGCTTTCGATAATTTTCGGCTGGCTTCGGGCTCGAAGCGGCAGCATCTGGGCGCCGTCGCTCGCCCATGCTGCGACGAACGCGGTCGGCGGCTCCTTGACGATGCTTCTGTTCGCGACAGGAGGATCCACGGCGATGCCTGCCGCGCCGCTTTTCGTAAGTTATCTCGGGATCCTTGCATGGATTCCGCTCGGCGGGCTGTGCGTATGGATCGTTGCGACCGGGAGGCTGAAACCGGCAGAGAAATAGTCCGCCAAGTCGACACGCAGGCGCGTCGGCCTACAACGCCGCGATTACTTCCTGCGCATGATCGGCGGGTTTCACGTTCGGAAACACCTTCCTGACAACACCTTTTTCGTCGATCACGAAGGTTGCGCGGAGAATTCCTTCGTATGACTTGCCGTACATCGTTTTTTCGCCCCAGGCTCCGAAGCCCTGGATCACCTTCTTGTCGGGATCCGCGAGCAGGAAGAACGGCAAATCATACTTCGCTTTGAACTTCGCGTGCGATTGCTCGCTGTCCGCGCTGATGCCGATAACAACCGCCCCTTTGGCGAGGATCGCATCGTAGTTGTCGCGAAATCCGCATGCTTCGGTTGTGCAGCCGGGCGTGTCATCCTTCGGATAGAAGTAGACGACGACTTTTTTGCCGGCGAACTGGGACAGGCTGACACTTTTTCCGCCGTCATCGAGTAGCGTAAACGCGGGCGCCTTCGAACCTTCTTTCAGCATGTTAGTTGTCCTTCCTGCCGCGATTCTGGTTGTCGAGTATGGTCTTGAAAAAGGACTCCGCCTGCTTGCGGGCGTAGTCGACGCTTTGACTGATGTTGTGCACTGCCTGAGTCAGCGGGTCGTTCGATTTGCTCCAATCCTCCTGGTACTGGCGAGCCGCGTCGTCGAAATCCTTGCGGATATCTTCGTCCTCGGTTTCGGTCCTTCTGCGGTACTCTCCACCGAGGATCTTTGTGTAGGATTCGGACTCCGCCCATCCCTTTATCTCTCGCAGCCGCAGAACCGGGAAAGGATGGCTCTGGCCGAACAGGTTCAGGAACTTGTACAGGCCGTCCAGCAGGTCACCGCTCCCGTCGTATTCCTGCGCCTGCTTGAAGAACTCTTCGATGTTCATCTCCCCGATCTGCCGTCCACCGGCCAGTTTCATGAGAGTGGTGTAGGAAACTTCCGGGTTCTGGACCACGAGAAGACCGGCCCGGTCGGCTGAGAGCTCGCTCTTTCGGTCCCACTCTTTCAGTGCGCCGATTACTGCAAGAATTGCGAGCTGTCCAAGCGGCAGATTCATCAGACCGAGGGTCGCGTTGGTCAGGAACCAGAGAAGCGTCTTGTACAGCACGTGGCCGCTCAGGATGTGACCGACCTCGTGGCTGATAACCTCGAGCAGCTCGTCCTCGGACAGCGTCTCGATGAGGCCACTGTTGATCGTGATGAACGGCTTCTGCACGCCGACGGCCCCGGCATTGAGCACCGGTGTCTGTGTAATGTACATCTCCGGCACGTCACGCGCATCGAGTACCGCACAGGCCTCTTCGAGCAGCTTGTACACCTTCGGGAACTGGCGTTCGGAAACGCGAACCGAAGAGGCAAGGAAGATGAGGCGGACGGCTTTCTCGCTTGTCAGCCCAACAAAAAATTTCACGATTTCGTCGAAACCGGGGATCCGCTTCAGCGCCGCAAGCGCGGCCCGGTCGGCAGGATGCTCCCACTCTCGCGGACTGATGTCCACGAAGTACTTTCTGGTCTTTTCCGTCATGCCTCTATGGTACGAAAACCGGGTGTTCGCGGCAACTGGTTAGCGGTCGCTCCGGTAACCGCGGCAATCGTGCGTCCCGGCTCCTGTCTTGCGTGGTTCTGCGGCGACCGGTACCATCGTCCTCATGAGCGATCCCACAGTCTCGGTGATCATTCCCACCTTCAATCGCTCGAAACTCACGATCGAAGCTGTCGGATCGGTTCTCCGGCAATCGGTCCGCGCGGCTGAAATTATCGTCGTCGACGACGGATCAACCGATGGTACCGCCGAGAGGCTGCAGGAAGCTGCGCCGCAGCTGTCGGTCTTGCGCATTCCTCACTGCGGTATGCCGGGAGCCGTGCGAAACGCGGGTGCCGGGCGAGCCCGGGGAGCACTACTTGCCTTTCTCGACTCGGATGATTTGTGGGAGCCGGCAAAGCTTGCCCGGCAGATCGGCTTTCATCAGGCACAGCCGGGGGTCAGGATATCGCATACACGGGAAGTCTGGCTTCGCGACGGACGAATCGTGAGCCAGCAGACCCAGAGGCACCGCCGGGAAGGTGACGTATTTGCCGACGCGCTGGTGAAATGCATGATCGGACCTTCGACAGTGATGCTGGAGCGGGCGCTTTTTGAGGAATCCGGGGGGTTTCGGGAGGATCTCGAAATCGCGGAAGACTACGAACTGTGGCTGAGGATAGTCGACCATGAACCGGTGGGCTACATCGACGAGCCGCTCACCCTCAAGCGGGCACACGGAGGCGAGGCAGGCGACGGACAGCTGAGCGCCAGATATGGCCAGATCGAGATTTTCCGCATTCGTGCGCTGGAGGATCTGCTCGAAAGAGATTTCTTCGTCCGGGCAAGGGCCGAGGTTGCGCGCGCTGAGCTTGCAAGGAAGTGCCGGATATATGCTGCAGGGTGCCGGAAGCGAGGAAAACTGGAAGAGGCTCACCTCTACGAGCTGCGGAGCAGGAGCTACACGGAAATCCAACATGGTTCCGACGCCGTGCTCGGCGCCGATTGACCGCCCGCGACTGCGCCGATAGAGTGACTTCATGCGAAACAGACTGGACCACCGGATTTTTGTGCTGCTTCTTGCCGGGCTCATCTTGGCCGGGATTTCCGTCTCGTGCAGTTCGACGCAGCGGATCGATCTCAGGCTTTCTGGAGCGGGCAGCGCGAGGGCCGTGATTCGGCTCTCACCGGTACTGGTCTCCTACCTTCAGGATCTCGCAGCCACAGTCTCCGGCTCAGCACCGGCAAAAGACCGACCCATCTTCGACCTTGCTGCGCTTCGCGCCGCTTTTGCCCGATATCCCGAACTTTCGCTCGTGGACGCGGCAACTCCCTCAATCGACACGCTGTCCCTGACCGTGCAATTCGCCGACGCGGCAAATGTCCTTTCCGGCGTCGGTGCCGACGCGGGTACGGCCGACTTCGTCTCATTTCGAGCCGACGGCCCGGTCAGGACGCTTTCGATACGGCTCGACCGCAGCGTGGTTGGTAGACTTCTGCAGCTGACGCCGCTCGCCGGTTCGGTCGCCGGCAACGTGCTTCTACCACCCGAAGATGCGCCGATGTCGGAAGGGGAGTACACCTCCTACCTCGCGTGGGCGCTCGAGGACTATGCAGTCGGAAAGGACATCACCCGGACTATCAGCGATTCACGGGTCGAGGTCAGAATTGCGATTGAAGGCACTCTCATTTCGGTCGACGGCGGCAGGCAGGAGGGAAACAGCGCCCTGTTTTCGATTCCCGTTGTCCGCCTGCTTACGCTGACCAAACCGCTCGTCTATACCATCACCTTCCGGTAATCGTAGCCCACCCGCACGGGTCAGCCCGCAACCACTTTCACGGCGTAGTGCCTGCTCCGCGGTCCGTCATATTCACAGAAGAATACGCCCTGCCACGTGCCGAGAACGAGATCTCCGTTATCGACAATGAGCGTCACTGAAGGTCCGGTAAGCGTAGTTTTGATGTGCGAATCGGCGTTTCCTTCCTCGTGGGTGAACTCATGTTCTTCGGGGACCATGAAGTCGAAGTGTTTCATCATATCGCGGGCCACCGCAGGATCGGCGTGTTCGTTGACTGTCACGCCGGCGGTTGTGTGGGGCACGTATACGACGCAGATGCCCTGCCTGATTCCCGAGTTTTTCACTGCCTCCCGTACCGAACGGGTGATATCGACGTAGTCGCTTCTTCTGGAGGTCTGCAGGGCGTGTGTGGTGTAGCTCATAGGCAGAATATAGGGTCGCCGGCAGCTGGAGTGAAGCTTCCCGTGGTATTACGCAGCTTGTTGACGAGCCGCTCGCCCGGAAATCGGGCGAGCGGCGTGGTGTGCGCGGGTTACCAGCGGCCGGTCTTTGCTGCGACCGGTCGGGGATACTGCCCGAGGATCGCCATCGAACGGGCGAGCTCCTCGTCTGTCGGGGCGTAGTCTTTCAGTTTTCCCTGAAAATAGGCGTCGTATCCGGCAAGATCCATGAGCCCATGACCGCTCAGATTGAAGACGATTGTCTTTTCCTTGCCTTCTTCCTTTGCACGTTTGGCTTCCTGAATGGCGGCGGCCACCGCATGGCTGGTTTCGGGCGCTACAATCAACCCTTCGGTTCGCGCGAACAGCACGGCGGCCTCGTAGCACTCGAGCTGATGAATGGCGCGTGGCGCGAGAAGTCCTTCAACAATCGCCTGAGAGACCAGCGGTGCCATCCCGTGATAGCGCAGACCGCCGGCGTGAATCGGGGGTGGAATGAAGTCGTGCCCGAGGGAGTGCATCGGCAGCAACGGGGTCATCTTCGCCTTGTCGCCATGATCATAGGCGAAGTCCGAGCGGGTCATGGTCGGGCAGGATGACGGCTCCACGGGAATGATGTCGATTTCGGCACCGTTGATTTTGTCACTGACGAACGGAAACGCGAGCCCGGCAAAATTGCTTCCGCCGCCGGCGCACGCAATGACGATGTCCGGCTTCTTTATTCCGGCCATGGCAAGCTGCTTCTTGGTCTCCAGTCCGATGATCGTCTGATGAAGCATGACGTGGTTGAGCACGCTGCCGAGGGAGTAACGGGTCTTTCCGCTCGAGTCGCTCACCGCCTGTTCGACGGCCTCCGAGATGGCAATACCGAGGCTTCCCGGGGTGTCCGGGTCGTCTTTCAGCACCTGCCGACCCGCGGCCGTTTCGGTGCTTGGGCTGGGTACGCAGTTGGCGCCCCACGCCTGCATCATCAGTTTGCGGAAGGGCTTCTGTTCGAAACTGATTCGAACCATGAACACCTTGCATTCGAGTCCGAGCAGTGAACAGGCAAACGCCAGGGCGCTCCCCCACTGGCCGGCACCGGTCTCGGTCGTCAGCCGTTTTATTCCGAACTGCTTGTTGTACCACGCCTGCGCGACTGCGGTATTGGGTTTGTGGCTGCCTGCCGGGGAGACGCTCTCGTTCTTATAGAAGATCTTAGCGGGCGTGCCCAGCGCCTTTTCGAGCGCGTATGCGCGGTGAAGCGGCGAAGGCCGCCATCGCGCGAGAATAGCTAACACCTCTTCGGGGATATCGATCCATCGCTCCTGACTCATCTCCTGCTCGATCAGGTTGTCCGGAAACACGGGACGGAGCGCCTCGGGCGAGATCGGGTTGCCGTCAGGGCCGAGCGGCGGCTGCATCGGGCTCGGGAGATCGGCCGCGAGGTTGTACCATTGCCGCGGCATGTCGTCGGGTCCAAGAACGTAACGGGCTGCCATAATTCTACTCCTTCGATGATGGTTGTGTCGGGAAACCGTACCGGTCGATGACCAGTTTCAGCGCGGAACCGGGTTTCTTCAGCTCCCGGCTTCCGCGCGTTATTTTGCACAGACTCATCTTGAGCCGCTCGGCGATTCGACGCTGACTCATTCCGCTTTCCAAAAGCTTGACAAGCTCCCAGCGGCCGCTTATTTCCTGAATCTCCGCACGGGTGAGAAGCTGACGGAGAAGGTCGTCGATCAGCTCCGGATCCCTGATACTTGCGAGAACCTGCACGAGCTCGCGAAAATTGTCCGCCAGATCGTCGCGCAGGGCTTTTGCCTCCGGCCCCGGGCTGGTCCTGTTCTGATGGCGTCTTTCCATGCGTAGTTTTCCCAATGTTTCTGTTAATAGAAACATTGACAGTGTACACGACGCTGTACGGCAGGTCAAGCATGTTTTTCCCTACTGTACGACTATCGATGCGAAATGCGGGTAGGTTGTTCGCCGGCGGGATTTGACGGAATATCGACTGGATGCTCTGTCCTACGCCACGGCGTGGGACAGCGTTCGATTTTCGCCGATGCCGCGTTGAGTGGCGGAGTCGTGAAAGGCGAGAAGCGCCCGGTCCAGCTCTTCCTCGCTGAAGTCGGGCCAGAACGCCTCACTGAAATGGAGCTCCGCGTAGGCGGCCTGCCAGAGCATGAAGTTGCTGATTCGCGTTTCATTGCCGGTACGGATGAGGTAGTCGATATCCGGCATTGGTGAAGTGAGGAGGTGCTGCGAGACCTGTTCGGCGCAGATTCCTGTCGCGGGATCGGAATCCGCAATCGCCTTTGCGACAGCCTGAAGGATATCGGCTTTTCCTCCGTAGTTGAATGCAAGACAGAGGTTTGCCCGGGTATTATTGCGGGTGAGCTCCATCGAATCATCGATGACTTTGAGTACCTGATCGTCGATGCTTTCGCGAAGTCCGGCGTGATACAGGCGGACACCCTGGCGGTGCATTCGGTCGGCGAACCCGGGACCGTATTGCACCACGGCATCCATAATGCCGCCGACTTCCCGCGAGTCCCTTTTCCAGTTTTCCGTCGACCAGAGAAAAGCGGAAACGTTCGGGATTTCGCGGTCCACGCACCATTCCACCACGGTCTGTGTCTGATAGAGTCCGGCTATGTGCCCGTCGGATCGGCCCATGCCGCGGGAGTTTGCCCATCGCCCGTTTCCGTCGCAGATGAAGGCTATGTGGCGGGGCAGAATTGACCGATTGGTTACGGACATTCCCGCAGCTCCCTTACCGCGTCGCCGGTCGCGGGTTGCGCCTGCGCTCGCATGGCACGATTTGCCTCGTCGACGATCCAGGCGAGCTCTTCCACATATTGGCTGAACTGTTCGACGCCGTGCGCGGTGACCTGGATCGTGGTATTTGGTACGCCGCGTATGAATTGCTTTTCCATCTTCACGAGTCCGGCCCCGGCGAGCTTGTGGACATGTCTGCTGAGATTTCCATCGGTAAGGCCGCATAGATCGCGCAGTTCGGTGAACGGGACACCGCCGGAGTTTGCCGCAAGTACCGTCATGATCGAGAGCCGTGACCTCTCATGGAAAATCGGATCGAGCGCTTCGTAGCGCTCAGGCCGGATTCCCGGGCGATCGATCGGGGTTTCGTGACGCATTCCGCGCGGTTCTTTGTCTGTTTTCATCCCCGCTGCTCCTGTTGCCTGGTTATCATCGCAGTCGAAGCGTCGCACGCATGATTATCGCAGTGATTGCGTGGCCGCCCGCGAACGCAAGTCCCATCCCGGCCGCAAGTCCTGTCACCGTTGCCGGAGGCCACACGGCCAGCGCCAGCGAAATCCCAAGATACCATATCCCCGACATGGCGACCGCTCTCGGCAGGTAGGGCTGCATGGAAAATATCGACAACCCGAAGAGCGCACACCATGTGGCGGGCAGAAAAGTAACGAGGACCGGGGCGAGCTGGTAGGCGATGAGAGTTCCCGCGGTTCCCGCGACCACGAAGGGCGTAAACTGCCGGGCGACCCCAAATGCCAATGATCGAATTACCACGTAGCGGCTTCGCAGGGACGGAACAAAGACAAAAATGACAGTCAGTACAACGATGAGCAGCGCGATGCCCATCCACTCCGCGTAGGCCGCCTCCATTGTCCGGGCCGCACCGAGCACCCCCTGCGCGAGAGCGATAACGAACGCCAGGATTGCGATGCTCCCGAGGAAAAGCGGGCGGTAACCGGTGAAGGTTGACGTGCGCGAGAGTTGATGTCGTATCTCCTGAAGGTTTTCAACCGCGGATTCCAGATCCATGGTTGCAGTCTACACTACGCGCTTTGCTATGTAAAGTACTTTGCCTTCGGATACGATGGGCTAATCCAACGGTCCATGTTACTTTATAGCCATGGACAACCTACAGGCGTTTCGTGAGCAAGTTGCCCTCAAGTACCAGCTTTACAACGGATTGTTCCTGGCGCTTCCTTTCGACGAGGTCCGCAGCGCGGGTATCCTGTTGCCCATGTTCGCAGACTACTGCAAGGCGGAGCTCGCGAGCAACCGTTCGCCGGTCGATTTTGTTCAGGGTTTTTTTGCCGGACGATCCGATCATGTGTCGTTTGACGACGTGGCCGGAACACTATTCAAGTTCATGCAGTTCGTAGAGCGGCAGGTGCTGCTTTTTGACGCCCTCGAAGACGCTTGCTACTCCGTGGTCCGCGATCTCGACGGCCCAGGTTCACTTCGCGAGCTTTTTTCGCGCGTGGAAAGCCGCGGTGCGCTCGATCGGTTCCGCGAGACTCTGCGTGCATTCAGCGTTCGCGTCGTGCTGACCGCGCATCCGACTCAGTTCTATCCCGACGAGATTCTCACCGTTCTGACCGATCTCGGATCCGTGATCTCCCGAAACGATCTGAAGGGAGTCAATGACCTGCTGCTCCAGATGGGAAAGACGAGATTCAGCAACAAAGAGCGACCAACGCCCCTCGATGAGGCAATGAGCCTTCTCTACTACATGGAGAACACCTTCTACGAAGCGATTCCGGAGATTCACCACCGAATTATCAACTTCGCCTTCGATCCCGACGAGCTTGCGGCCCCCGAGCCCGAAGCGATGAAACTGGAGCCTCCCATCCGGCTCGGGTTCTGGCCGGGCGGGGACCGTGACGGCAATCCGTTCGTCACCGCAGAGCTGACAATCGAAATCGGCCGTCTCCTGCGCAATCGGATTCTCAGGCTCTACCTGAAAGATCTCGAAGGATTGCGGCGGCGGCTCACTTTCGACGGAGTCATCGATCGGATCGAAGCCGCGTACGCGAGACTCCGCACGACGCTTTATCCATATGACATTGTGAACATGGACAGCCTGGAGGAACCCACCTACTGCGAAGACGTGGAAGACATGGGATACAGCTCTTCCAACGAGTTTCTCGCCGACATGACCGCCATCCGAGCGGATGTTGTTCGCGGGCACCAATCTCTCTTTGTGGACCAGCTCGATAGACTTATCTACAAGATCCGGATTTTCGGGTTTCATTTTGCGACGATGGATATCCGACAGGATTCCCGCGTACACGGGCGCCTTGTGGAGGACCTCATCTCGCTCCTGTCGAATTACGCTTCAGGGAGCCCTTCGGACAAGCGATACACCGCGATGGACGCACAGGAACGGCTCGATGTGCTCGAAGGGCTTGCCGCGCTTTTTCCACTCTCGCGGAACGTCGCGCAGGAGCTTCCCGAAGGGCTGAGCCGCGAGACGATCCTTTCGCTGCAGGCCGCGCAGCGCATCCAGCGGCTCAACGGCGAGCAGGGTGTTCGCCGATACATAATCTCAAATACCCGGAATGCAGCGAACGTGCTCGAAGTATGGCTTCTCGCGCAGTGCGCCGGATGGTCAAATCAGTCGCTGACTCTCGACATCGTTCCCCTTTTCGAGACCATCGAGGACCTGCACAACGCGCCTTCGGTAATGGAAACACTCTACACGCTTCCGGTTTACCGTAGCCACCTCGCCGCGCGTGAAAATGTCCAGACTATCATGGTCGGTTTTTCCGATGGGACGAAGGATGGCGGCTACGTGACGGCAAACTGGGAGATTTACCGGGCGAAACAGCGCCTCACAACTGTCGCGCGCGAGCACGGCGTCCACGTCATCTTCTTCGACGGGCGAGGGGGCCCGCCCGCGCGTGGAGGCGGAAATACGCACAGGTTCTATCGATCACTCGGGCGAAACGTCGAGAGTCGCCAGATCGAGATCACCGTTCAGGGACAGACAATCAGTTCCAAGTACGGGACCGCCGGTTCTGCGCGACACAACCTCGAGCAGCTTCTGAGTTCGGGAATCGAAAATAACCTCTTCCCGGAGGACCTGTACGAGCTCACAGATTCAGACGTCGCTCTGCTGGATGAGCTGTCCCGCGCCTGCAATGAGGCCTACCTCAAGCTCAAGCGGCATCCACTTCTCACTCGTTACCTTCTGGAAATGACCCCGCTTCTGTACTACGGCGCGGCGAATATCGGATCGAGGCCGACTCGGCGCAACCAGAGCGACGAGTTCCGGCTCGAGGACCTGCGGGCCATTCCGTTCGTCGGCGCGTGGAGTCAGATGAAACAGAATGTGCCCGGCTACTACGGGCTAGGATCGGGTCTGCGAAACCTGATCCGAAACGGCCGGAAAGACGAACTTGTGCGTCTCTACCAGGAATCGCTCTTCTTCCGGACTCTGGTCGAGAACGCGTCTCAAAGTCTCAGCAAGACGAACTTCCCCCTTTCGAACCACATCAAGGACGATCCGGTGTTCGGCGAGTTCTGGATGATGATTTTCGAGGAAGCTCGTGTGACGATCGACGGCATCCGGGAGATTTCCGGTCAGGAGGATCTGCTGGAAGCCGACCGGGTTACCCGGGAGTCGATTGCACTTCGCGAAGAGATGGTTTTGCCGACCCAGGTCATCCAGCAATTCGCGCTGGGGATGATCAGGCGGATTCAGCGCGAGTCAGAGGGATCTCTGCCCGCCACGGCAATTGATGCCGGCGACACACGAATTCCAACTCTTCAAAAGATGGTGATAAAGAGTCTTTCCGCTTCGGTCAACGCGAGCAGAAACGCTGTGTAGGTTCTCAATGTTACGATACAATCTTTCCGGTTCGATCCGCTGCGTGCTTTTTGATTTCGACGGTACGTTGACTGCTCCCAACGGTCTCGATTTCGCTGAAATCCGGAAGCGTATGGGATGTCCTGCAGGCGAGTCGATACTGGAGTTTATCGAATCCTCCGCCGACGACGATTCCCGAGCGTTTGCGAACCGAGTGCTCGAAGAAGCCGAGGCTGAAGCAGCGCGCATGGCAACACTGCGTGACGGAGCGGCCGATTACGTCATGGCGGTGCGAAAGCGCGGCGTACGGACCGGGATCATCACGAGAAACAGTCGAGTATCGATTGACAGATCGTTCGAGAACTTTTCAGACCTCAGCGCTGCGGATTTTGACGTGATCGTCACACGCGACGAGGCATTGCGTGCCAAACCGCACCCCGACGGAGTGCTCTACGTTGCACGGAAGTTCGGGATTGACTGCGGACGGATCGCCCTCATCGGTGACTTTCGATACGACATGGAATCGGCCCGTGCGGCAGGAGCGCTCGCCGTCTATTTTGCCGGAACCTCGGCGGATGAACCGCCCCCTCAGAGCGATATCGTCGTTCGCTCTTA
>DATKUF010000096.1:0-4122 GCA_035530755.1 Spirochaetia bacterium | reverse complement strand
GGCAGTTTCGGTGCTCGGCGCGGATACGCTGTCTGTCCTGGTGACGGGGATAGGGGTATGCATTCTCCGGCAGTGAAAGCAGTGGCTCTGTGGCTGGGACTGCTTGTGGTTTCCGGCGTCGCTGTTCCCGTTTTCCCGCAGCAGATCCGCAGCATGGAGTTCCGGAATCAGCCTGTCACCGATATCCTGCTTGCTCTGGCGAAGATGTCGGGAAGATCGATTATCGCCGACCCAACCGTGACAGGAAACAGTTCCTACTTCTTCACGCAGACCGACTTCGACCAGGCACTCCACAGTTTCCTTGCGGCGAACAATCTTTTCGTCGAACTCCGGGGAGCGATATACTACGTCTCCCGGGTGTTCACGGATTTCGATCAGGTCAGGGGAACCATAAGTGTTAAAACCGACAATCTTGACGTGCAGACTATCGTGCGTGCAGTCGGTCGGGCAGCGGGGATTACCGTACTCTCTGATGTTCTTCCGACGGACCGGGTTACCCTCAACGTAAGAAACGCGACAATCGCCGAGCTTCTGAACATCCTTGTGCGCAAGTATCCGGACTATTCGGTTGAGACCGGAAAGGACTACTACTACATCAAGAAGACGGACGCGAACAATCCGCGCGCCGCATCCGGCCGCGTGGTAATCACCCGGGATGGCGAGGAGTACACAATCAATGCCGGCACAGTGCGCTTCCGTGACGCGGTGGCCGAGCTCTTCCACAAGGGCGAACGCGAGTACTCTCTACTGCTCCAGTCTGACTCGATGATCGGGAGTCTCCACTATTCGGACAAAAGCTTCGACGAATTGCTCTCGCTCGTTCTCGAACAGGCCAACGCCGATTTCGTTCGAGTCGGCGGGATCTACTATCTGTTCGATGTGCAGAGGCGGGACATCCTCAAACAATTCAGAAGGACCGTGTCCATTCCTCTGACCTATTTGAACGTGAAGGACCTTCCGGCCTTGATGCCCGGCGAGCTCGCCGCCGGAAATTCGTTCAAATCCGATCCAGGCACAAACACGATAATTCTCAACGGAAGCCGCCAGGAGATTCAACCAATCGAGAACTTCATCCGCGAAATCGACAGGCCGCTTGCAGACCGAAGGCACTATCGCTTCGATCTCCACTATCTGAGGGTCGAAGACGCGCTCAAGACCTTTCCGACCCGGATCGCAAATCTCCTGCCGATCGTAATCCCCGGAACCAACTCTTTTCTGATGCTGCTCTCGAGCGAGAGCGCACGCGAAGTTACGGATTATCTGTCGCTCGTGGATCGTGGCACCGACCGGACACCGATCCAGCTGAAGTACATCCGGTCCGAGGATTTGCTGAAGAATCTACCCCCGTCGGTGACCAGGGACAACATCGCGGCGACGGGGGATTCCTCGGTGATTTTCTTTTCCGGAGAGCCCGAGAAGCGCCGGCGGTTTCTGAATGACCTTTCGGTGATCGACAAACCTGTACCGCAAATTCGTTTCGAACTTCTGGTCGTCCAGTACCAGCGGGGTTCCGGACTGAACCTGGAGACAAACTATCAGAACTCCGTCACCTCGGCAGCGCCAGGCGGGGTTTTCCTCGGCAGTCTGTCGCAGCTGTTATCTCTCAATTTCGATATTGTCTCCACCTTCGGATATCAGTTTGCCCTCAAGTTCAATCTGGAGCTGTCCAACAAGACCGCACAGGTGCTCGCCGATACAACGTTGAACGGACTTTCGGGTCAACAGCTCAAGTTCCAGAACACCAACACCTATCGGTACCGGGAGGTGGAAATCGACCCGGACACCGGCAAGCCGCTCTACTCGGGAGTCACCCGTGAGATCACCTCCGGCTTAATCCTCAGTGTCAACGGTTGGACCTCCGGCGATCAGATGATCACGATGCAGGTTTCTGCAACCGTCTCCAAACAGGGAGCCGATGCGTCCGGCAGTACGGGTAACCCGCCGACTACCTCCGAAAAAGTCGTGAACACGAATGTGCGCACAGCGTCCGGACGGCCGGTGATAATTGGAGGGCTCATTCAGCAGGATGTCGACGAGAGCATCTACCGGGTACCCATCCTCGGCTATATTCCCATTCTCGGATTGCTCTTTCAGAGCAGAGTGCAAACTATCGATAACACCGAACTCGTCATCTACATTGTTCCTCACGTGGAATATCCGGAGCCGAAAAAAATCGACGTGGGCCGCAAACTGTTGTCCATCTACGACCGGCTCGTGAGCCCGGTGGTCGACCGGCGATGAGCGGGCAGCCGGTCGCGACTCCGGGGTCGATTTACGACTTCGGATCAATTCCCGAAGGCGCGAGTCAGTACCCGCTCGAATACGTGGAGGCGAATCGGGTCCTCAAGCTCCAGGAGACCGAGGAGCTTGTCACTATCGGGACCTGTGAGGAGGTGAGCGATCGTCTGCTTCAATCCCTTCGCCTCTACCACCGCAAGCCGGTTACCTTCCACGGAATTGAAGGCGCGGAGCTCTCGGCCTTTCTCGGCCGTCGACTGTCCGGCGATTCTGCCGACGCCGCATCTGTCGGTGATGGGGACCAGAAGCTCCCCCTCGACCGGCTCGCCAACGACGCGCCGATCGTCAACCTTGTGAACAGTCTGCTCATCGAAGCGATTCGTTGCGATGCGTCGGATGTCCACATTGAAAGCTACGCCGACCGGGTTGTCGTCCGCTATCGCGTCGACGGAGCTCTGCGCGTCGCGGGGTCGATTTCGCCGGACCGATTTCGAGCGGTGTCATCACGCATCAAGATCATGGCAAATCTCAACATCATGGAGCGACGCCTGCCGCAAGACGGACGCATCTCGGTTCACCTTGCGGGGAAGCCTTTCGATCTGCGCGTATCCATCGTTCCGGTTATTCACGGCGAATCCATCGTGCTCCGGCTCTTTCAGAAGACGGGGGTGACTCTGCTGCTCGATGAACTTGGTCTCGACGAAAGCCAGGTACAGAGCATTCGACGCTGCGTGGCGTTCCCCCACGGGCTTCTTCTCATCACGGGTCCCACCGGAAGCGGCAAGACAACGACGCTCACCGCCATCCTTCAAGAGATCCGCAGCGACGAAAGGAAGATCGTGACAATCGAGGACCCGGTCGAATACGCCATTGACGGCATCTGCCAGATTCCGACCAACGATCTGATCGGGCTCAGCTTCGATTCGCTGCTGCGCCGGGTCGTTCGACAGGATCCTAACGTCATTATGATCGGCGAGATCCGGGACGCGGCAACAGCCCAGCTCGCGGTCCGCGCGGCACAGACCGGCAGACTGGTGCTGAGCACGCTGCACACCAGCGATGCGGTTTCAGCTATCTCGCGACTTGTGAACATGGGAATTGAACCCCATCTTATTGCCGGAGTTCTTCGCGCAGTGGTGGCACAGCGACTGGTGCGACGGGTATGCCCGGATTGCGCCCGAACCGTCGCAGCAACCCCCGCCGAAAATGATGCGCTCGAATTGAACGGAATCACCCACGCGTCTCTCATGCACGGGGCAGGGTGCAGTCGGTGCGCCGGAACCGGATACCGGGGACGGGTTGCGCTCGCCGAGCTGTTTGTCGTCGACTGCGATTTCGCGCAGATGATAGCGTCTCGCGCGCACAGTTCGGCTTTAGCGGCCGCCCTTGGCCGGCGCGGGATGCGAATCCTCGCAGAAGACGCCTATCACAAAGCTGCAGCAGGTATCACCACTATTTCTGAAATCGAAAAAGTTGGGGTCGTTTGATGGCGGAAACGCATTACCGCTTCCCTTTCGGTCAGCCTGTGTCCGGCAACCCTCTCAGTCGCAGGCGGGCGCCGCACTTTTCTGTCCGAACGATTCGCGATTTCACCGAAAGCATTGCGCTTCTGACTCACGCCGGACTCACGGTGCGGGACGCGCTTTCGATTGCGGCAACGGTTTTTCCAGGCGGGTCAGGCGAACGCGGAGAACCGCGGCGACTGGCGGAACTGCTCTTCGAGCAGATCAAGGCCGGAAGCGCCTTTTCCGACGCGCTCTGCAGTCTGGGTGGAAGTTTTCCGCCGCTCTATCGGGGACTGGTTCGCGTCGGCGAGCGGGTCGGAACGCTCGAGCTCGTACTTTCGAGGATCGCGAGCTACCTCGCGGACGAGAAGCGTGTGCG
>DATKUF010000095.1:0-12178 GCA_035530755.1 Spirochaetia bacterium | reverse complement strand
AGGTCATCCGACTGGTGGAGGACGCGCAGGGATCCAAGGTACCGATAAAGGTATTTGCCGACCGTATCACGGCCGTTTTAGTGCCCATAGTGATCGCAGTCGCGCTTCTCACATTTGCCGCCTGGATGATATTTCCGGTCTTCTTTCACAATCTCGTTGTGTGGGCCGCAGGATTTCTGCCGTGGGTAGACCCAACAATGAGTACTGTGGCCCTCGCACTGTTCGCGGCAATCGCCGTCCTTGTCATCGCCTGTCCCTGCGCCCTGGGCCTTGCGACGCCGACGGCTCTCATGGTCGGAAGCGGAATGGGCGCACAGAATGGAGTGCTGATCCGAAAGGGAGCGGCAATCCAGGTTCTGAAGGATGTGAAGACCATTGTCATGGACAAGACGGGCACGATAACGCGAGGTCGGCCGGGCGTAACCGACGTGACGACATTCGACGGCGGCGGGTCCGACGAGCTCCTTCGACTGGCGGCGGCCGCCGAAACGGGTTCTGAACATCCGCTTGGCCGCGCGGTTGTCGAGCGGTACGTCGGCAGCAGGGAATCTGCCGACGCGCAAACGAACCTGCCCGTCGTTTCCGAGTTTGTCGCGACGACCGGGCGCGGCATCAGCGCCACCGTGGAAGGCAAACGCGTACTCGTCGGCACCACCTCACTGGTTGCCGACGCGGGGGTGCCCCTCTCGTCGGCCCAACGTGATGCCAAACATGCGCTGGAGGTCCAGGCCAAGACAGCGATGTGGGTGGCCGTGGACGGAAAGATTGCCGGTTTGATAGCCGTGGCTGATCAGGTCAAGCCGGACAGCGCGCGGGCAATTCGTGAGCTGACAGCCCTTGGCTACGAAGTGGCGATGCTGACCGGCGATAATGAACACACGGCAGCAGCAATCGCCGCCGAAGTTGGGATCGCCCGAGTCATTGCCAACGTGCTGCCGCAGGACAAAGCGGCCGAGATAAAGCGGTTGCAGGCCGAGCTCGGGCCCGTAGCGATGGTAGGGGACGGCATAAACGACGCTCCGGCGCTCACTCAGGCTGATGTAGGGATTGCGATTGGAACCGGCACCGACGTCGCCATAGAAGCAGGCGACATAGTCCTGGTCCAGGGCGAGCTCGGCGCAGTAGTGAAGGCGGTCAAACTCAGTCACGCGACCTTTCGAAAGATCCAGCAGAACCTGTTCTGGGCGTTCTTCTACAACATCGTCATGGTCCCGCTTGCTATCTTCGGCGTGATGCACCCGGTACTCGCAGAAATTGCAATGGCGTTCAGCTCGATAAACGTCGTAACGAATTCGCGGCGATTGCAGAAGGCGAATATTCAACCGGTGGAGTAGGACCCGGGCGCGCCGGGTTGCTCTCGAAGCGGATCCGGGCGAGTGACCCGTTCGAGGGTCTCAAGGTAGATGTAGGCCTCTTCGAAGGTGGTTCCGCACATTTCCGGCCGGGGCGTCAAATTTACACAGACCTGCGGCCTGTCGGGACTCCCGAACAGCTTGCAACGGTTGTCGGGGGTGAGCTGAACGCAGCGCACCCCTGCCGGTTTTCCCACCGTCCGGCCGTCGATCTCAACCGGGTTCATCCCGGGAATCGGCGAGGATATCGATATCGCGACGCAACAGGCGCCACATCCAGGTCGGCATTTCATTCGCCTATAGTGAACCTCGGGCCGGGCAAAAGGTCAATCGCTGGAAAACGGGTCTGTTCACGACCGCAGATCTCGAATAAGCTTTCGGTCGATTATGCGTGGCGCGCGAACGAGACTGAGGGTAGACAGATGACGGGTAGGGAGCGGGTGGCTGCAGCGATGCGGCACGAAATACCCGACCGAGTCCCGGTGTTCTGTCAACTTTCGTTAGGCCACTACATGCTTCAGTATCACGAAACGGGGGGCGGACCCGCACCTTACGAAGTGTGGTTCTCGCCGCAGGTTTTCGCCGGAGCATTAGTGGGGCTCGCCGAGCGTTACGGATTTGACGGAGTTCTGGTGAACCTTCCCGGCCGCACGCCGGACTGGCAAGCGCACATCGTAAGAATCGAGCGGGGCGCGAGCGCAACCACGCTCTTCTGGGATAACGGGGGGCAAAGCCTGTGCCCGGACGACGATAACGTCCACTACAATTCCACCAGGTCATTCGTTGCCCCATCGATCGATGCCGTGGACCCCTCTGATCTGTTCTACATAGAGCCGCACTGCATCACCGAGGTCAGACACCCGTTCGCCTTCGACTTCGGTCCACCGCCGGTTCCGGGAGCGGCCGACTATTTTCCGCCCTTCATTACCGATACCCTCGATGAGACAATAAGGCTTTCGGCCGGGCGCTTTCACGTGAGTGCGGAGGTCTTCTCTCCCTTTACCCAGTTTCTGGAGCTGTTCGGGTATGTCGAAGCACTCACCGGCCTGCTCACCGAGCCGCAGAAGGTCGAGCGGATTCTCGAGCGGCTTGCCGAGGGAACGGCACGGCTTGGGGCAATATACGCGGCACGGGGCGCGGACGCGATTCTTGTCTCATCGGCCTTCGCCGGTGGAGGCTTCATCTCCCGCGACCACTACCGGCAGTTCGTGCAGCCCTGCGAGCGATCCGTCGTGGAGAGTCTGCGCGAGACGACAGATGTCCCAGTCTATGTGCACACCTGTGGCCGGATCGGCGACCGTATCGATCTCCTCGCACAGTCTGGATACGATGGCGTGGATACAATGGATCCGGCTCCACTTGGCGACACCGATATCAGGAAGGTCAAGCGGGAATTCGGGGATCGGCTATTTCTCAAAGGTAACATTGACCCGGTAAACCTGCTACTGAACAGTACTCCGCAGGGGGTACGTGCTCACTCCGAGCAGCTCATTCGAGCTGTGGGCGCAGGCGGGGGTTATATTCTTTCCTCGGCCTGCTCGGTTGCACCCTACGCTCCACCGGAAAATATCCTGCAGCTTTCCCGCGCGAGCAAGGATCTGGCTTGACAACAAAGGGCATGTAGTAAAGAATTCGGTCAACTCTGACGACGACAGGGTTGACCGGCGTAAGGGGGGGTATGATGCGCAAAGTGAGCAAGGTAGCCCCGGATTGGTGGGACTACACCACGCTCGACGACGAGCTCCTCGATGATGCGGCGAGACTTACTGCGGACGATCTGCTCTCCCTATCCCGGCCCGGGTTCCAGGTAAGGTTTTTCGACACTCTCGAATCTTTCTACGTTGCCGAAGCCCTTGAATACGTCGACTCATGGCGTCGGGCCACCGCGGACCGGCCGACGGGAATATGCGGCCCTATTGGTCCCACCGAACAGCTTCCCCTTGTTGCTCAGATTGTTAACGATCTCGAGCTGGACGTGAGAGCCGGCCATTTCTGGGCGATGGACGAGTGGTTCATCGACGGAAAAGAAGCAGGGATCGACCATCCGTTGAGCTTTGCGCGGGCCGATCTTGAGCTCTGTTTCAACCGTATCGACAAGAAATTCCGCATGCAGGATTCGCACCTTCACTTTCTCAGGGCGGACAACATTGAAGAATACCGACGCACTTACGACGAGGCGCACTGCCTGGTGATGCAGGGCGGGCAGGGCGAAGTGAAACACTGGGCGTTCAACGACCCCCTGAAACGGGAAGGGCTATTCAAGGACGAACCGCCTTCTCCCGCAGAATACCGCCGGCTGCCGACGCGCGTGGTAGATCTGCATCCGATGACGATTATCCAGAACGCGCGGACTTCCGGAGGAGGCGTCGTTACCGGTGTGCCGTCGAAGGCTCTCACTGTCGGGCCGACCGAGACATGGAAGGCCGACCGTGTCTCAATCTGGCAGGCGGGGAGTCACGACAACCCGTTCGGTATGCGCCTTACGGCTCTCATGATTTCGAAACGCGTGCCCGACTCGGCGGTACCCATGTCTCTTCTGGCGGAACATCGGGACGTGCGATTCAATTACTTCAGAGACGGTATCGGTACCTGCCGGTCGGAAATGCACTAGTCCTGAACTGGAGCGTGAATGAAACTACGCGTCTTCGCGTTGTCATGTCATCCCGACGATATCGAATTTATGATGGGGGGAACCCTGCTCCTTCTCGCACAGGAGAACTGCGAGATCCACTACATGAACCTGGCCAACGGCAGTTGCGGCACGACTGAGCTCTCCCGAAAGGATATCATCAACACCAGAAGGGAAGAGGGGCGTAATGCCGCCGCGCGGTTGGGGGCGGTCTTCCACGAAAGTCTTGCGGACGATCTGAAGGTCTTCTATCACGACGAGCTGATCAGAAAACTGACGGCAGTTATCCGACGCGTCGCTCCGGATGTTCTTCTGTTGCCGTCACCCGAAGACTACATGGAAGATCACATGAACACCTCCCGTGTTTCGGTGACGGCTGCATTCTGTCGCGGGATGCCCAACTATCACTCGATTCCTCAGACTGCACCCATCGATAAAGACGTTGTGCTCTACCATGCGCTCCCGTACGGACTGCGCGACATGCTGCGCAGACGAGTCATCCCGGAATTCTATCTGGACGTTTCCGCTGCCATGGAGGACAAGACTGCGCTTCTGGCCTGTCACGCCAGCCAGAAGAGATGGCTTGACGAAAGCCAGGGCCTCGACTCCTATCTCAACACCATGCGGGAGATGACTGCCGAAGTTGGGGTCATGTCAGGGAGGTACGAATATGCCGAAGGCTGGCGACGGCACAATCACCTCGGATTCTGCGCAAAAGAAGCGGCTCCTCTTGAGGAGTTGTTGTCTTCCCGGCTGATGCCGGAGAAATCGTACGAAGTGAATTGACCACCCGGTGTCGGAGTGGAGAGTATCCGGGCGGTGCGGCGACGAAATCGCCGCGTAGTATCGGGCAAAATCGGGACCTGGCCGAAGGTGACCATGTTCCGTGCGGGTTGTTGATCCGCTGAAAATATCTCTACCAAAGGAGTTGGCTATGAGTGGTATACGACGAGGCAGACTACTCAGTGTGCTACTGGTTCTTGCAGGGCTTCTGGTGATACCTGGAATCCTGTTTGCTAACGGCACAACGGAGAAGGCAGCGGCGCCGCAGAAGGCAACCTTCTTCTGGGCTGTATACGACGGAGTGACGGAGGATTACCGGGCAAGTCTGCAGGACGCGTTCAACAAGGTTGATCCAAACGTGCAGATTCAAATCATTCCGGTCGGCTGGGATCAGTTGCACGACAAACTGACCACCTCGCTCGCCGGAGGACAACCGCCGGACATTTCGGTAATCGGAACCCGGTGGCTGCTCGAGTTCATGGATCTCAAACAGCTTGCAGATCCAACTCAGTACGTAAGCAAGGCAACTCTCGACGACATCATTCCCGGCACCAAAGAAGCGATGATAAACGGTAAGCTGTGGGGACTTCCTGTAGCAGCCGGTGCACGTTTCCTCGCGATCAACAACTCGATCACGAACAAGGTACCAAAGACGATGGAGGAGCTCGAGCAGGATGCCATTGCCGTGAACGATCCGCCCAATCATTGGGGACTCTTCATGCCGGGTAAGAAGCACACGGAGCTTACCGACTTCGCCTACTATTTCTATGCGGCGGGCGGTGACTTCTTCGCGAAGAACGCTGACGGATCTTTCGGAAAGAGCACGGTGAATTCGGCCGCCGGAGTGCAGGCGCTGACCTTCATGAACAAACTGGCGAACCAGGACAAGGTCGTGGAAGACGGCTACATGGGTTTGACCCGCATTCAGGGGCATCCGCTTTTCTACGCCGGTAAGATCGGCTATGTCATGATCGGCGCCTGGGTCGATTCGGCACTGAAGCAGGCCGGCGCGACCTTCCCGGTCACATACGCGCAGATACCCGGCTTCGCCGGACATCCGTCGACACCGCTCATCATCACCGACTCGATCGCTTTCTTCTCCGGTGGAAAGGCGCTGGGCGCGGCCGGCAAGTTCATAGATTTCTGGTACAAGCCGGAGTGGAAGGGGAAGTTCGACCAGCTTGCCGGTTTCCCGCCGGTAACCGCTTCTGCAGGGAAGCTGCCGGCATTTGACACGCCGATGTACAAGACCATGGGCGTCGCGGCGCAGAATGCAAAAGGCTGGCCGCTCATCGCGACCTGGGACGAATGTCAGAACGCAATCTGGGATGCGGTCACCAAGGTGTTCCTTGGCCAGGCAACTCCCAAGGCAGCCCTCGACGAAGCGGCTGCGAAGATTGACAAGATCAACGGAATGTAACTCTTAACGAATACCCGTCCGCCGGAATCCTCGATTCCGGCGGACGCCTCAGGAGGTATCACTTGTCCGTAGCCGAGCTCACTCTTCGTCAGCGACTCTGGACGCGTGAGTCACGACTTGCCTACCTTCTGCTGCTCCCGGCTGCAGTCGTTGTCGTGGGGTTCATGGTCTATCCGCTGGTCTACGTCGTGCTGATGAGTCTTTTCAAGACGAACCGACTTGGCTGGCTCACCACGTTTGCCGGTCTCCGGAACTTCGTAAACGTGATGACGGACCCCGGGTTCTGGACCGTCGCCGGACGGTCTCTTCTATGGACCGCTATCGGTGTATTCAGCAAGACCGTTCTGGGCATGCTCATCGCTCTCCTGCTGAATATTCCCTATCCGGGTCGTAAAACAGCGCGCATGCTGTTCATAGCACCCTGGGCGTCGTCAGTACCGATCAGCGTTTTATTGTGGAGCTGGGTTTATAATCCGCAGTTCGGGCTTCTCAATTACACACTGAAGCTGCTCGGCTGGGCGCACCCTCCGGTGTGGGTCGGTACTCCGATACCCGCGTTCATTGCCTGTATGTGGGTAGACGTCTGGATCGGGGTGCCGTTCATGGCATTGGTGTTTCTCTCGGGCATGCAGTCGATATCGGAAGACCTGTATGAGTCGGCCTACATGGATGGAGTCAACGCCTTTCAGAAGTTCTTCTACATCACGCTCCCGGGCATCCGGAACATCATTCTGATCGCAACGCTGCTTTCGGCCCTGTGGACATTCAATGATTTCAACGCGATCTACATCCTCACCCTTGGGGGGCCGGTGGACTCGACTGACATTCTCATCACATCGATCTACAAGAACGCGTTTGCCTATCTGCGGTTCGATAAGGCGGCGGTTATGGCTGTGGTCACGTTCGTCATTCTCTCTTTCATCAGCATAGTCTACGCCAGGTTCTACTTCAAAGAGGAGCAGACGGCGTGACGGCGCGGCGGTCGAAATGGCGGACTCGCGGGCGGTGGTTTTTCATTCTGCTCACGGTTGTCCTGCTCATTGTCATGCTGTTCCCGTTCCTCGTGATGATCACGACGATGATCCGATCCTCGAAAGAGGTCTACATCGTTCCACCACGATGGTTTCCTCACGTGATTACTTTTCGAAACTTCATCATAGTCTGGACACAGTACCATCTTGCTACATTTTTCAAGTCGAGCACCGTCATCGCGGTTGGCGCGACAATCATGAACATGCTTCTTGCGATTCCGGCCGCCTATGCCATCGCGCGACTGCGCTTCATCGGCCGCCAGGCAGCTCTGTACCTCTTTCTGGTGGTACAGATGTTTTCTCCGGTAATCGTCGTGATCTCGCTCTTCAAAATCTTCGCGCGGCTCCAGCTGCTCGATAGCTACCTGGGGCTGATCATAATCAACGCGGTCTTCACCATGGCGTTCAGCATCTGGCTGCTTTCCGGGTACTTCCGAACCATACCGAAAGAAATCGAAGAGGCAGCATTTATCGACGGCGCGACTCGCAGCCAGACCGTGATTCGGGTCATTCTTCCGATTGCAGCGCCCGGCCTCGTTACCACCATGATCTATACCTTTATTTACGCCTGGAATGAGTTTCTGTTTGCACTTTCGTTCATCAGTTCGGATACCAAGATGCCGCTGACCCTGGGGCTCTATCGATTTGTCGGGCGATGGTCCAGTCAGTGGGAGCTCCTTACTACCGCGGCATTTCTCGCGATAGTGCCCGTCCTGGTCCTGTTCTACGCTATTCAGCATCGGCTGGTAGCCGGGCTTGCCGGCGGCGCCGTAAAACAATAGGTGACTCCATCGGGAGGGCAGGGAGGCAATGGATGTTCAAAGGAATTAACTACTGGGCGTTTCCGGCCTCCGCTGACGGTTTGCCGCCGGACCCGATTGAGGCGCTCAGACGTGCAAAGGAGCTGGGATACGACGCATTTGAGCTCACAGTCGAACGTCATGGCTTAATATCGCTGGAGACCACGCGGGACACGGCTGAGCGGGTGCGGACGGAAGCGGCGCGGGTCGGAATTGAACTGGAAACCGTCGCGTGCGGCCTCGCGTGGGGTGACTCGCCGACGCACCCAGATGAGAACGTCCGGCGACGGGCGATCGAGATCTACCGTAAGGTCATCGAGGTCGCCTCCTGGCTCGGAGCCAGGACACTTCTCTATCTTCCGGGGATGGTGTCCGCAGTCTTTATTCCCGATTTTCCGACTCAACCCTACGAGGCCGTGCGCATGCGCGCGACGGAGGCGATCGATGCGCTCCTTCCTGTCGCCGAAAAGGCGCACATCTGTCTTGGAATTGAAAACGTCTGGAACCGTTTTTTGTTGAGCCCGGTTGAGATGCGGGATTTCATCGATTCGTTCGCAAGTCCTTCGGTCGGCGCCTACTTCGATGTCGGAAACGTCATGCTGTATGGGCATCCGGAGGACTGGATTCACACACTCGGTCGCCGAATTGCGGCGGTCCACCTGAAGGACTTCCGAGTCCAGGTCGGAAATCTCGACGGGTTTGTCGATCTGCTCTCCGGCGATGTGAACTTCCCCGCAGTGATGGAAGCCTTCCGCGCGATCGGGTACAGAGGTCCGTTCACCGCGGAAATCGTACCCGGCCGTGCGGGGGCGGTCGAGCGGGCAGTTGCGGCGATGCGGCTCATCGAATCCTATTGACGGGCGAGGGAGGTTCCTATGGTTCGCGTGGCGATAGCCGGCTTGGGGTTCATGGGAAAGATGCACATGGGAGTATACGGAAGCCTGCCCGATTCGGAGGTTACGGCGGTCTGCGATTTGCAGGCGGATACGATCGACCTGTCTGCGCTGGAGCCTGCGGGAAACATAAAGACAACGACTGCTTCGAAGCAGGATCTGTCACGTGTCCGTTCCTACACCGACTACGGGAAGATGCTGCGAGATGGGGGCTTCGACGTAGTGGACATCTGTCTGCCGACGAAATTGCATCCTTCATTCGCACAGCAGGCATTCGATTCAGGCTATCACGTCTTCTGTGAGAAGCCGATAGCCTTGACCGAAGAGGATTCGGCGGCCATGATTGCCGCGGCCGCACGATCCGGAAGACTGCTCGGCGTCGGCCAGTGTCTTCGGTTCTGGCCTGCCTACAGCGAAGTTCGGAAACTGCTGCAAACGGGTCCCTACGGACGAGTCAAGTATGCCGAATTCGCTCGTTTTTCCTCGCCTCCCGGCTGGGGATGGAAGAACTGGCTGGTCGACGGTGCAATAAGCGGCAACGCAGGTTTCGATCTGCATATTCACGACGTGGACATGGTTTTGTATCTCTTCGGTCCTCCGTCTGCGGTCAGCTCGCGCGGTGTCCCGGCTGACGACGGGAGCTTCCAGCACATTGCCACGCTGTATGACTACCCGGACAAAGTCGTCGCTTCAACCGGCGGTTGGATCTGTACGGACAGCTTTGGCTTCAACATGCGGGCGTTCTTCATTCTCGAACGGGCAACAATCGAGCTCGACTTTTCAAAGGAGCCGAATGTATCAATCTCTCCGCAGGGCGGAGCGCGATATGCGCTCCCACTGCCCTCCGGTGACGGTTACTACCATGAGCTTGCCGATTTTGTCGCCGGGGTTGCGAGAGGCCGACTATCCGGAGTCGTAACTGGCGAATCAGCCGCCGAATCCGTGCGGGTCTGCCTTCGCGAGATTGAGTCTGCGGGAAGCGGTCTCAAAGTTCCGATTTGAAACAGGCCGCTCCGGTGAAAGGGTTCGTTGCGGCGCTCCTCGCAGCAGTTTTGACATTGTCGGGATGCCATGATGCCGGGCGGAAACAGTATGGGTCCGGGAACGCCGGAGCGTGGGATGACTACGCTCCCTACACGGCAGACCTTGCAGATTCTTCTTTGCTCCGCAACGACAGATCTCTGCGCGCATCGCCGGTCTACCACCTGAAGATATCCGTTTCCGACGACCTTCGGAGCCTCGACGGCGACCTCGAAGTTCGTTACACGAATGACGCCCCGAACTCTCTCGGGACAATAGACTTCCTGCTCTATCCGAACTTGATAACTGGAAGTATGCGGGTCGATGGCGTGACAGCCGACGGCGAAAGCTGCGGGACCGAACTTCTGAATCGCGACACCCTGATGCGGGTCGAGTTGCCTGAGCCTCTCGCAGCAGGAGCGCGCGCAGTAATCAGATTGAGCTTCCATGCGGATATTCCCGGCGGGGATCTGGTTGGTTTCGGCGGGTTCGGCTACTCAAACGGAGTCCTCTCGATGGGGTACGACTACCCGGTAATTCCCGCCGGTGGCCGTTGGGAAGATGGAACCCCGCCGGCCTGGGGCGACCTCACCGCCAACCCAACCGCCTTCTACTTGTGCGATGTATCGTTCCCGACCGGACTCGTTCTTGCGGCGCCGGGAGCCGAGCTTCGCCGAGTCCGGAACGGAGTTCGCACGAACGTGCTTTTCGCACACGGTCCGGCGCGCGACCTTTTCTTTGCCCTCGGAAAGAGTTTCGAGGAGCGGAGTTTATCATCCAATGGAATCCGAATCCGGAGTTTCGCAAACGTCGAAGTTGCACCGCAGGCAGAACTTCTGATGCAGGAGGCCGCCCGTGCAGTCGCGGATTTCAGCAGACGCTTCGGGCCCTATCCTTACAAAAGCCTGACTTTCGTGCAGGCAAGACTGGATGCGTTCGGACTGGAGTTCCCGGGGATGATAGTCCTCGCACCGTGGCTCTATGGAGACCCGGAAAAGCGCGCTGATGGCTTGCGGCTCGGAACGCTCCTGGAAGCAACGGCAGTGCACGAAACGGGTCACCAGTGGTTCTATGCTCTGGTTGGCAACAATCAGCTCGAGGAGCCGTGGATAGACGAGTCACTCGCGCAGCTTGCGACCTGGTACTACTACCTTGATACCCAGGGAATTGGTGCTGCGGACGCGATCGAGCGGTCGTTCAAGGCTCGATGGCAGCGGGTGGACAACGCCGAAATCCCGCTTGGCCTGCCGGTGCGGAATTACACGCCGAAACAGTACAGTTCAATCATTTACGGGCGAGGGCCGCTGTTCTTTCTCACGCTCAGGAACGATATCGGCGCTGACGCGTTCGATCGCTTTTTGAGGGAGATCGTCAGACGTTTTCGTTGGCAGGTAGTTACCGGAGCCGATCTACGACTTGCTGCGGCGAAGGCCGCGGGCCGTTCGCTCGATGCGCTCTGGAACAGCTGGATCTACCCGCAATAGCCCGTCTGATTACTCACCGGCGGCGCGGGGCATCCATACGGGCGGGACTCCTGCACGAAGCCGGACCTATTGTGCCCGCAGTGTGTAGACGACGCCCGCCTGAATGCGAAAAGCAGTGTAGTCGACAACGTAATGACCCGAACCCCAAATATTCGCGTCGGAGGAGGTACTCCACCTTTCCGTGAGATAACTCAACCCACCGACCAGTTGAAGATTCGGTGTAAGATGATAGAGCACTTCCAGGTAGGGGGCGTTGGAATAGACCGGGGTTTCACCGAAGTTAAGTGCGAAATATACCGCATACTGGAGCGAAATTTCGGCTCGTGGTTCACGGTCGCTCAGCAGAAACCAGGTGAGACCGGGTCTGACGAAGAGACTGGCTTGCCGGTTGAAGAAATTGTATTCGAAGCGGTTTTTCAGCATGAATACGAGATTGCGATCGATGAAACCGAGAATGAAGCGCGGAGACACGTCGCCGATGGCGACACTTTCGTACCTTCCGCGGGTATCTCGCCACCCCCACCCGGAAGGAGTAGGCATTTCTATCCAGTCGTCGTTATGTCGCGCCCCCGCCTGGAGACGATAGAACAGGCCGACCTTGAGGTTGGGGATCGGACGATAGTAAGAACCGAGAGTCAGCGATCTGTACCGAAACTCGAACGAGGTGTCCTCGAACCGTCCGAGTACTTCGGCGTAGGGCTGAAAGTTCTGCACCTGATAGAAGAAGCGGCCGAAGCTTTCGAGCTCCAGGACTCCTTTCGGAAGT
>DATKUF010000094.1:0-15325 GCA_035530755.1 Spirochaetia bacterium | reverse complement strand
CTCGAGGGAAGAGCTGATTGAGCTCGACAACGGAAAACCGCCCTCTCCCGGACTGAGCGGAATAGGAATTACCAACGTACGCGAAAGGATCGAGCTCTACTTCGGACCCTCCTACGGTGTCAGCTTCGAGAGCACGAAGGGCGAGGGCACGGTGGCAACGATTCGACTCCCTGCGATAGGCGGGAACGGGAGGGGAACAGGTGACACGTGAGCGGCGTCTGGTTGTTATTCTTGCCGGAGCGTCGGTTCTCCTCGCGATAGGGCTGACGGTGGCCTTTCGGGCGAACACGGTTTCGGTCGACGGCTCGCGTCCGAAACCGAGGATTGCGGTAATCTTCAAAACCGTCGACTACACGCTTTCGTTCTGGCAGACCGTCAAGGACGGAGTCGAGTCGGCCAGCAAGGATTTTGGCGTAAACTCCGAGATCATCGGACCAAGGAGCGAGACCGAGGTCGATGAGCAGATTCGCATGCTCAACCATGTGATCAGAACGAAACCGGACGCGATTGTGCTTGCCGCAACAGACTACGACCGGTTGGTTCCCGTCGCGCAGCGGATCCGGCAGCTCCATATTCCCCTGGTCACGATCGACTCTTTCATCGCGGGGGATTCGGCGGACACGAAGATCGGAACCGACAACTACGACGCGGGACGGAAGGCGGGTGTCGCGCTGTTGAACTACGTCGGTAATGGCGGCCGCGTCGTGATAATGAGCTACGTGCGCGGAAGCTCAACCGCGATCGATCGGGAATCGGGCGTTCGAGACGCACTGAAGGGCAAAGTCGACATAGAGCGTACCATTTTTTCAGAGGGCGAGATCGAGACCGCCTATTCTCAGGCGATGCAGCTTCTCAAGTCCGATCCAACCCTGAAAGGCATGGTCGCGCTCAACGACCCAACCACCATCGGCGTGGCGCGAGCCCTCTCGGATTCAGGACGCCAGAAGGAGGTGGCTCTGATCGGCTTCGACAATTCGCTGCCCGTATTGAGCTTCGTCGAGGCGGGCATCGTCCGGGACACGGTCGTGCAGCGTCCCTTTAACATGGGTTACCTTGGGATAAAGACGGCACTCGAACTCATCCGGGGAAGGAAGGTCCAGTCCTTCATCGACACCGGTTCCCAGCTCATAAACCTTTCGAATATGCTTACACCGGAAAATCAGAAGCTTCTCTTTCCGGTCGCACAGTAGAGAATAATACCTTCCGTACAGATTCTTCGACCTTTCGTGCGTTCGCGCCACGCGCGTGCATGAATTCAAACCATTCGAGTAGAATACTCGATTTGCGGATCGAGAATCCGGCCTGACAATAAGAGCCACATGAACCGTGGACGGGCGGGAGCGACCGCGACAGAAATCATCCTCAAAGTCGAAAATGTTTCCAAGAGCTTTCCCGGTGTGAAGGCGCTCGATCAGGTTTCATTCGATCTGCGGCGCGGTGAAGTTCACGCGCTGGTGGGCGAAAACGGCGCTGGAAAATCCACTCTGATGAAGATCCTGAGCGGCGTTTACCAGGCGGACGAAGGAGTCATTCACTACAAGGGCAGCCCGGTCAAATTCCGTGACGCCACACATGCCCGCGACGCGGGTATAGGCATCATCTATCAGGAGCTCAATCTCATTCCTCATCTCTCGGTCGCGGCCAACATCTTCATCGGCCGCGAGCCGCTCACGCGATTCCACACCCTCGACGAGAAGAAAATGAACGCCGATGCAGTGGCTATCCTTGCGAGGCTGAACCTGAATCTCGATCCCACTGTTATTCTCCGCGACCTGCCCGTGTCGAAACAGCAGATGGTGGAGATCGCGAAGTCGATTTCCCTTGACTCGGAAATGCTCATCATGGACGAACCGACAAGCGCGCTCACGGAATCGGAAATCGACGAACTCTTTACCGTCATCCATTCGTTGCGGAACCGCGGCGTAGCCATCATCTACATTTCGCACCGGCTCGAAGAATTGAAACACATCGTCGACCGAATTTCGATATTCCGGGACGGCCGTTCGGTCAGCACCGATGACTACGCGTCGATAACCATGGACGAGATTGTGAACCGAATGGTCGGTCGCACCCTCGAAAACAAATTTCCTCCGAAGCGAAACGCCCCCACGGGCGAGAAGCTTCTGGAGGTAAAGAACATCGTGCGAGCCGGAGTGCTGCACGACATCTCGTTCGACCTGTACCGCGGGGAGGTACTCGGCGTTTCCGGGCTCATGGGCGCGGGCCGCTCGGAGCTCGCACGGGCGATTTTCGGCGCTGACCCGATCGATTCGGGTGACCTGACCATTGAGGGGCGAAGAGTCTCCGTCAAAACTCCGGCCGATGCGATCGGAGCAGGAATCGCCTACCTCTCGGAGAACCGCAAGGAGGAGGGGCTTGCGGTAAAGATGCAGCTTTCAGAGAACGTCACGATGGCCAATGTACCGGAGATCTCGAAGCGGTTCGGCATACTCTCACGAAAACAGGAAATGGACGCTGCAGCGCACTACGTGCACGACCTGGGTATCCGTACCCCAACGCTCGCGCAGGTGGTCAACAATCTCTCCGGCGGAAATCAGCAGAAGGTTGTCGTTGCAAAGTGGCTTTTCTGCAACTCGAAAGTCCTGATTCTCGACGAGCCCACCCGAGGCATCGACGTAGGAGCGAAGTATGAGATCTATGAGCTTATCAACGCGCTCGCGAACGAAGGCGCGGGAATCATCATGATCTCTTCCGAGCTTCCGGAGATTCTCGGTATGACAGACCGCGTGCTCGTCCTTCACGAAGGGAGGCTCGCCGGGACACTCAGCACCGGTGAGACGACGCAAGAAGAGATCCTCAACTACGCGGCAGGCCTTATGAACCGAAGCGAAGGTAACCCGTCCGGAGAACGAACATGAGCCAGATTACCACTAAAGACCGAAGCGACAGTCCAATCGAGAGCGGAGCGACCAAGTCCCGTTCCCGCACTGCCGTCGACCGGTTCCTGACAACCGGCGCACTTGTTGTGCTCTTTACCATATTCTCAATTACCGCAAACAATTTCTTCACGCTTCGCAGCGTTCTCAGCCTGATCCTGCAGACGAGCACCGTCACGCTCATGGGAATCGGAGTGACCTTCATCATCATAACCGGCGGGATTGACCTTTCGATAGGATCGGTCATCGCGCTCACCGGTACCATTGCGGTTATGGCCGCGGACGCGAACATACCGATCTGGCTCAGCATGGTGCTCGGTCTGGCTACCGGTGTTGTCTGCGGCGCAGTCAACGGTCTTCTGGTCACCCGGCTCAAGCTTCCGCCTTTCATTGCGACACTCGGTATGATGATGGTAGTCCGCGGCCTTGTACTCACGATCACAAATGCGAACTCGAGGCCCGCCCCGGAAGCGTTCGGAACGCTCGGCAATGGCAGTGTTTTTTCCTACGGACAAAAATTTCCGGGGATCGCCTTTCCGGTAATCATAATGATCGCTGCGGCTTTCATCTTTCACTTCATCCTTCGCTGGATGCGGATAGGACGGTACACCTATGCGGTCGGTTCCAATGAAGAGGCGGCGCGGCTTTCGGGCATCAACGTCAATCGGGTCAAGATAATCACCTACGTCATCGGCGGCTTTCTCTCTGCGCTATCGGGCATCATCCTCGCGTCGCGCATGGTCACCTCCCAACCCAACGGCGGTATCGGCTACGAGCTGAACGCAATCGCGGCGGCGGTCATCGGCGGAACCAGTCTCATGGGCGGCTCGGGCACGGTTGCCGGAACGGTGATCGGTTCTTTCATCATGGGGGTGCTCACGGTCGGACTCACGATGCAGGGAGCCAACTACTTCATGCAGCAGATCGTCATCGGCGTGGTGGTGATCGGCGCAGTCGCATTCGATCAGCTGCGAAGCGGCAGGTGATCGGGCGGCGTTCCAACAAACAGGTGCAAGGTCGGTCTGTAAAGACTGATACAAAATGCAAGGAGGCGATCATGAAAAAGTTATTGGTGATTCTCGTTGCCTTGATGCTTGTTGTTCCGATGGCAACGCTGTTTGCCAGCGGCGCAACCGAGGGAAGCGGCGCAACCGGCGCCAGTGAAATAGCCGTCATTGTCAAAACCGGCAATTCCGGCTTCTGGCAAAACGTACAGACGGGGGCTATCGCGGCGCAGAAGGAGCTGCAGGCTCAGACGCCGAAGCTGTCGGTGACCTTTCTCGGCCCACAGTCGGAGAGCAATGTGAACGAAGAAATTAACATCGTTCAAAGCGCCATCGACCGCGGTGTAAAGGCGATCGTACTCGCGCCCTCCGACGTAACTGCACTTGTCCCGGTGGTCAAGAAGGCGAAGGAGGCCGGAATTCCGGTCGTCATCATCGACTCTCTTCTGACCGGCGACAGCTCGAACTACGTTTCCTTTCTCGCGACGGACAACGACGCGGCCGGTCGCGCCTGTGCCAAAACCATGATCGAGCTTGTGAAGGCGAAGACCGGAAGCGACACAGGAAAGATCGCCGTTATGTCCTACGTCGCCGGCGTCGGTTCAGAAATAGGCCGCGTAGGCGGATTCAAGGATTACATCGCGAAGAACTCGAAACTGCAGATAGTGACAACGCAGTACTCCAACTCCGACCAGGTCACTGCGCTGAACCAGACCACGAACGTGCTTGCATCGAACCCGGATCTCGTAGGGATCTTCGGCGCCAATGAGCCGACCGCAATCGGAATGGGGCGAGCCATCTCGCAGGCGGGAATTGCCGGCAAGATCATCGCCGTCGGCTTCGACGGCAGCTCGGTGCTCGCGAACTTCGTGAAGGACGGAACGCTGCAGGCCATCTGCGTGCAGAGCTCCTTCAACATGGGTTACCTCGGCGTGAAAACCGCCTACGACGTTGCAATCGCGAAAAAGACGGTGCCTGAAAAGGTCGATACCGGTTTCGTAATGGCAACAAAGGACAACATCGATTCCCAGAAAGTGAAGGACGTTCTCTACTGAGCCAGGAGGCAGATCGTCTGCCGTACGTATAAAGGAGCCCGCGATGCCAAGAACGCATCGCGGGTTTTTTTTAACAACTATTTGCGCTGCCGTCGCGCGACACACGAAACGGCCCCTCGAACAGGAGGTGGACGCGTGGAGACGCTCCTGAGCTTGCAAAGTTGGAAAGGTCGGTCGATAATGTTCTGATCTATCAGATGAGGCGGCGAAGGTATGAACGGCGACTCACGAGTCGAGCGGAAGAAGCGGGAAGCGAGGGAGCGGATTCTTAGCGTCTGTGAGGACCTCTTCCTGCACAAGAAGGACTTCGACAAGACGACCATGCGGGAGATAGCCCGCCGGGCGGACGTCAGCGTCGGCACGCTCTATCTGCACTTCAAGACGAAAGCGGACATCCTGGCCACATTTGTCGCGGACTTCACCACCGCACAGCGAACGTTGCTCGAGGAGGTCACGTCGGCCAGAGAGACTGCCGCCGAGAAGCTCGAGGCGCTCCTCGAAACGTTCCGCGAAGTGACCAGGAGCCCGCGGCTCGCGCTCTACAGCCAGATTCCGCGTCTCTATCCGCGGGAGTCGATAGCGATCAATGATTCGATCCGGGACACGGTCGACCGGGATCTCAGACGCATCGTTACGGTTCTGACTGCCATTCTTCGGCTCGGCGAAGAGGATGGGACGCTCAATGTCACCGCCGACTCCGAGCTGACGGCGGTCACTCTCGTTACCACGCTCACGCTGCTGATTGGAGGGCTCACCGTGCGCAGCAGTCCCGGGCCTGTTGGCGTATTTTCCAATGGTTACGATATCGACGACATCTTCTCCACCTTCACTTCGATGCTTGCCCAGGTGCTCATCAGGAGTGACCGATCTCGCACCGATTCGAAGGAACGAACTTGACGCATCGGTCCTTTTTTTGTACCATAAAATGAACGTTGTTCATAAATGAATGATGTTCACACTTCCAAAGAAGGACCAATCTATGAAGACGACTTGGGCCGTACCGTTGGTTGCGGTGGGCCTGTTACTCGGTTCCTGCGGCGCGACCGGAACCCCATCGGGCGGCGATCCGCAGAGCATGGACCAGATTCACGCAGCAACAGGAGTTCCTGTCCGCGTACAGACGATCACGCGGCAGCCGTTCGCCGCACATCTCTCATTTCCCGCGCTGTTCCGTGCGCGAAGTCAAACCGTCGCCTACGCGAAGGTGAGCGACGTGGTGCGGGAGGTGCGTGCGAAGATCGGCGATCACGTCGAGCGGGGCCAGATCGTGGTTTCTCTCTCGATGGACAACTCCGCCTACCAGCAGGCAAAACTATCCTTTGAAAGCGCTGAGGCGGCCTTCAACCGGACAAAGTCTCTCTTCGCCCAGGCGGGCATTTCACGTCAGGACTTCGACAATACGCAGTCAGGGTACGAGCACGCGAAAGAGGCGTTTAAGTCGGCGAGTGAGACGATCGAGGTGACCGCGCCGATCGACGGGTACATCACCCAGCTCAACGTCCAGAGCTCGTCGAACGTCAAACCCGGGGACGCGCTGTTCACCGTCTCCAATCAGGATGGCTACGAAGCGACTTTTTCGGTAACCGCGGATGAGATCGACAGCATCAGGACCGGCGCGCGGGCGGTGATCGCGGGAAGAAATGAAACCATCGAGGGACAGGTCACCGAAGTTTCCCTCAACATGGACCCGGACACGAAGGCCTTTCTCGTGCGCGCTTTCTTTGCCGGCAAGCCGAGAACGCTCGTCAGCGGGATGAACGTGGATCTGCAGGTCGAAACCTACCGCAACGACCGGGCGATCGTGGTCGCACAGAAGGATCTGGTTCACGGGGGCGGAGGCTGGACGGCCTACGTTGTACAGGGGAACAGAGCCGTACGTCGCGATCTGGTGACGGGTCGACAGCAGGGACTCGATCTGGAGGTCGTCAAAGGTCTCGCGGAGGGCGAGCTTCTCGTCACCGACGGTGTAGAGGGGTTGGCCGATGGAACCCTCGTGAAGGTAGTCGATTCGGCGCGCGCAAGCGGAGGGAACTGAATCGATGCATATCGTAGATCTATCGATTAAACGGCCCATCATGGTTTCAATGGGGCTGCTCGCGCTCGTTCTCTTCGGGCTGCTTGCCTACTTTTCGATACCGGTGAGTCTCTTCCCGGACATGTCGCTTCCCTACGTAACGGTTCAGACCGTCTATGCCGGGGCAAGCCCGCAAATCATCGAGACCGAGATCACCAAGAAGATAGAGGACCAGGTTGGCTCGATCAGCCAGCTCGATTCGATTCGGTCCTACTCGATGGACAGCGTGTCGCTTGTCATTGTCGGCTTCAAGTTCGGCAAGGACGAGAACCAGGCCGTGCAGGAGGTCAAGGACAAGGTTGATGCAATCGGCTCGAATCTGCCCAGCGGCGCCGACCTGCCCGTTATTTCGAAGGCGGACCTCGCCACCTCCATGCCGGTTATGAGCATCATAGTTCAGGGCGACCTCTCCCCGACCGATCTTCGCACCTTCGCCGGCACCACCGTCAGGGATCGTCTTTCGCAGGTGGCGGGGGTGAGCAACGTCTCGCTCTCCGGCGGCGAGCAGAGGGAGATCCGCGTCGAGCTCGATCGCTCCACGATCTACGCGCGCTCGATTCCTATCACGCAGATCAGCGGCGTCCTGGCCGCTGCCAACGCGGAGATACCTGGAGGGAGCCTCAGCTACGCGGGTCGCGACATACCTGTTCGCCTCGACGGTAACTTCACCGACCTCGACACTATCCGCAACCTCGATGTTCGCACCCCCACGGGAGTCTTTAAGCTTCGGCAGCTTGCCGACGTGCGTGACTCTCACAAGGATGTCCGGGAGCGGACGCTCTTCTTCGACCGAAAGAGCGGCCAGCGCAACGACAATGCAATTTTGATACAGATCATAAAGAACCCCAGCGCGAACACAATCGATGTTGTCGACCAGGTGAAGAAGCAGATTCCCGAAATCCAGGCCATCTCCGGCGGGCACGTACAGCTTCAAGTGATCAAAGAGGACGCAACATTCGTTCGTGATGCGGTGAACGATACTCTGTCAAATGTGTATCTGGGAATTCTTTTTACCGGTCTTGTCCTTCTTTTCTTTCTCCACGATATCAGATCGACCCTGATAGTCGCGCTCGCCATGCCCTTCTCGATTGTCGCTACCTTTCTGGTAATGAAGGTGATGGGCGTGGGCTTCAACGTCGTCTCTCTCATGGGTCTGTCGAGCGCAACCGGAACTCTCGTCACCAACTCCGTGGTAGTGCTCGAAAACATCTTTCGATACAAGGAGATGGGACATTCGCGTGTCGATTCCGCCTCAAGCGGCGCGAAGAAGGTATTCATCGCGGTTTTTGCGTCAACCCTCACGAACATCGCCGTCTTCGTTCCGCTGGCGAACATGTCCGGCATCATGGGAATGGTGCTGTCGAACTTCGCCTACACCATCGTCATCGCCACGGTGTTCTCGATTCTCATCTCCTTCACCCTGACGCCGCTCATGGCTTCCCGTATTCTTCCCGAGCAGGTAAAACGAGAGGGCCGTCTGAGCCTGAGCCTGGAGGCGATGTTCAAGAAGTGGGAGGAGGTGTATCGCCGGATGCTTGGGGCGGTTCTGCGCAACAAGCGAAGAAGCCTGGCGGTGGCGGGAATCGCCGTGGCGGCGTTCGCCGGCAGCATGGTTCTTTTCTCGTCGGTGAAGTTCGAGCTGATGGCCGCCACCGACGGTGGAAAAATTCAGGTAAACGTTGAACTCCCTCAGGGGAACGACCTTCAGGCAACCGCAGATGTCCTCTCGGCCATCGAAAAGCGGCTGACCGCCTACACGGAGGTGGCCAGTCTGCAAACCACGCTCGGATCGCTTGGACAGCTCGATCAGGATGTGAGCGTCGCGCAGATGAACGTCTTTCTCGTTCCGAGAAAGCAACGATCGATGAGCAATACGGTGATAGCCGCAAAAATGATCCGGACGCTCTCGGATATCCCGGGAGCGCGTATCCGCGTCACGCCCGTATCTGAAATCGAGGCAGGATCGTCAAGTTCCGGCATCGATCTCTACCTCAAAGGCTCGGACAACGCGGTACTCCAGAGGCTTGCACAGCAGGTGCAGTCTCGCATGAACGGGATTCCCGGAGTCGTCAATTCGGACTTGAGCTCAAAGTCAGGAAAAATGGAGCTGGTTTTTACGCCCAACCGCAAGCAGCTCTCCGAGGACGGCCTGTCGGTCCAGGCAATAGCGGTGACCCTTCGTGCCGCGGTGGATGGAATCGTCGCGACTACCTACAAGGAGGGCGAGCGGGAATACGATGTGCGTGTGGTATTCAAACGTTCATCGGTGCGAAACATCGAGGACGTGCGCAATATCCCGGTTGTCTCCACGGCAGGCGTCTACCCGCTTTCCCGCTACGCCGATGTTAAGTTCGCCGATGGCAGCAGCAAGATTATGCGCACCGACAAAACCCGGACTGTCGAGATAACCGCCGATCTGCTTCCCGGGTATGCAGCCGGCAACGTGACTCCCCGCGTGATGGCCGCGGTCGCGGATATCACGTTCCCGCCGGGATACTCCCTCAGTACGGCAGGGAACGCGAAGATGCTGGATGAGACGGTCCGTGACCTGCTGATAGTTTTCGTCATCGCGGTTGTGCTCGTCTATATGTTGCTCGCGGCTACCCTGGAAAGTCTTACGCAGCCGCTGTTCATCCTTTCGACGGTCCCTCTCTCGCTCATCGGAGTTGTGTTGATCACCGTCGCCACCGGAATCACGCTCAACGTACTCGCCATGCTCGGCATCATCATGCTCGTAGGTGTGGTGGTCAACAACGCGATCCTGATACTGGATTACTACAACCAGCTGCGGAAGGAGGGGATGGCGGCTCACGATGCGCTGCTCGAGGCCTGTCCGACGAAGTTGAAGCCGATCCTGATGAGCAACATCGCGATCATCCTCGGAATGCTTCCGATGGCCCTGGGTATCGGCGCATCCGGCGCGGAGATGCGTCAACCGATGGGGCTGGTAATTATCGGCGGAATCGTCTCAGCGACGATACTTACACTCATTCTGATTCCGGCGCTGGAATACCTCGTATCGCGTCGCACCACAAAGACCGAGACCGCGGAGGAAGCATAATGCACCGCTCAATGATATTTCTCTTCGCGCTGGCACTTGCAGCCGGCGCTTCTCCCGTATTGCACGCAGAAGAGCTGGATCTTTCGGCCTATCTACATCGTGTCGCGATCGACAATCCGGACCTTATCCTGTCACGTCTGAAAGCGGCCGCAGCGGTCGAAACCTCGCGTCAGGCGCGGTCGGCCCTGCTTCCGGCGGTCGGCGCCTCAGGAAGCTACACGAGAAGCCTGCACGATATTACGGTGCCCACCCCGGTAGCCTCCCTCCCCGGCGGCGGCCCGCTGGTCTATCAGGACGTCAAGCACAACATGGACAACGACATTCTCCTTTCCGTGGGTGTCACGCAGAACCTCTTCAATGCGGAGGCCCTCGCCAGATACGAGCAGGCAAGGCGCAACAGCACCATCCAGAGCACGCTTTCCGAGCTCACACGCGAGAACATCCTGACGGCGGGCAAGAAACTGTATGCGCAGGTTCAGCTCGCACAAGCGGTCGCGGAGGTACGAAAAGCTGCAGAGGAGACCTCGCATGCGGTCTACCTGAATATGGAGATGAAGTTCAATGCCGGGACCACCACCGAGCTGGACCTTCGCATGGCCGAGGTGGACTGGAAGTCGGATGTGACCTCGACAGCCGAAGCGAATCGGGACGCGCAGCTTGCCGTGATGGCGCTGAAGGTACTTGCGGGGATCCCGCTCTCCGACACGATAACGCTCAAGAACGACGACCAGCAGCCCCCCGACGTTCCGGAGATGCCGGCAATAGAGAGTGTGCTGGCCGCCCGGGCCGACTTTCGGGTCCAGCTTCTCGCGCAGGATATGGCAGATGTCGCCTACCGTGCCTCGATTGGCTCCTTCCTGCCGACAGTGACCGGGAATTTCTCCTACGCCTACGGGTCGCAGGGCAATAAGAGCAGCCTCGGCGACTACACCTACACCTCGATCCAGCTGGGGCTGAATGTGACGATCCCCATCTACACCGGCGGTTATCGCAACTCGCTCATCCAAAGCGCGAAAATACAGCAGTCTCAATCAGAGATAGAGGTAAGAAAGAAACGGGAGGAGATCGAACAAACGCTGGTATCGCTTCACCTGCGGATGCAGGAGGCGCGGAAACGGATAGACTCCGCGCGGTCGCTCCAGAGCGTCGCCCGGCGTGCGGCGTCGCTCGCGGGAACCTCGCTGGCCACGGGGCTGGGAACCCAGTTGTCGGTATCTCAGGCGAATACCCGGTTTGCCCAGGCACAACTGGGCCTGGACAACGCGTTGTACGAGTATCGGGCCGCCTACTACGACTGGCAGCTCGCCACCGGAGGCGCTTCGACGTTCTGAGATCGATCGCCGGTCACCTTACGAATTCCATCGATTCGCCGTTGTAGGTGCCGATCATGGATATCCACGGAGCCGATTCGAGCGCTCTCTTCAGAATTTCCCGGTACGATGACGGCGTACTCGTTTCGTAGACATCGATTTCGCCTGAGAGGCCTGGCTGGTAGTGTTGATTCGGGAACCGGCCACGGCCACCGTGGCGAAGGCGAACAGATCGTGATTCAGAGCCGTTTCGTCGAGAAAACTCTTCTCTTTCAATCTCAGCAGATCAAGAATGCCCTCGAGACGATATGGAATCGAAGCCGGAAGCTGGATGAGGGCATACGCAATCGTGAGCTCGCTCGCGTTTCTGGTCCCAAATCTGGCCTTCAGAGCAGTGAGCTCCTTATACAGGGACGCGTGCTCTTTTGCCGACCGCGCGTTTCGAATCCCCGGCGCCTCTACGATGCGATATTCGGTGTACTCTGACATTCCGAGGGTCGATGCCGCGTAGAAGCTCTCGCCGCTCGGGAATCCGTGGCGAACCGCAGTTCTGAAATCCTCGACCGTGTGATACCCGGCTTTCCGTGCCGCGTTGAGTGCCTTGTACTCGGCAACCGAGGAAACCCCTGAGAGCCTCGCAAGCTCGAATACCAGCGAATCAGTAGGAGCTCGCGGAGTAATCACCGCGTCCGGATCAAAACCGGGAGTTCCCGGAGGGATGTTTGACGGCGTGGGAATATTCACGCCGTGGCGGGTCGACTGGAGCGCGACAAGTGCCTGAATGAAGTCGACACCTCGAGGGTAGGTGTTGTCGAGTCGTACCGTTCCGTCCGACTGCTCGCGATATATGTGGAAGTGGCGACGAACCCAGTCTCTGACCGGGCGTGAATCGAGCGCTTTTGCCACCGCCTGCCTGTAGTCGTCATAGGTCCACGTGATCTGCGGGAATACGCCCGCGTTCTTCAGGAAGTCAGCGAGGATCCTCCCGGAGTCGTCCGCGTATTGTGGCTGGTTGTTGATAGTTATTCGCAATGTTTGAAAAGGCGGCGCGCCGTTGGCTTTGCACACCAGGATGTACCAGACTACCTGGCCGAAGGCGATATTGGTGAGCTCACTCTGCTGCATCGAATCCGGCAGGGTCAGCGTGTCGAACTCGGCCGCGCTCCCTCGGAAATCCTCCTGCATGGCGCTCCTGTATTCCTGCGGGGAGGCGAAGTATTCGCTATTCACGTACAACAGCGATGCCCGGTCTGAAACGCCAAACTGTCGCGCAAGTGCGAGCTCGGCACCGTTGTGCAGCCCCATGGACTTCGCGGTCTGGAAGTCGACGAGCGAGATGAATCCGGGGTTCGACGCTTCGTACACCGACCCGTCGACGACGAGGGCGAAGATCGCGCGAGGCGTCTCCGGTTCAACCCGGTAGATCACGCGCGCCTCTTTTTCCTGTACAAGTTCGATGAACTTCTCAAGCGACGACAATCTCACCACGGTCCGGGCGTTCGGCGTCTGCTCCTGCACATAAATGATGCTCGTCAGATCGAACGACCAGGCGAGCGACCCGAAATGCGCCATCAGCAGGACGATCGCAGTTCGTTTCATACTCTTTTCCGCATGGATGGTCGATTTGGAATCACCGGCGTAGTCTTTCCGGTAGACGGCGCCGCGGGTCAGGCGAGAAGCGACGCGAACTCCGACGCGCGCGATGTGCGGAACGTCACCCGCTCGTGCCATGTGAGCATCGACTCGGGAATGGGGACGACTACTGTTGCCGTGGATCCGTTGTGCTCGATCGAGATGGCACTCCGCGGAACCGTAAACTGAACCGCAGCCTGCTTCAGGCTCGCAGCCAGCTCGATATGCTCGCCGCCGTCTGCGAGCGTGATGAGGTACCGCGGTACGCTGCTCGTCTTGCCGAAAAGCGGCCGCTGTGCGATCAGGATGCGGTGCTCGGTCACGGTCACCCGGCAGTGACCGTACACGACCTTGCGCCTGCGCGAGCCGCTTTCCACCCGCACGGGTTCCTCGTCGATCAAGCGCGTTTCCCCCGGCCCGAGTGCAAGAAGGGTTCCGGATGACCGGCCGCTGATCAGGGCATACACTACCGCTCCGACCACGAATACCGCAATTGCGACCAGACCTGCGCTCATCCTGTTGCCTCCGGGGACCATAGTGCCACGCGGTCGGACGAATGATCAATCTCGTCAACGCCTTTAGACGCCGCTTCCGCCGAATCTCCCGGCCACTCGTCTGAACCAGAGCCGGGGGTTGCCAAGCGCGCGGCAGCTTCGCTCCAGCTCCTGAGACCCTGTTTCGCCTGCTCCGCGGCCGCCGTAAAATGATTCGTCGAAGTCTTCGACGATGGTCTTGATAGGGTCGGCGAGCTCAGGAAACTGCAGAACGAGCCGCCGCGCATAGTGCAGCGGAGTTTCCGCCGGGCGTCGGCGTGAGCCGCTGCGGTCACCCCAGCGGGAGAGAAAAGCAAAGGCTTCCGCGGCGGTTGAGTGTCTTACGAAGCGGTAGCGCAGAAGCCGTCGAAGTCCACTCCTCAGGCGCCTGAGCCCTCGGACCAGCCACCGGAGTATCCGCCGCAGAGGAAACCAGGTGATGGATACGGGTTGGGCCGGAGTCCGGGAACTGAGAAAGCGCACAAGCTGCCGAATCAGGTATCCAACGAGAAAGAGAGCGGCAGCACCGGCAAGTCCGAAAATCACCCACATCAGAACGACTTCCAGAAGGCTCGGGTGCCGCGCAGCGACGTGCCTTATCATCGGCAGGGCGTCCCGTTGGCCGGGAATTGAATCCGCCCTCACGTGGGAGGGAGCCCACATCCCGAAAAGGAACCGCAGGATGGCGAGTACGAAGGGCCAGACCGAGCCGACCGCGGCGTGCAGTGCCGTGTATCCGGCGCGCGCCGCCTTCTGGAAGAACGGCAGGAGCGGCAGCAGCGCCAGGCCGAGGATGAGAACCGCGGGACCGAGGGTAAATGTGAGACTCGCAACGCGGAATCCGGCCGCATAGGACCGGCGGCCCGTCCCGTGACTGCGGGCCATGGCGATCGCCTGGACACTGAATAGAAAGAACGAGAGCATCAACAGATGGATGCCGGGAACGATGCGGTTCACGACCCATTCAATGAAGACTACCGCCCCAAACGCCGAGGCGCCAAGATCGAAGCGGCGCGTGAGCGCGTCTCCGGACCGCGAACGGCGAAAGAAGGCAATCCCGCTCCAGAAAAAAGCGAGACTGAATGCAAGCAGGGAAACCACCGTCACAGCGTCACCCGTGGCAACCGCCCCAATCGCGCGCCCGATCCAGCGCAGATCCGTCGGAGGGAGCCCGCCGTTCCATCGGCCGAAGGCATAGAACGAGTACAGTAGTGACAGCGCGAACGCAACCGCGTAGAGCAACCCGACCAGGTAGACCCGCCACCCTCTTCCACGCGCAATTGCGCCAGGCACCACCGCCGACAGAAAGAGCAGGAGTGCGCCCGCGGCCGGAAACGGGGGAAAATCGTTAATCAGAAAGAACAGTGCGGTCACCGAGTAGATCCAGCAGAGCTCAAGACCGGCTGCGGCGATGGATTGAAGAAAGGGCAGGCGATTGGCGGCCGGTGATTCGGTCGGCAACCCGACCGGCGGCGCAGGGAGCATCGCGTGGGTCATGACTTACTCTTCCCCGGCTCGAAGCGAATCGAGGCGGACAATCCGAAGCGCGCTTGTGCCTGCAGGCGAACTGGTTGCGGTCCGCTGTCCTGCATTGTACGAACGTCCCTCATCGGGGGGCGGTTCCAGCTCCGCGACGAGGACAATCAGCGCTACCCGACGTCGGTACAGCTGCGCCTGCAGGGCCCGCGCACCCGGGCCCGTCAGGCTGCGGCAGACGTAGAGGCAGGTGGTGTTTCCGGAGACCCGCAGGATTTCACCG
>DATKUF010000093.1:0-4958 GCA_035530755.1 Spirochaetia bacterium | reverse complement strand
ACGAGCCTGAAGGAAAAATGCACCGAAACGGCGGTGGCTGACAAGACGGGGACAAAGGAAAACAGCATGCCAGGATTCAAAGAACACGATTACTCTCAGAGCAGGGTCAACCGCTCGCGGGCACCCCATTTCTACTGGAACTCTCTCGCGCACTAGTGTTCAAACAGTTTCCAATGACCTTCAGAGACAACCTCGACAACGCCGTCGACCACTTTGAGGGCCGTCCCGTCGTCAATGGCGTACGCCGAACCCGCGATGCCGGCCGCCCATCGTTCGGCATCGGCCAGGGTGTTCCCCGGCATCATCTCGTGGTCCAGGTGCGGGAAGATCGAGAAGTCGACGATTCCGAGGGTTTGGTCGTTCGGCGCGGACCGCCACTCCACGAAATAGGCACCGATGCGGGGGGTCATCACCATGCTGCCGGCGCTCACGCCCACCCAGACGGTCTCAGACAGCGAGGGCAAGAGATCCACCAGCCCGGACTCCCGCATCCAGTGGCACAGGTAGGTCGCGTCGCCGCCATCCACGAGCAGGACGTCGGTCTCCCGGACCCAGGGCACCCAGCGCTCTTCACCGATGGTGGGGAGTGCGGTCAGCTCGAGGAGGCCTACCGACTTCCAGCCCAGGCTGCTCATGTGCCACGGAGGCTCGCCGACGACGAAGCCCCGCACCGAGGACGGGTCGCACGCGGGGTGTCCCCATTGCGCCGTCGGAATGCAGAGTGCATTGGACTCGGTGATCGGCTTGCCCAGCAGGTCGACTATCGCGTCGCGGATGCTGGGGTTCGTGACACCACCAGAGGTGAGCAGAAATTTCATCATTCCTCTCCTTGCTGATCTAAGGGGAGTCGATCGGCTTCCTCGGCCGGCCTCAGTCTATCAACACGAGGCAATTTGAGTTGGCGTGCACCAGTATAGAACACATTTTCTGTGTGGCGAAATAGTCGGCATGCGCATGGGCAAAACGCAATCTGGAACAGCCAGAGCATCACCACCACAAGCTGCGGATTTCCCACGACTGCAAAATTCCCCGGGGGACGTTAGAGGAGACTCCGGCGGGGCTCACATCAGAGGCCGGAGTCAGGCACCGGACACCATTCCTGACGAAGCCGGTGTCTATGGAAATGACAAATGTAGATCCGAAGGCCGCGAACACCAGCGCGAAGCCCGGGGAAGTGCTTCCGCGGGCGGTCTCGGGTAGTGGACGTGTCGACGGGGAAGTGTTGACAGTCCGGCGGTCACGGCTTTCGTGGAACGTGATTCGCCTGGCGCCGGTCGACGGAAAGCTCAGCTTCCGTCACTCGCCGCGAAAGCGGCGCGCCGCTTCGACCATCGCGACAAATCCGGCAGGCGGGACGTACTCGGCAATCTGGTTCCCCGAGCCAAGCGCGAACCCGGGATAGGGTTTTGCCTCTTCGAGGAGGTCGCCCACCCGCTCGGTGATCACTGCCGGCGATTCCCGACAAAGCAGATCCATGTCGATGCCGCCGAAGAGCGCTACGCGGTCGCCGTAACGCGCGAGCCACTCGGAAAATGGAGCGATCGTATCTTCGTTCGAGTGCTTACCGTCGATCCGGGCGCCGGCAATTATGTCGTCCATGACTTCGAAAATCCGTCCGCACGAGTGGAGCAGAAAGGGTTTGCCCTCGCGGTGGCAGAGGTCGGCAATTCGCCTGTAGGCGGGAATGATGTGCTTTCGGATCGTCTGCGGCCGTATAAGGAGGGATGATTTGAACCCCAGATCGTCTCCCATCCGGAAGGCGCAGTAGGAATCACCGTACCGCGGAATGAACTGCTTCCAGATCGCCGCCAGAAGGTCGGCCACTTTCGACCAGAGAAGCTCGTACGCCTCCGGGTCGTCCGCCTCGAGGTAGGCGAGGTCGGTCATGGGGACGAAGTCCTGGATGCACTCGAAGACGCCGTTGCCGACTCCTGCCACCGCCATCATTCCCGCCGGGAGGCTCTCTGCCAGAGCTTCGAAGTCCGGGCCGAATCGCCGGAAATAGTTCTCTACCAGGCCGTCCCAATCGTACTCCTCGATCTGCTCGAGGGATCCGAAAAGCGCTCCTGCGCGGCCGCAGAGCGCCTCTCCTCCCTGGACCAGCTCCACGATGCATCCCTCGAACGGGACAACATCATATCCGAGCTCCGAAAGGGCGGCGGAGTAGGTGCGGAAGTATTCCCGTTTGTCCGCGGCGTCGCCGGAAGCGAGCCCGGAGAACTGTCGCCCTATGATCGCTTCGAGAACGTTCGGATAAACATTGTGTTCATAGAGCGGAAGACGCCGCGGTCTCTTTCTGTGCAGCGCGTCGACGAGATTCCGGTAGTCGGGCCGGAAATCGGCCGCCATCAGTCAGCGCCGCGTTTTCGGTCCGACGGATCGGAATTGACGGTCTGCTCACCGATCAGTTTGTTGACGAAAGAAACGTCGTTCGCCAGCTCGGCGACGAGCTCATCCTTGTCGTCGGCTCGCGACTCCAGCACGGCGAGGCGTTTTTCCATTTCGTCCAGCTTCGACTCGAGTGCCGGCGAGGTGTGCTTCTTTTTCTCGGTAAGATAACTGAAGAAGGATGAGATCAGGGTAATCACTATCACGCCGCCGATGATTATCGATGCAATTCCCACGGTAATCCCCCGATGCTTTGTCCTGTCGTCGATCAGCAATTTTACACCCTTCGCGGAAATTTGGCAAATGCCGCGCTCCGGTCGCGGGACCGGCATATGATTTACATTCCGACGCACTATGGTCAATACTGGACGCGCAGATAACATCCGGCACATGACACGGGAGGATCGATGAGCAACGAAAACCCTTCGGATGAAGTGCCTGCGGATGCGCGGCGCGCCTTCGTCGGTCTGTGGCAGGGGATCATCGAGGCAGGCGGCGGGAGGATACGGCTCGTCTTTGACGTGAGAGAGGAGCCGGGCCGGCTCACTGCAGTTGCGTCCAGCCCCGACCAGGTTACAGCCGACATACCGGTCGCCTCGGTGGTCGTTGACGGCGAGAACATTTGTTTCGATGTCCCGGAGACCCACGGTGTCTACGAAGGGACCATCAATCGGAAAGATAATTCGATCATCGGGAAATGGAAGCAAGCCGGAAGCTCGTTTGCGGTCGATCTGAGCCGGATCGAACACGTCGTTCGAGTCCGGCGTCCGCAGGACCCGGTTCCTCCGTTTCCCTACACGACTCGCGAGGTGGTTATCACAAACACGGCGGCGGCGATTTCGCTTTCCGGGACGCTCACCATTCCTCAGGGCGACGGTCCATTTCCGGCGGCGCTGCTCGTGACCGGCAGCGGTCCGCAGAACCGCGACGAAGAGATTTTCAACCACCGACCCTTTCTCGTAATTGCGGACTACCTCGCGCGCAGAGGTATCGCTACCCTCCGATGCGACGACCGCGGAGTCGGAGGCTCCGGCGGGAACGGACAGATCGCCACCGAGTCGGATCTGACCGACGATGCAATTTCAGCGGTGGACTATCTTCAATCCCAGCCGGAGATCGCAGCTGCGCGGGTGGGCGTTATCGGGCACAGCGAAGGGGGGATCATCGCGCCGCGCGTTGCACAGGCCCGTCCGGAGCTTGGCTTCATCGTGCTTCTTGCGGGAACAGGGTGGAGCGGTCACGAAGTTCTTTTGCAGCAGACCGCGGCAATTCTTCGCGCGGGCGGCGCTCCGGAGGCGCAGATAAATGCGACGGTCGACGCGAATCGTTCCATCTACGATGCAATTCTTGCGGAACCTGACAATACCCGGGTGCTGGAAAGACTCAAGCCGATGATGGAAAAACTCGGCGTCCCTCCCGATCAGATCGGCCCGCAGGCAGAGACCGTCATCACTCCGTGGTTTCGGTCCTTCCTGTCTTCAGATCCGGCACTGGCGTTGACCGGCATCCAATGCCCGGTTCTCGCGATGAATGGCGCCAAAGATGTTCAGGTGCTCGCAGACCTCAATCTCGACGCGATTGCCCGCGCCGTCCACGCAGGCGGCAATATGCGAGTTGAAATCGTCAAGTTCGAAGGGTTGAATCACCTTTTCCAGCACGCGACAACCGGATTGCCGCAGGAGTACGGCCAGATCCAGGAGACCTTCGCGCCGGAGGTGCTCGAAAAGATCGGGGACTGGATACTATCGCAGACGAAGTGAGCGAGCGCTCATTGCTCGCTTTCGTCTTTGATCCGCGAGAACTCCGGAAAGTTGAACTGGGCGTATCCAAGTGCGAGATCGTACTCTTCGGATGCGCTCCCGGACCTCACGCATGCGCGAAGACCCGCTTCGGCCGTCGCAATCGGAACATTCAGTTCGATTGCGACCTCCGACACGGTAAGGCTCCCTTCTCGTTCCCGGGCCATCCGCAGGATCTGCACCGGAAGGAGGGGGTCGATTTCTATGGACGGTTCGATGGCCCGGGGGACAAAACGGCGGAGGATTCCATTGATGCTCGGTTTGGCCAGCGCCCAATAGGCAATGCCGAAGAATATTGCTCCAATGAAGAAAGCTTCGAAACCGATCGGAAAAATCGGACTGAGGAACACAATCGTAGAAACGGTCCCGAGAGTAATCGCTCCGTAACCCAGCACGCGTCTGCCATTTTTCACGCCATTGTCCACCTGAGTCTATTGTACGTCTTTCCCGCCCGCAGGACAACGCAGCGCCGACTCCGCGGGGGTTTAGTATATTTGTCGTGCAACAAACAGCTGAGGGGGTACCTGTGTGAAAGCTGTCGGCCTGTATCGGTATCTGCCGATTGAGGATCCGGACTCTCTTGTCGATGTGACCATTCCCGACCCTGTTCCGGGCGGTCGCGACCTTCTGGTTGCCGTCCGCGCGGTTTCGGTGAATCCGGTGGACGTCAAACAGAGGGCACCCAAAGACAAGGTGGAAGACCTGCCGAGGATTCTCGGGTGGGACGCATCGGGAGTTGTCCAGGACACCGGTCCTCAGTGCACACTCTTC
>DATKUF010000092.1:0-26053 GCA_035530755.1 Spirochaetia bacterium | reverse complement strand
GCCGGCAGTAGGGCAGCTCGATTTTCTCTATTTCGCGCTTGAGAAGCGAGTAGTGCGGCTGAAGGGAAATCAATGCGGCGTGCCGGCGCACGATGTCCATCAGCTCCGTCGAGAAATTCGATACACCCAGATATCGGAACTTCCCCTCCTTCTGGAGAAGGGAAAGCTCTTCAAGCGACTCCTCGAGCGGAATCTTCGGGTCGGGCCAGTGGATCTGATACAGGTCGATCACTTCGACGTTCAATCGCCGCAGCGATTCTTCAATCTGTCGCCGAATCGATGGACGGGAAAGATCGGTGACATACTCGCGGCCGCGTCGATAGGTGCCCACCTTCGTTGCAAGCACCACTGCCTCGCGCCGTCCAGCGATGGCTTTTCCGACCACCTCTTCAGAGTGGCCAGATCCGTATGCGGGCGCAGTGTCAACGAGACTTACCCCGTTGTCCAGCGCGGCATGAATGGCCTCGATTGACTGTTGGTCATCGACGCTTCCAAAAAAGTCGCTTCCCATTGCCCAGGTTCCCAGGCCAATCACAGAAACTCTGAGTTCCGAGTCCCCGAGTGTACGGAATTTCACGTTTTTCTCCTTGATTTTCCGGGTTGGGCGCACAGACGGCGCCGGAACTGCGAGACGAAAACGTCCCGTCAGCGGGATTCAGCGACCTGGCTCAATCCATCGGTAATGCACCGAAGGGCTCAGGCAGGCCGGAGACAACACACAGGCGCCGCAGGCTCCGCCACACGAGGAGACGCCAGTCTGCGTGCCGAACAGCCCGGCGTCTCCTGGTAGCTGCACCACTTCGACGCTTCCGCGGTCGCGCCAGTACTCGAGCGCCGCACGTATAAGCGGACGTTCGCTGCCAAGATCGACGACTAGCTCGGCCAGGGTTGCCTCCCTTTTCAGGACGAGCACGCGTTTCACGTCACGGATGATCATGCCGCACTCCCCGGCCTCTTCCCACGGCGAACATGAACCCCGCAATGCCGGCGATGATCGTTGTTGAAACTGCTATCCAGAGTGGGGAATGTCCCTTCGCCAGCTGGTAGTAAAGCGTCGCGACAGCCCAGGCAAGCGTCGTGAGGTAGACGCCCATTACCACCGAAAATTTTACACCCATTTCGCGCATGGCGGTTCCCATGGTGGCAAGGCAGGGAAGGTAGATGAGGATGAATAGAAGATAGGCGTAGGCCGATGTGGACCCGTAAGCGAAGTGCCGATGAAGCGATGCAAAGACCGCGCCTCTGCCGCCTCTCGCGGTCGGCATAGCGCCGGCGGAGCTGTGCGTTCGTGTGCCCAACGGATCCGAAAAGGATTTCGTGAGATCGCTGACCGCCTGCGGAATCGACGCAAACGCCTGCGCGACCTCGGCGGGCAGATTGTATGGAACCATGGAACCTGCAACAGCGATCGCCTGTCCGGAACCGGCTCCCGCCGATTTCGCGTCCGGTCGTCTCCGATCGGTTTCGGCATAGAGTGAGTTCAGAGTACCGACGACCGCCTCCTTGGCAAAAATGCCGGAAAAAATCGATACTGTCGCCGGCCAGTTGTCAGGTGAGATGCCCATCGGGTGAAATGCAGGAGTGACCCGTCGGCCCACCTCGGCGAGCACTGATTTGCCGCTGTTCTGGTTCCCGAATGAGCCGTCGACCCCCAGAGAGTTGAAGAATGACAGAATCGCTATGCCGAGAACGACGACCTTTCCTGCGCGGAACAGGAAGAGTCTGACACGTTCCCAGGTGTAGCTCATAACACTGCCCAGACGCGGACGATGGTAGGGCGGCAGTTCCATCAGAAGATGAGACGTTTCGCCTTTGAACAGAGATTTGCGCAGCAGCAGACCGGTCAGCACAGCGAGGACGATCCCGAAAAGGTAGAGGGAAAACACAACCGCGCCGGAGGCAGCCGGAAAGAAGGCGGCCGCAAAGAGCGCATAGACCGGAAGCCGTCCACCGCAGGACATGAGGGGCGCCATGAAAATTGTCAGGAGTCGGTCGCGGCGGTTGTCGAGCGTGCGCGTCGCCATAATAGCCGGGACCGTGCAGCCGAATCCCACAATCAGCGGAACAAACGCCTTTCCAGGAAGCCCGATCAGGCCCATGAAGCGGTCGGTGACAAATGCAGAACGCGCCATGTACCCTGAATCTTCAAGGATCGAGAGCATGAAGAACATGAAGAACATGATCGGAATAAAGGTGGCCACCGTTTGAATTCCGGTTCCTACGCCTCCTGCCAGAATCACGGAAAGCCACCCGGGGGCACCAAGAGTGCCGAGGAGTGCGTCGGTTCCGTCAACAAAGACCGCACCAAACAAACGATCGAAAAACGGAATAAAGACACCGCCAATGCTTATGGTAATCCAGAAGACCAGAAACATGACACCGAGAAAGATCGGTATTCCCCAGATGCGATGCATGAGCAGACGGTCGACGCGGTCGTTCCGATTCTCCGGCGTCGCCCTGCGTCTGACCGCCTGTGCGACGATCTGCTGAATGCGGCCGTAACGGGCATCGGCGACAACTACGTCGGGTGTGTCACCGAGCGCTGTCGAAAGCGCCGAAGAGCAATCCTGCACGACGGTCGCCGGAATACCCGCCTTTGCCGCGGCGGCAAGGGCCCAGTCGTCCAGCTCGAACAGCCGTACGGCAAGCCACCGGGGGCGAATGCGCGGAAGAACACCCGCTGCTGCGATGGAGCGGCCCCACTCATCAAGCACCGATTCGATCTTTCCGTCGAAAAGACACAAAGCCACATTCGCCGTCCGCGGCGGCAGGGCGGCCCACTGTTCCGTCTGCTCTCTTACGGCGCGCAAGTCTTCTGCCTGCGTGGCATCCACCGCGACAATCGGGCATCCGAGCATGAGCGAAAGCTGTTGAACGTCTATTTGCAGTCCGGACTGTCCGGCCAGATCCATCATGGAAAGAATGATCGCCGTCGGGATTCCTGTTTCGAGCAGCTGCAGCGTGAGAAACAGGTTCCGTTCAAGATTCGTCGCGTCAACCACGTTGACGATCATGTCCGGTTCACCGCCGACCAGAAAGTCGCGTGCGACTCTTTCATCCTCGGAAAATGCAGCGAGATTGTACACGCCGGGGAGATCGACTACGCGAATCGATCCGCCCGGGCCGCGCAGCGTCCCCTCTTTCTTCTCCACGGTCACACCCGGCCAATTGCCGATCTGTTGCGCCGACCCGGTGAGGCCATTGAAGATGGTGGACTTTCCGCAGTTAGGATTCCCCGCGATGGCGACGGTGAAGGTGCCGTCGCGCAATTGACGGGTCGTCGGTGAGTCGGCCCCCTCGTCGTGGATGGACACCGGCTCGCTGCGGACTACCGGCGCAGTGCCGTCCAGTTCGCGAACCACGCCCCGGCGTTTCAAAGAGCGGCTCCCGCCTGACCGGAAACGGCACGGGTAACCAGTACCCGGGCGAGCATTCCCCACCCAATCATCACGCGGGTCGTTCCAACCCGGACGAGGAACGGGTGATGCCTTCTGCCCGACAAGATCTCAACCTCTCGACCGGGAACGATTCCCATGGAAACCATCCGCGTGCGAAACGAGACACCGCCTTCGATGCGAGCGACGAGGGCTCGATCACCCGGACGCATCTGCGCGAGTTCCAGAAGGTCTGAAGAGGGTCGACTCACCGCGCCGCTGCCGAGCGATTCCATCTCAGCTGGCTCCCGCACGGTGACGTCCGTGCAATTCCGGCACATCGGCCATAAAACGCACGAGCTTCTCCAAAACGGTATCGGAGACCGCGTGCTCCAGCTTGCAAGCCGACTCTTCGGCTTCCTCGGGCGCAACGTCCAGGACTTGCACGAGGAATTCACGGAGAACTTCGTGGCGGCGAACGACCTGTTGTGCCGCCGCGTATCCTTGATCGGTCAGGGTAACAATATCGTATGGCTCGTAGTTTACGAGGCCCTTTTGCGCGAGAGCGTGAAGTGCTCCGGTCACCGAAGAATTGTTCACACCAAGCCTGGTGGAGATGTCTTTCGCGCGAGCAGCCTGTTTTCTTTCGCTGATGTGATAGATCGCCTCGAGATAGTCTTCCTGGCTTGCGCTCAAATGTGCGGGGGTCGGGGTCGCCATTGGGCTCTCCATTGTTCGGATACGCTAGTAATCTACGCCGCCCCGAAGATTCTGTCAAGAGAGCTAATGGAGGTATGCATGAAACTGGGGTGACTGTCCGGAGACCAAAAAAGCTATCGGCGGAAGAGATTTCTCGTGTCGAGAAGGCTCAGGAAGTTCTCACGGTCCTTTTCGAGGGTGAAACGGAGGGACCGGCTTCGCCCTTCCTCGTCGAGGTACTCAATCGTGATCGGGGGCATTTCCCTTCGCCATAATCGGCTCCAGAGCCCTGCCCGCTCTTCCTGCCGGATGCCGATCAGGCAGGAACGGGATACCCGCAACGTAAGCTTGTGGCAGTTGAAACGCTGGGACTGATTCATGATTATCGAGAACCAATTTGCCTGTGCGAAGTGCATAAAGAAGAAGGCCGAGGGCGTGAGAAAGAAAATTCCCCACATTACCATGCGATCCCGGTCCGGAAGGTCGAAACACCTTCCTACTGAATAGATGAGGACAGGCTCGGACAGCTCTATTTCGAGGTTATGCCAGAACTGAGTCACCTGGTCGCGATCGTTTGCCATGACCCGATTTCATGATATCAATAGCCGGATTCCTTGTCCACACTGTGGTGAAGCGGCTCTCCGGCAAAGTACCGGGGCAGGTTATCCAGGAAGATTTCCAGGCTTCGCCGCATGTACTCGGGGGTGTAGCCGGCAGTGTGCGGCGTGATAATGACGTTCGTCATGGACCAAAGCGGAGATTCGGCGGGAAGCGGTTCGGTTTCGAATACGTCGAGTCCCGCACCGCGTATTTTACCCGACTGAAGAGCCTCCACAAGCGCGGCCTGATCGACTAGTGAACCACGGCCGATATTGATGAACCATGCATCGGAGCGCATCGCTCCGAATTCCTTCACCGAAAACATTGTACGCGTGTCAGGCGTAGACGGAAGCGTGACCACGACAAAATCTGCGAGCCCCAGTTGGCGATGCAGATCGTCTATCCCGAAAACAGAAGCGATTCCCTCCGCTCGAATTTCAGGGTGGCGACGGATTCCGGCCACATCCATCCCCAGGCAGACAGCTGCCCGGCCGAGGTGAGCGCCGATAGCACCGGTACCGACCACAAGAATGCGCTTGCCCGAAAGCTCGAAGACATCGCTCATCGATTCGCGCCGCCACTCATGGCGTTCCTGCGCCTGGATATTCAGGTGCAGATTCCGCGCAAAGGCAAACATGATGCCCAGAACGTGCTCGCTAGCGCAAACCGCGTGGAGACCGGAAGTATTCGTGATCTGGAGACTGCTCGATCGAATGTGCGGATACCGCTCGAGCCAATCCACTCCCGCGTACCAGTGGTGATACCAGCGAAGACCTGGTGCCCGGGAAAACAGTTCGAAGGGAACGGAGCCCACGGCTATTTCGAGCCGATCGAGAAGCCCCTCTATCGAAGATCGCTCGGCGCTGACAACGACCTCGCGACCGGCCGACGCTGTCCGCACTCGAGCGAGCAGCTGGTTTGGTATTTCTTCCTCCGGGAAACCGAGCAATAGCACCGGACGCATGTGCATCTCCTTTCAGGTTCGGCTGCTGTTCTTGTCGAATAGAAGGTGGTAGATCCGATCCCGTACCGATTCCCGAAGGTGGCCGAAATCCACATGGAGCACCTTCTTTCCATGGGAGGTTCTCACGACATGCGCGGTGACACTCAGCCTTTCCTCGCTTTCCGGATGAAAGGTGAGATCGACCTCTTCGCCCTGTCGAAATCGTGTCCCCGGATTGTAGAGGCTTGCACCTCCGCCGCCAAGGTCTATGAAATGCGACGGCACTGAACGTTCGTCACCGCCAGTCGACTTGATGTAAACGGGAAGGCTCGTCTGTCTTCGAAAGTGTTCGCGTCGTTGCACGCGCTGAACCTCTTCGCTGTGCGCGATGAACAGGAACATTCCGTTCTGCATCTGGACAGTGCTGCTGAAGGTGAAGGTTCCGCGCCTGTTCTGAAAGGTCAGCTGGATATCCGACCCGGCAAAAAACACCACGGCCTCCTGCCCGATGTCCACGCGGAGACGCAGAGAACTGGTTAGCGGATCAAGGACTCGCGCTCGAAACGCGCGGTTGCGATAACGCAGCACGACTGCCGCTCCGGTCGGAAGGGATGCAGAGGAGGATGGGGAGGCGTCCGGCCCGTCGGCAAAGAATCCGAGCTTCACGCGGAGGGCGGAAACGGCCGCCTCCGGGACCTCCCCCTCGCCCACCAGCTTATGCGCACAAGCGTTGAAAACGCCCTGGTTAGAGAGAAGCAGGTACTTCTTTTGCGGCGTCCGCAGGGCGTGGGCGAGGCGGTAGATCAGATCTTCGTCCGAGGGGTTGAGATGGTGCCGGTCTTTGAGAACGAGGTAAGTTTCTCGATTTCTCTTGAGCTCAGTTCTTTGCTGCCTGGCCCGATCGAGAAGGTAGTAGGTGGTGAAAACCAGAAACAGCAGCGCCGCGGCACCGACCGCCAGCGCAATCTGGAGGGGCGAATGATGAAGCGCGAGCTTTATTCCTTCAAGAACCTGATTTATCGCGTCCATGGTGCGGTGGCCTTTTCGTTCATCTGATGTTAAGTTAATACCAGTCTATCATTAGTGCAAAGTTCAATGCTCCCGCGCCGGACCAGGACCTAACCTTTCCGGGCTATATGCAGGGGGAAACCCCGGATATAGATTCATTCGGGGGGATTGCACAGAATCATAATGAGTTCATGGGCAGACGGGCAGACACGCGAGTGGTTGCAGCGCAATGCTTCCAGGGAAGAACTTCACCAACTGCGAACGCGGCTCGATGCCGCGATCAGGAAGACGAGCAGCGTGATGGAAGCACCACTGCGCGTCGGCCGCATGACTTTGGACCCGCGCGGCTTTGTGACGGATGCGAATCTGGAGGCAGCGGAAATTGCCGGGATGAATCAGAGCGACCTGATCGGACATCAGTTTCCCCTGCTTATCGAGTGGGCCGGCCGCATGGGGGAACCGTTTGACTTCACCTTCGACCCCTCGACCGGCGTTCGCCGGCACCTCCGAGTGGTCGGCACGAATCTTCCAGACAGCACTGCCGCGACGCACTCGCCGGTGACCATTTCCTTCGTTGATTTGAGCGAAAACAGGGAAATCCGGAACGAGCTCGAGTCAATTCGCGACGGGATTCGTCAGCGGGAAAAGACTGAAACGGAGATTGAACAGTATCAGAACCGGCTTCGTTCGATTGCTTCGCAGCAGAGTCTGACTGAGGAACGGGAAAGGCGAAGAATAGCGACCGAGCTTCACGATCGGATAAGTCAGAACCTCGTGTCGGCCAACATTCAGCTTAGCGTGCTGATCGACTCGGAACTCGGCGAGGCCGATTCACAGCAGATTCGACACGTCCGATCGGTCCTAACCGAAGCAATTCACAATACACGCAGCATCACTTCGGAGCTGAGTCCGCCGGTACTCTATGAGCAACCACTCGGTACGGCACTCGAATGGCTCGCAGAACAGGCCTCCCGGAACTACCACCTCAAGATCGACTTTCGCATCACCGCGAACGACGCCGAGGAGGGGAGAGGGACGGGACTGCCGGACGATGTTCAAGTCGTTCTCTTCCGCGGTACTCAGGAACTGTTGCGCAATTGCCACCTTCATGCTCACGCGAGGAAGGTCGAGGTCCGGATGATCCGCTCCGAGGCAGGGCTTCGGGTCGACGTTATCGACGACGGGATTGGATTCGCTCCGGGGGAACCGGCGGAAGACCGCGGAAACGGCCTCTTCCTTCTCGGCGAACGGATGAAACAGATGGGCGGTTCGCTCTCGATTCGATCAGGCCCGGGAGAGGGAACGTGCATCACCATGCTTGCGCCGGACAACGGCGCATGGTCAGAAAAACAGGAGGAGCCCTCCAACCGAACCAGACGGAGGCATCAATAAGTCCATGATCGAAAACCACCTTAAGACAAATCAGGATATTACCGTCATCCTCGCCGACGACCATTCAGTAGTCCGCGACGGCGTCAAGGCCGTGATCAAGCACCTTGATCCCCACATTCGGGTCGTGGCTGAGGCTTCCAACGGCCGAGATCTCCTGAGCCGCGCAGAGCAGGAGTCAGCCGATGTGTACATCATCGATGTCGCCATGCCGGGGCTCAACGGCATCGAAACGCTCGAGCGGCTCCTGCGAATGCGGCCGCGCAGCAGAGTCCTAATGCTCAGCATGTACGCGGACAAGGTCCTGGTCGAAAAAGCAATGAAGAAGGGAGCCCGCGGTTACGTCCTGAAAGAGAGCACCTCCGAGGAGATAGTCAACGCTATTCACGAGGTTCATCGGGGCCATTTCTATCTCAGCCCGGGCATAGCCGGATACATGGTCGAAGGTTTCCTTCACAACGGCCCCGGCGATGGTGAGGAACGATTGGAGAGCACGCTGACCTCGCGGCAGCGCGAGATCCTGCAGCTCATCTGCGAAGGCATGACCGAGCGGCATATCGCCGAGGCGCTCAATCTCTCTCCGCATACCATTCATGTGCATAAGAACAATATCATGAAAAAGCTGAACATTCACACGAAAGCCGGGCTGATAAAACACGCAATCAAACAGGGCATAGTCCAGATATAGCCACGCGGAGCGCCCTTCACAGCGGCATGTGACGTGGAGAGGTCAGGTCGGTCACGTTTCGAGAACTCGAGTTCGCCGTCACAAAGGTTTGACCGCCACCAGGATCGAAAGGTAGGAGTCCAGCGCCGAATACGCTTCACCACGGTAGGACCCGGCATCCAGTGTCGGCTCGAGACCCGCGTCGACGCACTCTTCGCGCAGCTCTCCGCTCCTCAGAGCGAGAAGTGATGTTACCATAGTGTGCGGCGCGGGATCCCGCGAGTCCCGGATGGTGGCGCGGAAAGAGATTCGACCCTCTTCGTCGAGGTCCGAATACTCGCGCTCCATCGAAGCTTCCCTTCCGGGAAGCGCCGGAAGAGCCCGAATTCCTGAATCCAGAATGCGGTCAAAATTGACGATCTGGGCCACGAACAGGCCTCCGGGCGTGAGAACTCCCCGCACATCGGTCAGGAAACGAGCCAGCTCTACCCGACTGCTCAGATGCACCAGCGTATTCCCGATGCAGCAGATCGCGTCCCATGGCCCGGGTGCCAGCTCTCGAATCCGTCGCATGTCGCCGACGACAAACACCGCCGGGCAGCTCACGATGGCATTGGCTCGCTCGATCATGGATGCGTCCGAATCGATGCCGGTCACCTTGTGGCCGGCGGCCGCCAGCGCACATGAGTAGGTGCCGGTTGCGCAGCCGATATCGAGGACCCGTCGTCTCCCTCGGAGCTGTTCACGGAGAAACTCTACTATCGACTCCTCACGAGGGAAAAGCTCGTCGTAGTACCTGGAGAGCAAACGGTAGAAGTCGGCACCCACGGATTCGCCCTGTTCGCCGAAATTCACTCGGTTGCAGTAAGCACGTATGCTCCGGTCGAACTCGAGTCGTAGGATGACGCAAGGATCTCGACATTTCCGTCCTGGTCGAAAGTGTAGGTGACCGCGGAGTCGGTAGTCTCCTCCGTGGCGTCGTCGTTTTCCGTCCGCTGCCCCTGTGGATCGATGAGAACCAGGTAAGCGTCAAAAGATTCAGATTCGAGTGATATGGTGAATGTCTCGCCACTCCTTCCGGCGAGCAGGTAATGGTCCACGTAACTGCCGTCTACCATCTCGTCCGTGCCGTCCAGCGTTCCTTCGGTTCTGGCGCCGGGCAGAAGAGTTGTAGGGGCCGGGCCTTCAACCACGCTGAGTGTGTACGCACCACGACTGTCGGAATCGGTGCCGTAGACATAAATCGCAAGGTCACCAGCCTGGTTGAAAGTACTGGAAAGCTCGGAGTTGCGGTTGTCGTCGCTCTTGTCGTCACTTTCGGTCTGGACGCCTGACTTGTCCTGGATGCGAAGTACCGGGTCGAAATCTGTCGACTCGAGCCGGATGGTTACTCTGCTCCCCGCTTCACCGTGGAGCAGATAGCTGTCTGAAGGCTGACCCGCAATCATATCGTCATCGTCGGAGAGAGTCTCGGATATTGATTGTCCCGTGGTGATCTGTACAGGATTTTTCGTGACGGTGACATCGATGGAATAGGGGCCGGTCTCGTCGGCCGCGTAAGAAGTCGCATCGATGCGTGCCACCCCGTCGCTGTCGGAGGAGAACCGGAGAGCCGCGCTTCCGCCGGCCGAATCATCGTTTTCAAAGCTTCTGCCGTCCGGCAATGAAATTCGGAGGAATGTGTCGAGATTGTCCGCGGTCATGACGACGGCAATCGGCTGACCTGCCCGGACCGGAAGCGTATACTGGTCGTAGTAACGCCCGTCCGCGTCAACTGTGTCGTCGTAGCTGAGCTCTCCTTCGCGCTGTTCACCCGCGGCAAGCGCCGGCTCGGGGTCGAACTGGCTCACGCGAATGCTGAATCGCGGCGGCTGACCGTCTGTAGCCGCCGAAGTCGGTATCTCGCCTGCCGGGGTGATCCCTATGCGGACCGGCTCCGCCTGGTCGACAATGATCGAAGCGGCTGCCGACCCGGATTTCCCCTCGCGTACCAGAGGATCTGCGGAACCTATACTGACGGAAATCGACGGGGTGAAGTCCACTGAGGTCACTTTTATGACCAGACGCTTTCCGGCCGCCGGTTGCACCGTGAACCATGTGGCCGCGGTCGACGAATTTCCGGATGCCATCTCAAGCGGTGCATCACGCCGCAGAAGTGTCTCTTGCCCCGTAACGGGCAAAGCCGCGAGCCCGAATGCAAGAAGAACCGGCAATAGTCTGAGCATCTTTCCACCCTCCCTACCCGTCGATGGTATACCACGGCCCGAAGTACGTATCAATAACCGGCAGACGCGACACAAAAATGCTATCGAGACTTCCCGGGTTTTTTCGGTTTCTTCGTCGAGCGTGCGGGCGCGCCCGCACGCTTCCCTGTACCCCCGGCCGCGGGCTTCTTTCCCCCTCCCGACTCGCTCCCCGACCCGTTTTTCCGAGCCGATTTCCCACCAGGAGTGCCTTTTTTGACCGGGGTAGCCTTTGCGGAAGTCTTGCCTCCGGGCGCCCGCTGTCCCTGCGTTCCCCTCGCCGACCCGCCTGCTTGCTGTGCATCACCCCGCGCCGGTGACGCGGCGTTCGGCCGCGAAACTGAAGATCGGGTTCGTTTGTCGAGTGACACAAAATGCCCGAACTCGGCCACCTTCGCGACTATGCGCACTCCCGCTGCCTTGAGGCCTTTCACCGGAAAATCCGCCACCGGATAGAGCAGCGTAGCAGCCTTCTTTCTCTTTGCGGGCGCGAATCGGACTTCAGCCGCGACATCGGTCTTGGTCGTGCACGCAAGAGGGGTGCATTCGTCGGGGACAATTGAGTAGTTCTTATCGAGTATGAACTGCTCGATTTTGCAGCGTTTGAGGTAGGGGTAGCCGCTGCTGTTCTGGCGATACAGCACGCTGAACACCTTTTCCGAAAGAATCTCCTTGTCCGCAAGACCACACGCAAGCATCCCTTTGTCGACAAAGAGTCGTTCCGGAACATCAGTGATCGAGTAGATGCCGCTCTTGCGCATAATCAGTATTCGATCGAACTCCGACACATCGAAGAGCGGCTTTCCGGCGGACACCTCAGTGCCGAGGTACCCGGTCTCTCCGTCATATCGGAGCGTGAGGTTTCGCTGGGCCGCCTCGCGCGCGTCGACACGTTGAAACGAGACAACCTCGGTCTTCCTTTCGAACTGGGCACTCTGTTCCTTGATTATTCTGTCGAGAAAGGCAACTGCGTAATCGACGAGGTGCTTCAGGTGATGGGCGATCTGCTTCAGCCGTGCGCGAATCTCCTCCATTTCCTGCTTCGCCCGGTTGATGTCGTAGAGCGAAATCCTTCTAATCGGGATCTTCAACAGCCGCTCGACGTCCTCGACGGTGACTTCACGCTGGATCTGAGCGGCGAACGGTACGAAACCGCTTATCACGGCGGACACAACCTTGTTCTGCGTCTCCATCTGCTCGATCCGTTTGTAGAGACGCTCCTCGATGAAGATGCGTTCGAGCGTTCTCGCGTGGAGCTTTTCGGTGAGCTGGCGCTTCTCAAGCTCGAGCTCAGCTTTGAGGATCTGCGTGAGCCTCCCTGCGTGATATTCGATTACCTCGGTCACGGTCATCGCGGCGGGGTTTCGCTCCCGGATCACCAGAAGATTGCAGCTGATTGCCGATTCGCAGTCGGTGAACGCGTAGAGAGCATCCACTACCTCGTTCGAGTAGACACCTCGGGCAAGCTTGATCTCTATCTCGACGTTTTCGGTGGTGAAATCGTTGATACTCTGGATCTTCAGCTTGTTCCGGCGGACCGCGTTCTCGATAGACGTGATGAGACTGTCTGTAGTCGCGCCGAAGGGAAGATCACGAATCAGGATTCGTTTGGGATCGGATGTATCAAGTTTTGCGCGAACGAGCACTTTGCCCAGACCGTCCTGGTAGTCCGATACATCGACGAGTCCCCCGGTCGGAAAGTCCGGAAAAAGTCTGAAAGATTTACCCAGAAGGAATGCCTTCATCGCCTGCAGAACCTCTATGAGATTATGGGGCAGGATCTTCGTCGACATTCCCACTGCAATTCCCTCCGCTCCGAGCACGAGAACGAGAGGAATCTTAGCCGGAAAAACTACTGGCTCGCGATTGCGGCCGTCGTACGAATCGTCATAGTTCGTGATCTCGGGATTGTAGAGGACTTCCTTCGCGAACGGCGTGGCCCGGCACTCGATGTATCGCGACGCAGAGGCCTGATCGCCGGTGAAAATGTTGCCGAAGTTTCCCTGTTTCTCGATCAGAAGCTCTTTGTTCGCAAGAACAACGAGGGCTTCATAAATGGAAGCGTCCCCGTGGGGATGGTACTTCATGCAATGTCCGACCAGGTTCGCGACCTTATGAAACTTCCCGTCGTCCATCTCGAAGAGGCTGTGAAGGATGCGTCGCTGAACCGGTTTCAAGCCGTCGTCGACGTGAGGAATTGCCCGATCCTTGATAACGTAGGATGCGTACTCGAGAAAGTTGGTATTGAAAAGTGTATTCACATATGCCATTTCAGACCAGATTCTCCATGATGTATTCGCGTCGCTCCGGAGTATTTTTGCCCATATAGAACTCGAGGGTTTCCGGAACATCCTTTATCGACTTGATATTCACCTTGACCAGGCGCATGTCCTCACCGATAAACTGCCCGAACTCCTTCGGCGATATCTCGCCCAGCCCTTTGAAACGAGTCACCTCGGCGGCGCTGATTGCCCTGACCGACTCGTCGCGCTCTCGCGCGTTGTAGCAGTACCGCGTCTCATTCTTGTTCCGCACACGAAAAAGCGGCGTCTCGAGGATGTAGAGGCGGCCCGCGACCACAAGCTCTTCAAAGTAGCTCAGGAAGAACGTGAGTAGAAGATTGCGGATGTGGAATCCGTCGTAGTCTGCGTCGGTGGCTATCACTATGCGGGCGTAACGAAGACCCTCCACGTCGTTCTCGATACCTAGCGCCATCATCATGTTGTAAAGCTCTTCGTTCTTGTAGATCTCCGCCCGCTTTCTCGCGAACATATTCTGCGGTTTCCCGCGCAGGCTGAATATGGCCTGGGTGTAGACGTCGCGCGATGAGACCATCGAACCGGCCGCCGATGCGCCCTCGGTGATGAAGATTGTGGAGCTCTCTCCGTCGGTGCCCTCTTCGAGGTGGTATTTGCAGTCCTTCAGATTGGGTATTTTGAGCGCGATCTTTTTCGCGGCCTCGCGGGCCTGACTCTTTACCGCGTTGAGCTCCTTACGCAATCGTTCATTGCTTGCGATCTTGTCGATCAGCCGGCGTGTGGCCTTCTCGTTCCGGGTGAGGAACTCGACGACCCCGGAGCGCGTCTCGTTGACAATCCAGCTTCTGATTTCGGTGTTGCCCAGTTTGTTCTTGGTCTGGCTTTCGAACACCGGCGACTTCAATTTTACGGAAACCACTCCCGCAATTCCTTCACGCACATCTACACCGGAATAGTTCTTCTGCAGATACTCGTTTACCCCTTTCAGAAAGCCTTCCCGAAACGCACTCTGATGGGTACCTCCGTCCGAGGTATACTGGCCGTTCACGAAGGAGAAGTAGGTCTCGCCATAATTGGACGTGTGAGTAAAGGCGAACTCCAGGAACTGTCCTTTGCAGTATCCGATTTCGTAGAGAGCCGCGTCCCCTACCTCCGCGTTGAGCAGATCGAAAAGCCCGTGTTCGGACTGAAAATTGCGCCCGTCGAACTCGAGGACGAGCCCGCTGTTGAGGTAGGCGTAGTTCCACAGACGCTGCTCTACAAACTCCATGTTGTACTGGTATTCACCGAAGATCTCGCGGTCAGGACAAAATTCGACATAGGTGCCGTCAGGTTCTCGTGCCGTTTTCATACGTTTCTGCGACTTGAGAACCCCCTGGGAAAACACCGCTTCAAAACAGTGTCCGTCGCGATACGCGGCCACTTTGAAGTGCGATGAGAGAGCATTCACCGCCTTTGTGCCTACTCCGTTCAGGCCTACGCTGAACTGAAAGACATCGTCGTTGTACTTCGCACCGGTGTTTATGATGGAAACCGCGTCGACTACCTTGCCGAGCGGAATGCCGCGACCGTAGTCCCTCACTGAAACAAGCCGGTCGCCCGCGCGCTCGCCAATATCAATGACTATGCGGGAACCGTAGCCCATGATGTACTCGTCGACGCTGTTGTCGATGACCTCTTTCAGCAGAACGTAGATACCGTCGTCCAGGTTCGAGCCGTCACCAAGACGTCCGATATACATCCCGGTCCGCAGTCTGATGTGCTCGAGCGACGAGAGCGTTTTGATCTTGCTCTCATCGTAGTTTGAAGTTTTTGCAGCCATTGTTATCCGATTAGAACCAAAGATTGAGTGCCGCGCACGTCTGCCCCCCCCTCCCTGGCCTGACGCTCCGCCGGACGGCGGAAAGAGCTAAGTTATTGCGCGGAGTAAATGTAGCACATCCGGCCGATTGTGACAAACGGGTGGACCTTGATGGCGAAGGCCCTTCATACGGAATCGTCGGATCTGCGAAGCAACCTTCGTTCCAAAGGATATTGCTTGCTTTTGCGTCGGTTTTCCGCCAGAATAGGCACGATCAGCATGGAAAACGACGCGATGAAACCGACGGCACATCGATCGGGCGGCCTAGCCGGAAAGTTGACACTCACGATTTCGCTTGCAGCTTTGTTCTGTCTGCTCTCGACGGGATGCGCGACTTCGCCGCCTCAGACAAAACAGGTTTCCCCGCCGAACACTCCAGCTATGGTGAAAGCGCCGGCCCCGGCAAATGCGGCGCCCGCCGCAGGGACCGTGACAGATCCTGCAGGAAAATCCGGCGAAGATTCTGTGAAACTGCAGGATGAAATCGACAGTCTCAAGGCCCGACTCTCCGAGGCGCAGAAGAAAAACGATGCGCTTGTCGCCGCCAACCGATCGCTTGACGATGCGTTGAACCAGATTGCTTTCGCGAAGGGATTGCCTCCGGATCAGCTTCTCCGACAAAGTCAGTCGGGCGGCAACTCCGGGTCTGCCATCCCGACCGGCGGATTCATCGGAACGTCGGCCCCGTCGCTCGTCACCGGGTCGGTGATCAACGACACACTCGATCCGGCGACCGGTACGCACACACTCGTGGATATGCGAGCCAATGCGGGGACGGGCGACAGCCTCTATCTCAGCATCACGTATACCGATGGCGGCGCACCGCAGCTTCACCTGACCATCCAGCACCGCTATCTTGTGGGCGACCCGCCCTTCATGGTCAGGTCGGTGACCGTGGTCGCCGGGAAGTCGGTGGTCTCACCCGATCTGACTCTCTTCACGCTGTCCCGCTATCGATCGGATCCGTTCAAGATCGAATCGGCAGACACAACGGACTTGTCGGTTATTTCACAACTTTTGCAGACAATCCTCGGGGAAAAGCCACGAACCGATGCCGCCACCCCGACCGGGGAAGCGCAGATCGCGGTGCTCGAGACGGGGCTCCGCTCAAGTTTCACACGGCTGTTGTCACTCGACGAGATTCGTGCGCTGTCCAACATGCTCTACGCCTATCGCGAACTCGGGGGCAAGGCTCTGTAACGGATCACTGCACAAAAAGGCCCGGCTTCCGCCGGGCCTTTTTTGGCAATGAATCCTCACGCGCAATCGATCACACCGCTTAGTTGTTCATTCCTACCGGCAGTTTGTCTCCGTCGGGGGCCTCAATGCGATTACCGGCACGGAACGCGATCTTGCCGTTGCGTATCGAGACTATCACATGACTCCCCGGACCGAACCGCCCTTTGAGGATCTCCATGGCAAGCGGGTCTTCTATCTCGCGCTGTATCGTCCGGCGAAGCGGCCGGGCACCGAATTTCACGTCGTAGCCGGTTTCTATCAGGTGTTCCTTGGCAGTCTGTTTGACCTCGAGCACCACCTCGCGTTCCGCCAGCCGCATCTGGACGTCTGCCAGAAGGATATCGAGTATCTCTCTGACTTCTTTCCGATCAAGGCTGTGAAACACCACCACCTCGTCGACGCGATTCAGAAATTCCGGCCGAAACACTTTCCGCAGCTCATTCATCGCGCTGGACTTGATATCGCGGTATTCGAGCACACCCTCCATCGGCTGGAAACCGACCATGGACTCCCGGGTAATTTCGCGCGCACCCGCGTTCGACGTCATGATAAGTACTGTGTTGCGAAAGCTGACCGTATGTCCAAGGTTATCCTGCAACTGGCCTTCTTCGAGTACCTGGAGGAGAATGTTGAACACGTCCGGGTGTGCCTTTTCGATCTCATCGAGCAGAACGACACTGTAGGGGCGTCGCCGGATCTTCTCGGTGAGCAGGCCTCCCTCTTCGTAACCGACGTAGCCGGGAGGGGCGCCGACGAGTCGCGACACGTTGTGCTTCTCCATGAAGTCCGACATGTCGATTCGGATGAGCGCCTCCGAATTACCGAACAGGAACTCTGCGAGACTCTTGGCCAGAAGTGTCTTCCCGACGCCGGTGGGCCCCAGAAATATGAATGAACCCATCGGGCGATTCGGCGAGCTCAAACCGGTGCGCGAACGGCGAATCGATGCGGCAATGACTCCTATAGCTTCCTGTTGCCCAATGACCTTCTTGTGGAGATCGGTCTCAATCTGCAGAAGCTTGTCGCTCTCGCTCTGCACAAGGCGCGACAGGGGTATTCCGGTCATCTCCGAGATGACGAACTGGATGTCTTCGGCGTCGACAACGTTGTGTTCAGTTTTGAGGGTCACCTTCCACTCGGTCTTCATCTCCTCAACGCGGCTTTTGAGCTCACGCACCTGGTCACGCACCGCTGCAGCACGCTCGTAGTTCTGGGAGTTCACCAGCGCAAGCTTCTCCTGGTTGAGCCGCTCGATCTCCGCCTCCAGCTCGGCAAGTTCCGTGGGTCGCACGCTGTTCGATATCCGTTTCCGGGCTCCAGCTTCGTCGATCAGGTCGATCGCCTTGTCCGGCAGAAAGCGTTCGGTAATGTATCTTCGGGACATCATGGCCGACACCTCAATGGCGCCGGGCGTGTAGGACACGTTGTGATGATCCTCGTAACGCGCCTTGATGCCTTTGAGGATCTCTATGGTCTCGGCAACACTCGGTTCGTTTACAAAAATGGTCTGGAACCGACGTTCGAGCGCCGCATCCTTTTCAATGTATTTCTTGTATTCATTAAGCGTCGTAGCGCCGATGCACTGTATCTCGCCGCGCGAAAGTGCGGGCTTGAGCATGTTGGACGCGTCGATAGCTCCTTCAGCACCGCCGGCGCCGATAATGGTGTGCAGCTCGTCGATAAACAGGATGACGTTCGCGGCATTGGTGATCTCTTTCATCACGCGTTTGAGACGCTCTTCGAACTCGCCGCGATACTTGGTGCCGGCGATCAGGGAAGCCAGGTCGAGCGTCAGAACGCGCCTGCCGAGCAGAACTTCGGGCGCCGATCCGTCGACGATTCGTTGAGCGAGTCCCTCGACGATCGCAGTTTTCCCTACGCCCGGTTCACCGATGAGAACGGGATTGTTCTTGGTTCGCCGCGCGAGAATCTGGATCACACGCTGGATCTCCTTCTCCCTCCCGACAACGGGGTCGAGCTTGTCCGCCCGCGCGAGCTCGGTCAGATCGCGGGAAAACTCGTCGAGCGTGGGCGTGGTTTTCTTTGCCGACTGGCCGGTGAGACTCTTTTTCTTTTGCTGTCCTCCGGAGAATCTGCCCCCTGACCCGGAGCCCGCGCCCCCGCTGCCCGAAAGCTCAGCAACTACTTCTCGCAGCATTTCGACGGTGATGTTGTGCTTGGCGAGGTATTTCACGGTCTCGCTGTCTGCTTCTCGTGCGCAGGCGAGCAGAAGATGTTCGGTGCCTATGTATTCGTGACCAAGATTGCGTGCCTCTTCGGCCGAATCTTCGAGGACCTTGCGTCCCCGTGGAGAGGGCGGGACATCACCAAGAATGAACCCTCCTCGTTTTCGCGGAATTGCCTTCTCTATTTCAAATTGCATTTTTGCAGGATCTATCATGACCTTCTGCAGGGCCTTGTAGCCTAACCCGCCGCCCTCTTTGAGCAGGGCGAGAATGATGTGCTCAGGCAGCAGCTGATCAGAGTGAAATCTCTTCGCTTCATCCTGAGCGAGAATGGTGAGCACTTTCTGTGCTCGTTGCGTCAAACCTTTGAACATGCAGTCCTCCCAACAAACATCGCCGAAGAGCCGACCACCTGCCGCGACCCCTGCCCGCCGCCCCGGTTAGTCCTTCCCCGACGCATTCACACGTGCGGATACAGATACCCGCGAATCAACGCCGCGCGTCTTTCGTCTATGGTCTCGGGCTCGATTTCCGTAACCTCCTCCGCTTCCGACAGTTCCGTAGTGCCTCCTTGTGGCCGCACCTCATCGTTATTCCCGTCGGCGCGTAGCGCGTGTAGGACGTGGGACCTCTGGGAAACAAAAAAAAGCGCGGTCACCGACTCCAATTGTGCGTCCGGAAACAGTCCAAGAGCGACGCCGAGCCGAATTTCGGAGAGCAATTCTACTGCTTCCCGGTAACTGAGCGACTTTCCGGTCAGCAGCTTCGCCTTGGCATCGGCAACTCGCTTCTCGATAATCGCGTGCTTCCTTCCCCGCATCAGTCCTCGCCGTGCTTTCCGCTCATAATTTACCAACTGCGAGGCCGCCTTATCAAGTTTTTCGACAATATCGGTCTCGCGCACGCCGATAGTGATGAGATTTGCGAGCTGGTACATCTGCCCGAGCGACCGGCGAGGGCTCTCTTCGCCGTCGGACACCCAGAATCCCTTCACCATGAAGCCGGAACGCGTCACCGTTTCGAACACTTCCGGCGCCTGATCGGTCTCGATGAGTGCAGGAAGGTGAAGCAGAACCGAGGCGCGCATCCCGGTCCCGATGTTGGTAATTTCGCTGTTGAGATAGCCCCATTCGAGGGACACAGCGTAGGGAAGGTCGGCCTCGACGATTCGGTCGATTCGATCTGCCTCTTCGAAGGCTTCGGCTACCCGCCGTCCGCCGCGAAGAACCGAGAGCCGAAGGTGATCGACAAGGTTCACTGAGGCGGCAAAACGCTCGTCTGAACGCAGAATCAACACGGTTCTGGCCGCTGTGGGGAAATCGTCGGAGACCAGATTTCGTTCCACGAGCAGCTGAAGCGAGTGTCGGGCAAGGCGTGATGGATCGACGACCAGATATTCACGGGTGGAAAAACGATCCTGAAATAACTGAACAACGCCCGAAGCGACCTCGCTCTCTTCCTGCGGTGTCATGAAACCGGGAAACGAAAAGCCCGCAAGGTTCCGGGCGAGTCGGACGCGGCTGGATACTACGACGTCATTATCCGGCCCCGGCTCGGTGAACCAGCTGGGGAGGCGGTTTTCGCTGCTCTCGGAGCCGGTTTCGCCGTGCCCGGCGTCCGGCACGCCGTCACTCGATATCATCGGCTATCCCCTCCGTCCGGTCAAGACGATGTATCTCTTCCCGGATCCGTGCCGCTTCTTCGTAGTCCTCACGGACGACGGCGGCGGCCAGACCCCGGGAAAGCCGCTCGCGCTCCACGAAAATATACCGGTAGCGCTGCAGTTTCTCGGGCAATCGCCCGATGTGCCGTCCTGCAAACGACTGATCCTTCAATACTGTTTCTATGATCGGCCGAAAGACCGCATAACAGTTAACACAACCTACCCTGCCGGTCTTCTTCAGTCGCGCGATCGTCATCCCGCAGTTCGGACATTCGCGACCGTCCTGCGCAGCGCGTTCGACCCCGAGATCATCGCCCGGGGAGCTGCCTTCGCGTCGGACCGCGGCTGATCCGCCGGAGGAAGCGGCCCCACTCGATTTGTCCGACTGGCCGCCGGAGGCCGGCTTTTTTCGGCGCTTTGGCGATCGAGGCCGTAAAAGCCCGGAAAGCAGATCTGCGGTACGCGGTTCAATGGCCGGCTCCTCCGGGTCGATGCCGTGCTTTTCCGCGCACGACCGGCAGAGCCACAGGTCCTCAGTTACGGGACCCATGATTGTCTGGATTTTTATGACGGCGTCGCCTTTTCCACACGACGCGCAGATTTCGCCCATTTTGACCTACCGCTGATACATTGTATCCCCAATCTCTGATTAATGCTTACGCATAATCGATAGAGGTCGGATGTTTCCGGCCCGCCGCGCTGGGAAATAGGAAGCTGCGGTAGAAAGCAGGATTGACAGAAACGAGGCAAGGAAGACTTCCGAAACACGTATCCGAATGGGAATCGTCTGAAGATAGAATTCCGGGTTGAATATGTCAACCCGCGAGGTGGAAACTCTACCGAACGGAGACATGAGGTGCTGCCCGATCGCGATACCCGCGTTCAGAGCCCACTGCAGACCGCTTATGACCTCATTGATGTTCACGGCGAAAAAAAGGCCGATAGCGATGCCTGCAAAGGTACCGAGTGCTCCCGCGGCGAAACCAGCAAGAAGAAAGATCGTTCGGATTCCGCGTGGACTTGCACCGAGAGCCTTGAGAATTGCAATTTCGTCCTGCTTCTCCATGACGAGCATGACCATGGAGGAGGAGATATTCACCGACGCAACTGCGACAATCAGGATCATGATGAAGACAAGAAGATTCTTTGTGGTCACAAAGGACATGTACTGTGATTTTTCCAGCTCATACCAGGAGTAGAGCCGCCAATCAGGACTGAGCTGCTCCTGTATGGCACGGACGATCCCGACCACGCTTCGCGCCCCGTGGGTTCCGACAGAGAACAGCGGGTTTGCAATGGCAAACGGATCGCTGACCTTGATACCGATGATGGAGCGGGATGTTTCGGCGGGCAGAATACGGGCGCCGCGCGCGAACGGTATGAAGACCCACAACTTGTCGAGCTCCTGGTAGCCGGTCGAAAAAATCCCGCGAACGGTGAATGTGCTTATCTTGGGCAGGAACGCGCTGCCGCCGAAGCTTCGAACAGTTATGAGTCGCACCGTGTCGCCGGGGCTCAGACCGAGTTTTCGCGCTATCTCGGTTCCCACGACTATCGAGTTTTCCGTGGAGAGATCGAAAACTCCGGCGGAAACGTGGACATACCGCCGAAAGGCGGAATCGTCGGCGAAAAGTTGTGGATCGATCGCGCGGATTGTCGTGCCGGTTCGACCGGCGGTCGAGGCGATCAACCCCAGCCCCTGTCGTTCCGGCACCGCCTCGGTGACACCGGGAACCCGTGAAATCTCGGCTGCCAGCGATTCCATCTGCGCCGGTGTTGAGTCGGCCGCCGATATCGCCTCGATATGGTAGGTTCCCACTTCGATAAACCGCGAAGTGATTCCCTGGATCATCCCGTCGGCAACTTCGAGTACCACCACCAGCGGAACCAGACTCACCGCAATGCCTGCGATCGCGCCACGAACGCGCCCGCGGCGGCGTCGAACCAGCGGGATGGCATTCGGCGCGCCAGGTTCCTGCTCGTCGTTTACCCGCCTGTCGAAAGATGTCGGGCGCGAGGGCGCGCGGCGGGAACGGCTGCCGAAAACATAACGGATTGTCAACAGAAGGGACGCGCGGAATGTCACGATTCCCGAAGCCTTCCTTCCTCGATATGGAAGCGTCGATCTCCTGAAGTGGCCAGCTCGAGGTCGTGGGTGACCAGGATAAGCGTCTTTCCGTAACCGCGGACAAGTCGGAAAAGTCGCTCCTGAACGAGCCGTGAATTGGCAACGTCGAGATTCCCTGTCGGCTCGTCGGCGAGGATGATCTCCGGATCGTTCACCAGAGCGCGCGCTACCGCGGTCCGCTGCCGCTCGCCCCCGGAAAGCTGGGTAGGATAGTGGTGCGCACGGTCGGAGAGTCCAACCTCACCGAGAAGCTCAAATGCGCGTTTTTCGGCCGCGCCACGTTTCATTCCGGCCATGTAGGCAGGGAGCATCACGTTTTCGAGCGCAGTGAAATCGCGGAGCAGAAAATGGAACTGAAAGACAAGACCCACGACGCGCGTGCGGTAGTCCGTCATGTCTTCTTCTCTCAGGGCCTGTACGCGGTAGCCGCCGACGGTGATCCGGCCGCCGCTCGGAAGGTCGAGACCAGCGATCAGGTTGAGCAGAGTGCTCTTGCCCGAGCCGCTTTCGCCGGATACGACCGCGATCTTTCCGGCTTCCAGCTCGACGGTCACCTCGTCGAGCACGCGCAGCCGTTCGCTCCCGGAGAGATACTCTTTCGTAACCGAGTCGAGACTGACAAGCGCCATCTATTCATACCTCAGAACGTAGGCCGGTTTGATTCGCGTTGCACGACGAGCGGCGAACACCCCGGCAATTGTCGCAGAAAGAACGGCGAACAGAAAGATGCTGTACACCTCGCCGAAGACTACCTTCACGGGAACCGCAGAAAGATAAAAATAGGAGGGCGAGAAGATAGAAAACTCTCCCGCGCGCATTCCGACAAACCCCTGCAGCGCCGGGCCGCCGAGCGCGAGCGCTCCATTTACCACGGATTCGGCTGCGGCGAAAACGCCGTTGATGTTTACCGAGAGAAACAATCCGACCACCGTGCCGATAGCGGAGCCGAGAAATCCGATATAGAACCCGTCGAAAATGAAAATAAGCTGGATCGCCCAGGGGGGCGCTCCCGTTGCCCGCATCACGCCGATGTCTTCGGTCCGTTCGTAGACCGAGCGACGTAGAGACTGATAGATGTTGACCCCGACCACGAGAAAGATCAGCCCGACGAGCAGCATCATCGTGGTTTTCTCTACGTCGAGCGCTCCGAAAATCGCCTTGTTGTATTGCCGCCACGATTCGATCTGAACCCTGCCGGCATCGGTCGCAGGAAGCGCATCGCGGATCCGTCGCTCCGCAGCCTGATCGGCGAATCGGTTGCGCAGTTTCACCCCGTATACTACCGGACCCGCAGTGCCGAAGTCGTGAAGCGCATCCCCGATAGACACAAAACCCCAGGACAGATCGTAGTCATAGAAACCGGTGCGGAATATTCCGACCAAACGGAAGCGCGGCCGACTCTCCCCTGACGCGGAAGATTGCAGTGCCGGATTTGCCGAGGCCGCGACGACGCTCAGAAGCGTGACCTCATCACCCACGCGCAGGCCCAGACTTCGAGCCAGCTCGCTGCCGAGCACGACGTTTCCGGGTGTGCTCAGATCAAACTCGCCTGCAAGAATCTTCAGCGACTCGACGAGAGATGGATCCATGGCCAGCGCGTCTTTGGGCACACCGCGGAGCGAGATCGCCTGAATCGCCGAGAAATATCCCTGAGCGACAGTCTGCACGTCTACGAATGGTACTACAGCCGTTACGCCCGGAACGCCGCGAAGCTTTGCGAGAAGCGCGCCGTCAACTCCGTTGTCGTCGGTTACCGTGACTCGAAGATGATAGGAGTTGACTTCGAGTATCGAACGGATTGTGGTGAGCTGGAAACCGTTCATCACCGCGAGAACGACTATCAGGGTCATAACACCTGCTGCTATTCCCGCAACCGACAGGACCGAAGCGGTGTGCCCTTTTTCGCGGCGGCGAGTGCGCAGATAGCGGCGAGACACGTAGAAGATCCAGCCCAGGTTCCGGTTGAGTAATTTCATGGCTCGTTAAAACTCGAGCGTACGGGTGACCCGGCCGTCGCGAATTAGTTCCTCTCTCACCCGCCGCTCACCGTTGTAGTACGTTTTGAGAACGAGTTCCCCGTTACGGTAGCGGTCGCGCACCGACCTGTTGTCCTCCGCGTAGTGTACTACCTCGACAAGCTTCCCATTCAGAAAGTAGGACTCTTGTGCGGGTTTTCCATTATCTGCCGCGTACTCGTAGGTCCAGCGTTCAGTGCTACCGCCCTGCTGAGCTATCTTCTGAACGATGTTCTCGCCCCGGTATTCGTATTCCGTGGAGGAGATCACGTTTCCTCCAGTGCTTTCGACCCGTCGGACCACTCTGCCCTCCCGGTAGGTGCTGGCTGTCGTTGTGCCGTCAGCGAGGTTTTCCAGATTGGAGGAAAGCAGAACATCGGGAATAGAAGAAGAGGCGCCCGCAGGGGATGTTCCTGCGTCGACCGGTGCTGTCGTGTAGGTGAAGGTTTCCCGGTTGACGGGAGCATTCTTGGCCCAGGTTTCCCGAACCGTGCGAAGACCCAGGTTATTATAGCGGCTAAGGACCCCGTCGGATTGGGTGCCCACCCATTCTTCGGACAGACGCGTGCCTGCGTAATCATAGCGGGAAATCTGCCGGACTCCATCGGAATAGAGGCGTCGCACTTCTGCAAGTGCTCCTGCACTGCTTCCTCCGGTTACCGGCGGGCCGCTTGAAATAGAGAAAGTACCGGCTGAGTCGGCGCCGGAGCGCCCGCCCGGGAAGTACAGATAACTATCTGTCCACGCAGGAGTCGGATCACGGACCGGTGAGTCTCCGTTCTCCGGTGATGCAAAGTGGTAGGTCCGGGCGGATTTGGGTCTGTTGCGCTCATCGTAAGTATAGAAGATCTCGACGCGTGGTTTCCCGTCCGAATACTGGATTTCGGAATCCGGGAGACCCGAAACGGCATAACTGCTTTCCCGGGAAAGAAGACCCTGCTTGTAGACGGTTTCATGATCGACGCGACCCTGCCGATCGTGGGTCTGCACGATGCGCTCGATAATGGAACCTGCGTGATGAAGTTGCCGCGTTTCGCCGTTCGGGTCCCGATCGACCTGCAGAGCGTAGTCTGTCCCCGCGGCCGCTGCGGCGCTGATTCTCTCCAGAGGCAGAGCGAGCGCGTCGGAGCGGTACCAGACCGATTCGGCGATGAGCGGCAGGCTCACCGCGTGAAAAAGAATCGCTGCAGCTATTATGCTGCGCAGAAACCGCTTCATCCCATGTCCAGAAGCGCGTCGAGAAAGAGCCCCGTATCGAAAGGTTCGATGTCGGAGTATTTCTCGCCGGTGCCGATGTAGGAAAACGGAAGGCCGAGATTACGACAGATTGACACGACCATTCCACCCTTCGCCGTCGAATCGTATTTCGAGAGTATGAGGCCGTCCACGCCGACCGCCTCGTGAAAGATTTCCGCCTGACGCAGTCCGTTCTGGCCCGTCGTCGCATCCACAACCAGCAACTTGCGATAATTGCCGCCGCCCGCCTCTTCGTCGATGCGGCCGCGAATCACCTTGTCGATCTTCGCCAGTTCATTCACCAGATCGGTTCGGTTATGCATCCGTCCGGCCGTGTCCGCGAGCACCAGCTGTTCCTTGTGGGCCCGCGCGCTCGTAATTCCGTCGTATATCACTGCGGCTGGATCGGCCCCGGGCCCCTGACTCACAACCCGTACCCCGAGGCGCTCGCCATGCAGCTTGAGCTGGTCCACGGCCGCCGCCCGGAAGGTGTCGCCGGCGACGAGAACCACATCGGCAACGCCGCGGCGCCTGCGGTGATAGT
>DATKUF010000091.1:0-5526 GCA_035530755.1 Spirochaetia bacterium | reverse complement strand
GAGGATGGCATTAATATTCCCACAGACTCTATCACACAAGCCTTGCGCTGTTAAGTGTCATTGCTGCTCGGCGCCTCTTTGACCAAGCTCCCGGTCGACCATAAACATGCCCTGTGCAGAGTCCCCGACCATGCGAAGCTGTTTCACAATGGCAATCGTCTGGGCTTCCTCCTCAACCTGTTCGTCGACAAACCATCTCAGGAAGGACTCGGTCGTCACGTCCTGCTCGGTGCGCGCAAGCTGCATGAGTTTCTGAAAGCACTCGGAAATGTGCTGTTCGTGCTTGTACGCGGCCTCGAACGCGGCAAGAGGTGAGTCCCATCGATCCTGCGGCCGAGACAGGGCATCGAATACCGCTCGTCCTTCCCGTTCCACGATATACTTGTATATACGCATCCCGTGGCCGAGCTCTTCCTTGCCCTGCTGGCGCATCCAGGCGGCGGATCCAGGAAGATCTTTGTCGTCGAAATAGGCGCCCATTGCGAGATAGAGATATGCTGATGCGAATTCCTCTTTGATCTGATCGTTAAGTGCCTTTGTGAGCTTGTCTCCAATTACCATCTAATTAACCCCCCAATATCGAAAAGTTGAATTGTAAGAATCAGTATGAATATAGCCATTTTCCCTTGATCGGGCGATGATAGAGATCGCTTTTCAGCAAAACGGCGGCGCTCATCCACCGAAACGCCGCCACCGGTCTTCTACCAGTTCTCGCGAATCATTTCGTAATAGGCTTGCGGATACCCGCAGGCGGGGCATTTTTTGGGGGCTTCTTCGCCCTCGTAGATGTAGCCGCAGTTCATGCACGCCCAGAGCACCTTCCCCGGTTTCTTGAACACTTCGCCCTTCACGACATTCTCGCGGAGCTTGTTGTACCTTTTTTCGTGCTGCTTTTCCGCGACGCACACTGCGTTGAAAACCGCAGCTACCTGCGAGAATCCCTCTTGCTGCGCCGTCGCAGCAAAGCCCTTGTACAGCTCGGTCCATTCCATGTGCTCACCCGCCGCCGCGTGCGCAAGGTTCTCCGCCGTCGTCCCCACCTTTCCGGCCGGGTATGCAGCCTGAATCTCGAGGTCGCCACCCTCGAGGAACGAAAAGAATCGCTCTGCGTGCTCTCTTTCCTGATCTGCCGTCTCCGAAAAGATCCGTGCAATCTGGATGAACCCCTCCGCCTCCGCCTTCTCGGCAAAATAGGTGTAACGATTGCGTGCTTGAGATTCTCCGGCAAAAGCTTTCAGAAGGTTCTGCTCGGTCTTTGTTCCTTTGATGCTACTCATCGGTAACTCCTTGTGATGGTGTGGTATCTCAATCGCCGTGCGGCGATATGCCCATGTCGCAGCCCGATTGGCCCGACTCTTTCCTGGTACCGGTGGAGCCGGAGCCAGGCGCGTCACTGCATTCTCAGCAACTCCTCGCGCCCTTCGGGATGTATTCCGTATCGCGTAAGAGAAAAATCGTAACGCACCGGATCATCAGGCCGGATCGCACGAAAAATCTCCGTCACTTCCCGCACTGTGCCAATATCTGCTGTGCGCCGGCTGGTCAAGCCGAGCAGACGACTCATGCGCAGCATGTGCGTGTCGATTGGAACCATCAGTTTCTCCGGTGACACGCACGTCCATCCCCCCGGGTCCACGTCATCCGAACGCACCATCCATCGCAGAAAAAGGTGCATCCGCTTGCTCGCCCCCCGCACCGGATCAGTGACAAGTATCCCGCACGGCACCGGCGCGGACTTCACAAGCTCCAGACTGAACGCAGCGAGGGCGGGCAAAACCGTCGCATCGCGGCCATCGAGCCCGGCGCTGAAGCAAGCCTCGAGGGAACCGTACCGCCGCAGGATATCCCCGATCGCCGCAAGAAAGCTCGCGATGGCCGGGGTCGAGAAGAATCGGTACGAAAAACCCGCGAACAGCTCGGAAAGCTCACGAAAATCCAGCTCCAGGACGCCGGCTCGTACACTCCCGGCAGCGGCACTCAATTGTTCCAGGATCCGCGATACCGCACCTATGATTGCGTTTACGCGACCGACCGCGAGCGAAGCAGCGATGAATCCGACAACTTCCCGCTCGCGCGGATCCTCGACCGGCACTACCAGCTCAAGCGGATCCGGCGATATGTACCGAGGATGGTGAAATCTTCGGTAGGCACGCTCGGAATAGTCCCGGACAAGCTCAAGATCAGGAACATTCATGAGAGATTTTATCAGTTGAATAGAAGTGTAACAGACGAACGGTATTTGTCAAGGTTTGGTCAGCGTGGCCGTCGTTGCCGCCGACGGCGACGGTAGGCGTAGACAAAGATGAGCACTACTCCAAGAAGCAGAAAGAGCGACGGCCACCACTCGCCGACGAAGCCGCGAAAACTCTGCTTGACGTAGCCGAGACTGAAGGGCATGAATACAAGGGAGAGCGCGATGATCGTGACTCCAGGAATCACCATTGACAGGCGTGCATATCCTTTTTTCACCATGCCGTAGGCGCCGAGCGACATGCCGGCAATTGTCATGAATACCGGCCAGATCCGTTCAAGTCCGACCGTGTTCATAACCGTTGTCATGAGGAAAAGGAACAGTCCCCCGAGGCCGAGAAACATCCCAAGGAAAACATAGGACTCGGCACCCCGCTTCAGCACAAACACCATGTAGAGCATTGCCATTCCGCAACCAAAAAAAAACAACGGCCACAACGCCGTGAACTGTGGAACGTACCCAAGTGTACGGAGAAGCAGGACGAATCCGATTACGAGGAAAAGAACGCCGAAAACGAGCAGCTTGTTGGGAAAACGCGGTATACTTCGTGGCATAGATTACTGAATCAATGATAGCACGCCCTCTCCCGGGGATTCAAGCTCATCGGGACGATTGCGCCGTCTGGGCGCCGCCGACGATGTTAGTCCCACCGGTTTATTGCCAGGCGCTGGGTCGGTCGCTATACTGACGGAGCAAACATGAAGAAATATGTCTACCGTGCGTTCCACAATCCTGCTACCGGATCCAATTTCGGCAACTTGACGGATTCCCCGAATGAAAAATCCTGACCGGCCGCAGTCGATCTCCCGGCGTACATCCGCTACGATCCTGCTGCTTGCCGTCTTGGTCTTCGGATTTCTCGGCGGCTGCCGGAGCGGTCACTCGTATTACGTGGTCGGCAGTTCGGATCAGCGGAAGGAACTGTCTGCGCTTTTCAGCCTCCTCGACAGGACAAAAAAACCCGGGGAAGATCGCGTCTTCCTCATAGAACAGATATCCAGCATACTGTCCCGCGCCGGATTTGAAGACCGCATGAATCTGTTTCTCACCACCTACGCAGAAAAGAACCCGCACGATGCATATAACGCCTACTACCTCCTTATGGTCGCGCAGAGTTACAAAGCGAGCGGCGCCTTGCCGTTCGCAATTCACTATTTTGAGCGCATCGTCCGCAACTATCCGGATGTTCTTGTGAAAGGCAATTCAGTTCAGTTTATCGCGCTTCGGGAGCTCACACGCGTGACGAAGAACCCATCGCTGCGTCTGGACTACTACAAGGACCTGATATCGCGTTTCGGTGACAAGGTCGACCTCGGATCAACCTACTACTACCTCGCCCGAACCTACGAGGAGCTCGGGCAATGGGATCAGGCGTTCCAGGCGTACAAGCAGTTTCTCAAATATCCGGACACCCGTATTGCCGGAGTTCCCGACGCCCGCAAAGTGATTATCGCGCGAGTAGCTTTCTACGATTCGACCAAGGACTGGACTATGCCTACACTCGATTCCCTGATCGCAGCTATTCGCGACGCGATCTGGCGGGCAAGTCCCTCCCGGCTCCTGCGATACAAGGCGAAAGTCAATTTTTTCGCTATGTCATGGGATCAGCAGTCCTCCGACTACGATAACCAGGCGGATTTCCCGATCGAAGCTTTCCTTTCCACTCACGTGCAGGTAGCGGACCACGTCGAAATGACCTCTGACGCGACCGAGGCATACCTGCGCACCACCGGATGGTCACTTCGCATTCCCACCTGGTATCTTTACTTCCGGAAAATCAACTTCCCTGCCGATCCTGAGATTAACGGAAGATGGGAATGGGCCGGCATCTACTTCGGCGAAAGAGTCTAACACCGCATCTCACGGTTGCTTTGGCGGCGGTGATCCTGCTGAGCACGCAATTGGCGGCGGTCAGCGCCCAGGAAATACCCGCGGGCGCTGAAGGCTCGGAATTTCCTCTCTCGAGGCAACCGGAAAATAACCGGTCGCCGGCTATTGCTGCACGCGCATTAAGTCCGACAATCGCATCAGGGTTCGAAGATCACAGTTCGCGCCGCGGTATCCGGGACGACAGGTGGATCGGAGACACGCCGGCAGCACAGATCGGACCGCTTCCGTCACGCCAGGGCCACGCCGGCCCGGCGGTGTATCCGTTGACTGTCCCCTCGGAACCGTCCCTCTCCCATTTCCTGGCGATCTACCGCTCTCCGGCGGGGCTCCGTTGGATCCAGACAGCTCTTGATCGCGGAGCTCCATATCGTTACTTCGTAGTTACGCGGCTCGCCGAGGCGCATTTGCCGCCGGAACTCTACTTTCTGGCCATGATAGAATCGACCTTCGTCGTTCATGCGGTATCGAAATCGGGTGCGGTTGGCCTGTGGCAATTCATGCTGAACTCGGTTGGCGACCGAATGACGATAAATGACTGGGTCGATGAGCGGCGTGATTTCTGGAAATCGACGGAAGCCGCGATCGAAAAACTCGCCTACAATCATCAGGTTCTGGGCGACTGGCTGCTCGCGATCGCTGCATACAACGGGGGGTTGGGCTACATTTCGAGCATCATACAAAAGACCGGAATCCACGATTTCTGGCGCCTCGCGAACGGCGGCTACCTCACCGCTGAAACCGCCGCGTATGTACCGAAGTTTCTTGCAGTAGTTGCCGTGGCAGAATACGCGGGCCGCAATGGGCTTGCCGCGAGCTGGGCACCGCCGACACACTGGACAAGAGTCTCCGTGACCGATCCGATCGATCTTGACCTGCTCGCGGAACAGGCCGCAATTCCTCTCGCAGTCCTTCGAACCGGAAACGCAGAGTTGAATTGGGGGGTCACCCCGCCCGGGCGGTATCAAATAAAGGTGCCCGAAAGATATAAGAACGCTCTGTCCCGCGCGCTGGCTTCCAGCAGAATCAACCTCGTGAATGTCCGGCGGCATGTCGTTCATACCGGCGACACGTTCTGGGAACTTGCCCAACAATATCAGTTGCCGGTGACCCTCCTGCAACAGTTCAACCCATTGGTCGATCCGGAGACTCTCCATCAGGGCACGGAATTGCTCATTCCAATCCTTGAAGGGACACCCGATCCGCAGCGTCTGAACTCTGAGAGCCCACCGCCATCCCGGACGACAGGCGTCCCCAAAGCGGTCTACACTGTGGCACCGGGCGACACGCTGTGGAGCGTATCGCGAGCCTACGGCGTGACACCGGAACGGCTCGCCGCAGCGAATGGAATGACGCTCGACCAGGTGCTGCCTGTAGGGAGAGTCCTC
>DATKUF010000090.1:0-5463 GCA_035530755.1 Spirochaetia bacterium | reverse complement strand
TGGTGACTTCTGCGACGCGAGTGCCCCAGATATTCTGTTCTTCAATTTCGATTTCAACCGAGCGCATCGTCGCAAGGCCAACGGACCGAACAGCTTCGGGACTATCTATCGCGATAGAGCGCATGAGGGATTGGGAAGCCTGCTTCAGGTTCCGCATCATCTGGTCCCGATCCGATCGGAAGGACCTGATCTCCTCGAGAAACTCCCGCACAAGGGCCTCGCGCTTTCCGCGAAGGAGTTTTGCCCCCTGCTCGGCAAGACGAATCTGGGAGCGCCGTGTAAGAAGTTCGGTTCTGGTGGGGCTGATCTGTTCCATCCCGCAGCTTACCTTTCGAGATAGGGCGACTTGATCCCGTCTTCCATGTACTCGCTGAAGTACCGGTTTATGAGATCCTTGTTGAGCCTCCGCAGCTCCGATGCCGGAATCACGCCAACGATCCTCCAGCCGGTGTCGAGCGTTTCGACGATCGAGCGGTCGCTGTTCCCCTGGTTGATCAGCTCCTGTTCGAACAGCTCGGCGAACCGCAGGTACTTCCGATCCAGGTCGCTCAACGCCTCCTCGCCTACGATGGCGGTGAGTCGTCTGATGTCCTGCCCTTCAGCGTAACAGGCATAGAGCTGGTTCGCAATGCCCCGGTGGTCCTCCCGGGTACTCTCTTTTCCGATGCCGTTGTTCATGAGCCGGGAAAGCGATCGCAGAACATCGATCGGCGGAAAGACGCCGCGCCGGTGAAGCTGTCGGGAGAGAAAAATCTGGCCCTCCGTAATGTAGCCCGTGAGATCCGGAATCGGATGGGTGATATCGTCGTCGGGCATGCTGAGAATCGGCAGAAGAGTAACCGATCCCTTTCGGTTGCGAAGCCTGCCTGCACGCTCGTAGAGACTTGCGAGGTCCGTGTACATGTATCCCGGATAGCCGCGCCGACCCGGAATTTCCTCGCGAGCCGTACCGATCTCGCGGAGAGCCTCACAGTAACTCGTCATGTCGGTCATGACTACAAGAACCTCGTATCCCTTTTCGAACGCGAGATACTCAGCGGCCGTAAGCGCGTACCGCGGAGTCATGATCCGCTCAATTGTCGGGTCATCCGCCGTGTTCAGGAACATGACTGCCCGGCTGCGTGCGCCGGTCCGTTCGAATTCGGTCATGAAAAAGGAACGCTCTCGGTGCGTAATGCCGATTGCGGCGAACACAACCACGAAGTTACTGTCCTCGCCCACGACCTTTGCCTGCTGGAGAATCTGCGCGGCAATCTCGTTCCCGGGAAGCCCGGCACCGGAAAAAATCGGCAGCTTCTGCCCTCGCACCAGAGTGTTGAAACCGTCGATGGCCGAAATGCCGGTCTGGATGAAGCTGTTTGGTCTCGCCCGCGAAATGGGGTTGATCGGGCTCCCGCCGATAGGACGAAACACCTCAGGGACCACCGGCGGAAGTCCGTCTATCGGTTTTCCCGATCCGTTCATTACTCTACCGACCAGATCCTCTGTTACCCCGAGTTGGGCTTCGCGATCCAGCAGCGATATGCTGGTGCTGACGATGTCGAGTCCGATGGTCTCCTCGAACACCTGAACGACGGCGAACTCTTCGGACACTTCGATCACCTGGCCGCTGCGCCGCTTTCCGTCCGACGAATCGATCGTGACAATGGCCCCGTACGGAAGATCCGACGCCGCCTGGACGAACAGAAGAGGACCGGCGATCCGCCGCGAACTCGTATACTCACGCTGCATCAGTGGGTCGTGTTTCACCGTGAAATCGCCTCCTGCGTCATCTCGTCAAAGCGGTTTTCGAGTCGCCTGGACAGCTCGCTCCGGTGCTCGGAGAACTCGCTGTCCGGAACATCCCGAAGCCGGAGCAGATCCTCGCGTTCCGACATTTCGAGAATTTTGTCGAGGTAGACCTTTTGCTGAAGCGCCGCGCGCGAGCGGGTATAAAACTTCAACAGCAGCTCGAGCATTCCTGCTTGTTTCTGGAGCGAACAGGTGGCATCAACTTCCGACATTGCGTTCTGCTGGAGAAACCCGTCCTTGAGCATACGGCTCACTTCGAGTATGAGCCTGTCGCTGTCCTGCAACGCGTCGGGACCGACCAGTTGCACCACCTCCTGCAGCTCACCTTCCTTGCCGAGCAGGTCGTTCACGGTGGTTCGCATACTCTGCCACTCCTCGTGCACATTCTGCGTGTACCAGTCGACAAGTCCATCGAAAAACAGCGTGTAACTGCGTTGCCAGTTGATTGCCGGATAGTGACGCCGATGTGCGAGGGATGAATCGAGCGCCCAGAGTGCGCCGGTCACTCGCATGGTGCTTTGCGTTACCGGTTCGGAAAAATCGCCCCCCGGCGGGGACACTGCGCCGACTATCGTGACCGATCCGGTACGATCGCCGCTTCCGGTACATTCGACATTCCCAGCCCGTTCGTAGAAAGCGGCGAGCCGGGATGCAAGATAGGTGGGATACCCTTCTTCGCCCGGCATCTCCTCCAGACGCGATGAAATCTCGCGCAACGCCTCGGCCCAACGCGAAGTCGAATCCATCATCACGGCAACCGAATAGCCCATATCGCGGAAATACTCGGCTATGGTCACGCCGACGTAGATGGACGCTTCTCGCGCGGCTACCGGCATGTTCGAAGTATTTACGACGAGAACTGTCCGGTCCATCAGACTTCCACCCGTCCGCGGATCTTCCAGCTCGGGGAACTCGGTAAGCACGTCCGTCATCTCGTTTCCGCGCTCACCGCAGCCGACGTAGACAATTACATCTGCGCCGGAAAACTTGGCGAGCGATTGTTCGAGTACCGTCTTTCCGGTCCCGAATCCGCCCGGAAGGCAGGCCGCGCCGCCTAACGCAATCGGGAACAGGAAGTCGAGCACGCGCTGACCGGTAACGAAGGGAACGACCGAGTCCAGCTTCTTCCTGAACGGACGGCCTACCTTCACCGGCCATGCCTGGCTTAGACGGAGAATCGTCCCGTTCTCGAGCTTCCCGATTTCATCAGTGACGGTGTACTCACCGCTGTCGATCGTCGAGATCTTTCCGCAGATATCCGGAGGAACGAGAATCTTGTGTGCTAAAGACTCGGTCTCCTGCACCGTGCCAAGGAGATCGCCGCCGCGGACCTCATCGCCGGGTCGCGCCGAGGCCTCGAATCTCCATCGTCGTTCCAGGTTGAGCGCGGGCGCGACGACTCCACGGCCAATGAACGCGCCCGAAGCGTCTTCGAGGGATTTCAGCGGACGCTGCACCCCGTCGTACACGCTTCCCAGAAGCCCCGGCCCAAGACTGATCGTAAGCGGTTCACCGGTACGGGTTACCGGTTCGCCCACGGAAAGGCCGGAGGTGTCCTCGTAGATCTGAATAAATGCCTCATCGCCGTCGAGCCTGATCACCTCACCCATGAGGCCGGCCTCGCCGACATGCACCACCTCGTACATCCGCGCCCGCTCCATCCCACGTGAAATGACCGTCGGTCCGGAGATCTTGATGATGCGTCCTGTCCCGTCTTTCTTGTTCTCAGTCATGTCTTCCTCAAAGGTTGATATTCAGCTGATAGCCGACTGCCTGGCGGATCAGGCGCGCCACGTAATCATCCTGCGGAATCTCCTCGGTTCCCTGCCACTCGAGCCTGCCGGGTATCGGAACGATCAGAGGAATCGTCCGCTTCAACAGGGCTTCCCGTTCGTGCTCCTCGAACTCGGCCAGGAACTCTTCTTCCACGATTATGATGCCCTGATCGCGATCTTCTACCAGTAAATGAAGAGCCTCCAGGGCCTCCACGTTGTTCGCGCAGGTCACAAGGAGCACACCGGCCAGTCCGAACCCGAGTCCGAGGTCCTCATGCACTACTGCACTTACCTTAGACAAGCAGTAACTCCTCGCGGATTGCGTTCGCAGGAAGATGGTATCGCTTCCCGCGAAGGAGCATGCGCAGGTTGAGATACTCGTTGACCTTCCTCCAGATAAACCCCAGAGGAACTCCGATATTCAGGGGGTCTCCCCGAAAGAGGTTCATACCCTTCACGATTACTACCTGTTCGAGGAACCGCTCGAGCACGCTGAGTCGATTGGTCTGTCCAAACACCAGAATCCCGCGTTCTATGGCTGGAGAAAAGTGAGTCTGATCCAGGACTTCCAGCGCGTACTCCACGCTCTGCGAATCCAGAAGTTGCTCGAGGATCGCGTTGCGGATTTTTCCGCCCGGAATCCGTTCGACCGCCTCGATCGGTCGCTTCTGCGAACGGTAGGCGACCTGTTTAAGCGTGCTGATGACGTTCACAAGATCGATCTGCAACTGCATGTGATCCCGAAGCACAAGTTCATCCTCTTCGCTCGGATTCAGAGACTCCAGGGCCCACGTATAGTAGCGCGTGTACAACCGGGTCTCTAGTGCGGCGAAGTCGCCGCCGCTTGACGGGAACTCCCGCACGGCACGCCTCACTTCATGCGCAAAGGCATAACCGGCGGTGGTTAGTGAATCTGCGACAGATTTTATGTCGTGTTCGGCAGCGAGTTCGGCGAGCTGGGCCGGATGGAACTCTCCGGCGGGTATCATCGAGTGCACGATGTCCTCGCGGTCCGCGTTATGCGCCACACCGCGCAGAAGCGACAAGACGTTCATGACGTCCCAACGATTCAACTGAATCCCCAGCAGCCGGCGTTGACCTTCGAGCGCGATCGCTTCGATATGAGTAAACGTGTCGAAGAGTCCTTCCCGCAGCGCACTCTCGGCAGCGGTAAGGCCGCGTACGACGCGCCCGCTTTCAACCGGGAGCTTCTCCGACAGGATGGGCCCATAGGGTGAATTGAGCAGAACGTCTATTAAAATGTCCTCCCCGTCGGCGGCGAGAATCTGGTCGAATACGTCGTTAGGGATGAGGAATCGGCTCATTGCCCGAATCCTCGCATTGAGATAGTCGTAACCGCTCATGCCGAAGATTCCGTCTCCAGTCCGAGCAGGTCCCGTGAGACCTCGTCGCGTAGCGCGCGTTCGGCACGCAGCAGCCGCGTCTGGAAGCTGTTGTCGGCGCGACGGCTGTTCGCCCGGTCAGTTGCGATGACCGTGCCCTGCGGTGCCTCTACGCCCTGGACTTCCCATTCGCCAGGAAGTTCGACAACAATGCGTTTCCCGACTTCGAGATCCTGAGTTCGAACACGCAGAGTACCGCCACCGGGGATGAAGGCGACGGCTTCCCGGATTAGCCCGGAGAGAACCTTCTGGTACTCGACTCCGCTCAGAGCATCGACCAGCTCGCGGACACGCACGAAAACGGCTTCGACCACATCGTGGGCAGCGATTACCCGATGTGCACGAGTCTCCATCCGAACGGTCCCGGTCTTTCCGGCGATGGTAACTTCCACTTCACGGTCGACCGCGCGGACCGCGTCGGTTTTGATTCGCTCGGATTCCCGATCCGCAGATTCGAGGATACCCTGTTTCCGCATCTGGGCATCGCTCAGAAG
>DATKUF010000089.1:0-8859 GCA_035530755.1 Spirochaetia bacterium | reverse complement strand
CCTCTACGCTGGGCTCCAGCCTGCCGATCATCGACGCCGGCTCACCGATTACGAGATCATGGGACGAGACGGACCGTCCCCGATGATGCTGGACAATCATGAGAGGACATAGAGAGACACCCGACCAACTTACCGCTGTGGTGCCTACTGCGCCAAAGCCCGACAAGCGACATATCCCAAAGCTCCAGAACACAGAGAGAGACCGCCCCACCAGGGGGGCACATCCCACCAAAGGGGAACACCGCAAGGGGCCCGCCATGGTATCTGTGGCCCTCATGCGACAGGGATTCTTGGACGCGGCGGGGCGCAAACGCGGGACGAAGGCAACCTACCTCGCCTACTACGATCATCTATTTGACGCGGCGATGGGCACGAGCTCTGCGGCGCCGGCAGCTATGCGCATCATTGCCGACGTGCTCCTTACACCGAACCTCATGGTCGAGGTGGAGAAAGCGGCCCAGCGTGACCGGCTCCAGCGCACGGACTTGCTGTGTTACACAATCAGCCAGGGAGCCTTTGATATCCAGCGTCAGGTTATTGAGTCCACGAGCACGCGCATCTACTGTATGGCGGGACGGCGAGCGGGCAAGACTGAGGCGGCCGCGCGTAAACTCGCCCGGACCATCGCGCGAGGGGGACGAGGCGCGTATATCGGCAAAACCTGGACCGTGGCGATGGACCGTGTGTGGAATCTGGTACGGGAAGTGCTCGACCGTACCGGAGTGTTGGTGACGGACTCACGACGCACGGACGGATACTGCCGATTTGCCACAGGTGGGGAGCTGTGGATATTCGGGAACGCGAATAGTGAGGACCGCGAACGCCGGAGAGGCGAGAAATACGACCTGATTGTCATCGATGAGGCCCAGAGTCAACAGGCCCTCACTTATTTTATCGATTCGGTTTTGGAGCCTATGCTCCTGGATAGCGGAGGTACACTCATGCTCATCGGCACAGGCCCTAGGGTGCGCGGCACCTACTGGGAGGTGCTGTGGAGCAAAGACGATCAGGCGCTCCGGCTCAACTGGGATCTGCGAGCGAATCCGTACATAAAAAATCACGAGACCGTACTCGAGGAAATCTTGCGGGACAAGGCTCTCACGCTCAACTCCCCGCTTTTCCAGCGCGAGTACCTGGGTCAAATCGCCTACGATGATGATGCGCTCGTGTGCCGGCTTACCGAGTCCAACTACTACACCTGGGCTGATCTCATCGCATGGATCACGACACAGCCAAAGATCGACTTGCATTTTACCGGAGGTATCGACTACGGCATGGCGGACGCCGACGCAATAGAGATCCTCCTCTACTCGACACATAAGCCCGAACAGTGGGTGGTGTGGGAGTACAAACAGCGCGGCAATGGAGTGACAGAGATAGTCGAGGCGGTAAAGCGCGGCCTTCAATTCGTACAGACCGATCGGGTATTCGCGGAGATCCCCGACAAGGATTTCTTTTTTTATGCCGACGAATCCGATCTCAAGATTACGCTGGAAATGAATACGGTGTACGGGCTCCCAGTCGTCGGCGCGTTCAAGGCAGACAAAGAGGCGCAAATACAGCTACTCCAGGACGATGTGAGGCGCGGACTGCTAAAGATTCTCAAGGGGGGCCCGATCGACGAAGAAGCGCTCCGGACGGTATTCGCTCGCAATGACCGGGACGAGCTCACCCGAGAGATTGACAGTGAGGCCTACCATCCTGATGCGATGGACGCACTCCGATACGCTCGACAGCCAGTTGTGATTTTTGGAGGGCAAACGAGATGACGAGAGATGGCAAATGGACGCGGTCGCCTATTCGCTGGCACGCGGGTTGGATCGGAGGATGGGCGATGGCGTGGGCAACGGTACTCTCGTTGGTTGGAGGCGCGGACTGGTATTTGATCCTACTTTCCGCCATGGGATCGTGCCTGCTATTTTGGTGGAGCGTTGGATGACGATCCATCTGCGGCAGATCGGGATACAGCCTACAATGTCTCGGCTGCTGCTAGCTCCATCGGCGAGACTAGGTATCGGCATTAGTCGCAGGAGGCTGCGTAAGCGCAATATCGCCAAGCTGGATAGCAGCCCGACCGACTCGGTGTATATCGTAGCACAGAGCGATTGGCTTTTGTGGGATCATGGGTCAGCTAAAGGGTAAGAGTGGGAGAACGGGGACGCGAAAACCCGAAGCCTCGTGGGGTGTACATCGACCCACCTACAGACTTCGGCTGCTTATCGGCAGCTTTTCGAGCGGTGGGGTTAAGCAGCGACTCGTCGAGCGAATCAGGGAAATGGAATTGGAGGAGAAACCGTGATTGAGATACTGGCGCGATGGAAGCAAGAAAGACAGCTCGCCAAGGAGTCCGTGAAGATCGCTAAGGAGGAGATGCGCAAGCTAATTGCCGCACGCCTGAAGCTCCGCGATCTGGAGGCCCACCCCCTGAACTACGCCATGATCCAGGACATGGTGAGTGCGGCTCAGATGGGGGTCAAAGGCACGGCGATTCTCTCGGACAACACGCGACTCACCTTCGAGCCGGTGGACATGCTCGCCCGCGTAAGGGATTCGGTGGGGGAGAACTTCTGATGACACGCTCCGATCAGTTCTACCTGTCCGATATCCAGGTCTTGCGCAAACATCAGAGTACGAGAGAAGCGAAATACAGGCGCAACTACAACCGATATGTCAACAACGGCTCGCGGTCGGAGAACATCTGGCAGCAGTACGGCAATCCAGTAGCGTATTACTTCCCGAGCGTCAACGAGGATTCGGGAGTGATCCCGATTCTGAACATCATCAAGTCGGTAATCTCGACGGTCGTGTCCAAGATTGCACAGATCAAAGTGCGCCCGTTCTTCAATCCGGTAGTCGGAAGATTCAAGACGCGGAAAATATGCCGCAACGCTCAGGTATTCTTTGACGAGTTTTTCGCCCGGGAAGGAATATTCCGGAGGCTGTCTTTAGCCTTCCGTGATGCGTGCGTATTCGAGTATGGCGCTATCTGGATCGACGAGCAGGAGCGTAAAATCCATCACATAGGGCCATGGGAGTTCGAGACCGATCCGGCGGAGTACTATTTTCTCGAAGGGCGATTCACGCGCTATACTATTTACCGACGGCAGTACCCTCTCACGCTTCTTCGTGATCTCATCAAGGGGAGTCGTTTCGAAGCACTCCTCGAAATATCAAATGACTACAATGTGACCTACGAAGTCTACTACAACCTTGAGGATCATATCCGGTTGGATGTCGTCAACAACGAAATCCTTCGCCGGACGAAGATAGCCTTCGATGTGCCGAATGTTGTGCTCTTGTATTTCGACGAGCCTTTTAAGGGGATGAACTCCAGCGCTCTTGCCGATGACCTCTACACTATCCAACGACAGATAGATGCGATATGCGTTCGGATGCACATGGCCATTGAGCTCAATCCGGGGAATCTCATCCTTGTTCCGCAAGGGTCGGGAATCAAGACCACTACCCTCACTAGCGAGTTTGGAGCGATGGTGGAGTACAAGGTTATCCCCGGTGTCACTCAGTCACCTGTCACGGTGGCAACACCTGCCCCTATTAGTCCACAGTACATGCAGCTTCTTCTAGCGTTCATCCAGTGGGGCTTCGAGTTCACTGGGGTATCCCAACTCTCCGCACAACAGAAAAAGCCGGCAGATGTGGATAGTGGGAAAGCGCTTGAAACCCTCCAGGACATCGAGAGCGAGCGATTTCAGGTCATCGTAGACAACGTAGAGGACTTCGCCATGCGCGTGGCGGAAACCTGTATTCATATCTTTCCACCGGGAGACACGATTTTGCCGAAGGTGTCCGGTCGCCCCTCAATAACATGGGGGCAACTTCTGGCCGAGCGCGATTCCTACACGGTGCAGTTCTCCTCTACGTCGGCGCTCTCTAAGACTCCCCAGATCAAGTACCAGCAAATCGAAAAACTGATCGGGATGAAGCTCCTCACGCCTCCCGTGGCCATGAGGATGCTTGAGCTCCCTGACCTTGAGAACGCCTACGGAATCATGAACGCCTCAAGCGACGACTGCCAGCGCATCATAGAGAGGGCCGTCGAGGATGAAGATTACACGTTCTTTGAGGTCGTCAATATCGAGGAGCTGTATCGGGAGTCAGTCGGTACGCTCTTGCGCCTCGATTCGAACGATGAGGATCGAAAGGTCATGGAGAGGCTCGTGAAGCTCATCGAAATGGTGGACTCCAAGCGGCAGGCAGTTGAGAACGTCATGAATCCGCCACAGCCGACGTTACCGACTCCTCAAGGGCAGATCCCAGGATCACCCCCGCAAGCTCCCGCACCGGGAGGAAACGGTCAGCTTCCCGTGGCCCCTGGAGCGCAGGTAGCACCTCCAGCTATGTCCGCTGTACCGGGAGTGATAGCTCAATAGCAATAGAAGGCCGAGCTTTTCCTCATAGATTAGGCCCGCATTGCGCGGGCTTTTTATTTCTTCAATGCCCTTGACACCTGAATAAATCCGCTCTGTGGATATCTCATCTGGAGGCCAGTATGGCGTTTGACCCCAAGAGATTGAGCGAAGAGGAACGAGCGCAGGTGGAAGCGCTTCTGCGAAAAGCAGAGATTGCCGAAGGCGAAAGCGAACGAGAGCCGGGAAGACGGCCGGAGCCCAAAGAGCGGTCGGAAGAGGAAGATCATCCTGATTACCAAGAAGACATGGAGATGATCCATCCCCTTATCGATGGCTTCATGATGCTGGTCGAGCGCATCGAATCTCTTGAGCAGATCGTGTACGACGAGCTCATCAATCCAATCAAGGAAATGGCAACCCAGAAGGCTCGCAATACCAGTATCGGGGGAATCAGGGGCAAATGGGGCGCTCAACTTGAGCCTCACATGGAGATGCTAAAGGCATTGTTCGGCGATGACACCGATGTCTTCGGCAAGCTCCACGATGACTACGGGGAGCTCCCCGAAGAGGAACGCGACGGAAAGATCAAGGATTTCATGGATCGGCTGGTCCGTGCTCGGGGTGGCAAGCCCGTAGGACTTTCGATCGTGAAAACCGAGAAGGCCGGCGAGGTTGCACCTCCTTCCGGAATAGAGAATCTTGGCGCACAGGCGCGAAAGCTCGCTGAGGCCCGAAAGAAAGCGGGCGAAGCGATATAGGAGTAGGACATGGCACAGGCTTCAACGGTAGACCAGGGACTTGTAGCGATCTACAAGAACTTCTACATCGATGGCGTCGAGAACCTTCTCTTCCGCAATGACCCGGTGGTCAAGATGATGAAGAAGGAGCGTGTCACCGGCGGGACGGTGAACTTCGCGGCCCTTTCGGGGAGAGGCGGCGCAGTCTCTGGCAACTATCAGGCTGCGATAGCGCTTGCGACCACGACGGCGCAGGACGTTCAGTTTGCGGTTCCCCCCGGCAAGATTTTCGGATGCTTCATCGTAACGAAGCTCGAAAAGCTCGCCTCTGCGAACCTTCGGGGAGCCTTCATCCCAGCGGCGGTAGACCGCATGTTCGCTTGCCTTGAAGGTGTCCGCAAGGCCATGGCCGCATGTCTTTACGGCTCAGGCTACGGAGAGCTTGGAGTAGTCTACGCAGCTGTGGCGCAGGCAGCGACCACGATGTGGGTACCCAACTCGTGCGCCGTGAAACTCGAAGTGGGAATGCAGTTCCAGGTAACTGACGGCTCGACCGGGCTCCCTTCCGATCCTCTGGTGGCGGGAGGCCCCTACACCGTGACCGCCATGTCGGACTCGATGGCGACAGGTATTCCGGCCTATCCAACCGGCACGCAGGTGACGTTCACTCCTGGCGCTCCGGCAGCTACCTTTGTCGCCGGTGCCTGGGTCGAGATGAATGGCGGCCGGGATACCAACGGAAAGCCCAATATGCCTACCGGTCTCGGGATGTGGACTCCCGGCTACTTCCAGCGCACGGGCGCCGCATGGAATACCTACATCGGGACCGCCATCTATGGCGTGACGCGCTCGGCCAATGTACCGAGGCTCGCAGGCTCCTACGTGCTTCGGCCCGCAACGCAGAGTTACTCCGATACGGTCATCCAGGGCTTGCAGAGGATGAGGAGAGCGGGAGGGGTACCTGATTGGGTGGTCATCAACGACGAGGACCTCCTCGTGGTGTTGCAAGAAATGAATGCCCAGACCACGTACTTCCAGGACATCAACAAGCCTGACGCCAAGGCAGCCGAGAATGAGGTAGAGCGCGGCCTTTCGAGGGTGGGATTCCAGTTCTCTTCGAGCTGGCTGAAAACCATCGTCGATACCCCCTACTGTCCGAAGGGCTATACCTACATTCTCGATTCCAAGGTGATCAAGTTCGAGGCAATCTCGAATGTAGAAGAGGTCGTCAACGACGGGGTCCCCGACAACAACCCGGGCGTCCAGAATGTAGACGCAGCGCGCGACCCGGGCGAGATGTTCCAGTTCAATATCGACGATTTCCTGAACGTCGTGCCGAACACCGCCTCTACCGAAGGTCCCGCGGAGCTCGTGACGGTCTCGATTTTCGGGAACTTCATGATGAAGAACACGGCCCACGCGTGCCTCATCGACTACGGGAACTATTAGGAGGACCCCATGGCAGGAAGAGTAATCGATATACCGAATCCTCTCGGAGGGGTCATTCCCATCCAGCAGGTGGCACGAATCGGACAGGTCGAGTCGCAGGCTACTGGCGGAGCGGCTTTCTCACTGGGGCTGAAATCAGGTAGCACGGGGCTCACCGGTCTCGTGGCAGCCGCTCCGATTTTTAGCCTTCGCTGGGCAAGCCTGACGACAAATGCGCTCATTACCCTCTTTCGGTGGCAGTTCGTGGTAACGACCGTCGCCACGGTAGCGGGCCTCCTTGACTCTGCGCTCTCTGTGGCGCGTGGCTTCACGGTTGCGGACACCAGTGGTGTGGCGGTCACGCTTTCTGGCAACGATCAGAAGAAACGAACCGCCTACCCGAGTACCGGCATGGCGATGCGTGTCGCGCAGACGGCGGCGCTTACGGCCGGAACGCGCACCCTTGACGACAACCCTGTCGCGAATGACGCTGCGTGGCTTGCCACTACGACGCTTGGCCCTACGGCGGATATTCTTCCGGGGTTGCCTCCTCGATTCGATCCGAGGCAGGAAGGCATTCTTCTTGCTGCGAACGAAGGGCTTGTGCTCGCGCTTATCGCAGCGATGCCGGCCTCTGTCGTTGCCCAACTCTACGTGAATATCGAGTGGAAGGAAATCCCGATCGGGGCCTATTAGGACGTGGGCGGACAGGCCGCCGTATTCTAAGGGAAGGCGGCTGTTGTGCCGCCTTTTTTGTTGGAGGCTTGAGTGACTGCTTCCCAGATCATTGACCGAGCTCTCACCCTCGCCGATCTCGTAGGGTCGTCCTTTCTCACGATGATCGATAAGATTCAGTCGATCAACGAGGCATACCGGGATCTCTACGGCAAGATTCTGGAATCAAACGACGACTACTATTGGACCGAGAAAATCTTTGCCCTTTCTCCGGCCAATCAGGGCAGCGGCCCGTACGAGTGGCTCTATCCACTCCCGTCGGACTTCATGAAACTCCGATCTCTGGACTACTCCGGGGGCGTTGGGTGGATGCCGACTCGAAAGTTCAATCTCGGGATGAAGGACTACAACCCGTTCACTCCCTACTACCGGATGCAGGGAAAGAATCTCTGGATCATAGGCGGCTCGCTCTCAAATCCGATAGGCAATTACCGCCTCGCCTACTATCCTCCCCCGAGCTTCATCACGGTCCCGAACATCGATATACCCTTTGGAGAGAGCTACCAGCCCTCCCAGGTACCAAGCATTTCAAGCCCCTTCTATGTAGCAGCCGGCCACGGGATGCTCTACGTCTACTTCGACGGAACCAACTACAACATCCGCTACGAATCAAGCGATGCGGGAAGTAACCTCGCATCTGAAGCGCCTATAACGCTACTGACTCAGGCGGCAGCAATCACGAATCTTGTCTACTACAAGGGCGTTCTGTACTGGCTTCAAGCGGGAGACATCTATGCTGCCGAAACCAACCTTGCGGCCACGATTACTCCCGTGAAGTTCTCGAACGTAGCGAACATCACAAGCTTCTCGATCAACGCGAACACGATTTTCTATACCGACGGCACCAACACTTCCTCGTCTCCGAGATACGCATTCGCTGCTACGGTTCTGTGGGCAGGAGTAGTAGCGAGCGGGGTCTATCGACTCATCTTAGGGGCCTACACCTACCTGTCCGCCGGTTCCGTGTGGTACAAACCAGTCTCGGGCGCGGCGGTGAACGTTGCCGATGGCCCTTACAGCGCGTGCACCAACGATGGGACCTATCTCTACGGCCTGGACGCGTCCGGGGTACTCTGGCAGGGGGCCCTCACCTTATCTTCGACGGGAGTTCCTTCGGTGAGTTGGACGGAACTTCATTCGGACGTGGCAATTCTGGGGAATGTCTACTCTACCGCTTCCTATGTGGAGGACTACAACGAGGGAGACAATTGGGTGTCGGTCGTGCTCGCGGAGGAAAACAGTCTTGTAGCGATCTCGGCGAATGCGGACTACAGCTTTGACTATCCGTCGAACCTTCTCACCGAGTGCATGGCCTACCAGTGCGCGGTTGACTTCAAGCGCAAACAGGCTCCGGAGCAGAGCGCCTTCTTGCAGAACGAATTGAAGATGCGGCTTTCCGAAAAGCAGGACGAGTTCTTGACGTACCTGAAGCGAGACGAAAATATGCCTGAGCGCATCCGGAACGCCTACGCAGATATGTCGAACATCTTCGGGATGTGGTGATGCCAGCCCCCACGATAAGCCCACAGTTGATGCAGACCGCACAGATGGCAAACATGCAGTCGATTGCCGGTCCCTCTGGTAAAACG
>DATKUF010000088.1:0-5405 GCA_035530755.1 Spirochaetia bacterium | reverse complement strand
TTTCGAAAAGGTACGAGTCAAGCTGCTGAATAGCCGGGTCGGGCCGCAGCCCGGATCGTGATTCGATATATTTGATGCCGCCAACGATCCCGCCGATCTGATCCTGCCAACCTCCGCCTGTGGTGAGCATCTGCTCCATTTCGAGAACTTTCAGAAAGAGCTTCTCCCGCGTGGTTTCAATTCTGAAAAATCGTTCGAGTGCGCCAAGAATGACACCGCCGAGCACCGAGGAGGTGCCGAGGCCGGAGCCTTTCGGAACTGCGCACAGGAGAGTGATTTCGAGACCCGAGCCAATTTCTCCCAAACGCTTCGCAAGATTCTCCTGGTCCGGTTGATCTTCCGGCGCGAGTCCAAGCAGACAGAGTGCGGCCTTGGGCAGCGCAAAAGGGCTTGTAGGATTACGAAAATCCCGGAGAGCCGCACTGGTCGTCAGGGTTTCGGTCACGCCCAGATCGATGGAATGAATCCGGATGTGCAATTCAGGCGTCGGCCGAACAAATACCTGGATCGGCGGCTGACCGTTCAGATTCACCGCTACGTTGGTCACCGTGCCCCCGAACCGGTTCGTGTAGGGAGGAGTGTCCGTCCAGCCGCCCGCAAGATCGAGGCGAACCGGCGCACGCGCCCAGACGATCTGGTCTTCCTTCACACGGCGTCGCAGCGCGCCCTCGCGTTCGCCGGATGAAACGAAGGAAATAACCGGCGATTCTGACGTCTCTGGTTGTTCCCCTCCGCCGGCACCGCGGGGAAGAGACTGCAACAGCTGTGACCGGTAGAGGCGCAGGAGCTGGTCGTCGGTTCGGGCAAGCATCTTCTCGAGTGCGACCCGGTCCGAAAATTCGAATGCGCCGCGAAAATCGGCGGCGCTCATGCTGCGCCATCCGTTTCCCGCAAGACCGTGTTCGCGCAGGATCTTTGCACGGGAAGTCGTCCGTTCCTCTTCCCGGATCGACGCGTCGGTCAGCCGGTTGATCTCGCGTACCGAGTACCGCTTCGAAGAAAGAAACGTCGTTTTCCAGGAGGCAGAATCGGTCGGAGATGACCAGTAGCCGCACACGAACTCCGGATCTGCAGACGCAACAAAAAGGGGTATGTCCAGCAGATCAAGAACAGAACACTCGATGTCGGCGATAGTAAGTCCACGCTCCTCGAGCCAGATCGGGAACGAAGTGCGGCAGAAGACGAGCTCGGAAAAAGTGGAAACAACCCTGAACGAATCCGTATCGGAGAATACCATCGCAACAGCAACGTCCTTCTCGCCGTCATGCAGTCGGCGAACATCCACGCTGATGCCTGCAGGGACGCCTGCGAAATCAAACCGCTCGTCCAGCCCGGTGAAAAGCTGCCCGCCGCCGCAATTCTCGAGCGTCACGCTGGCGCATCCTTCAACAACCACCGGCGCCGCTGCCGGGACGACCGACACACGCACGTCCTGCGAGTTGTAGATCACAAGGCCGGGACGTACCTCCGGAAAGATCTCGGGATCCCGCGGTGCGTAAAAGAGCTTTGTGCGGCTTTCCGCGAGTGTGCGCGAGGCGGTGGGGAACTCGGAAAGGGACCCAAAATGCAGGAACTCGGTGCTCCTGGTGAGAATTCCGCCGAGTCGTTGTCCGTGAAATCGATCGAAGATGAGCCTGAGATCCGCATCGGTGGCGGAAGAGGCGCCCCGCATCCGCGTGAGGTAGGTATCCCGGTCAATCGCGCCAAGGCAGGAGGTGAGAAGCTCGAGATAGAGGTCGAATCGGAACGAACCCGCGGCAAGGGAGTCGATGACCGACCTGCCCGATGCAAGTGAAGCGCGGCCGAAGTCGAGCAAATCGCAGGCGAAATCGCCGCGCATCGATACGATCCCGAGGTCGAGCGCACACTGATCGGTTCCCTCGAGGCGTGCGTGCCTGGCAAGAAAAGCCTCGCTTTGCTTCTGGTAGTACTCGAGGACTTCGACACCCTGCGCATCGAACCGGAACACACCGTGGCGGGCGCCCTGGGAAAACGGTGCGGGCTTCGCAAAGCCGCAAAGGGGCGTCCCAGGCATGACTACCGCATCAGTGTCGAAATCGATGATTACGTCCCCGGAGGCGACAACCGTTTCGCCGTCACGCCAGGGATATTTCAGAAAAAGAGAGAGATCCAGGTCCAGGACGACCGGGGGAATGACCGAGCTCGAAGCGACCGGCACCGGCGCAAAGAGCTTTCCCTCCGGCGCGTAACACGGAAGCCTTCGTGACTCTCCGCCTGCGTGGATGATGAGGATGCGCGAAGACGCGAGGAAGGACTTTGGGTCGTTCGGCGCGATATCCGTCACCAGGCGTTGGAGGGCCCAGAGCGTCCCACCGCCGGAACCTATCCTGCCGCCTTCAGGGTCCGGATACACCCGGAAAGAGATCTCGCGCGGATAGAGCCCGTGCTCGATGCGCCGGTCGATCAACCGTCGAAAAGATTCCGCTTGCGCGGCGTCGGAGGCTGTAATGATGCAATAGGAAAAGAGGTTCATGTGGCAATGTTCTCGAGAAACCAGACGTAAGTAGCGGCGATGCCCTGCTCGAGTGTGATGCGCGGGTTCCAGCCGAGCGCATTCATCCGCGACACGTCCATGAGTTTCCGTGGCGTTCCGTTGGGCTTCGACCTATCCCATCCGAAGGTTCCCGGATATCCGACGGTACGCGCAATGAGCTCGGCGAGTTCCTTGATCGAAAGGTCGGCCCCCGACCCTACGTTCACAAAGCAGTCAGCCAGGCCTTCGCGCTGCATGTCCGCTGCATCAACGTGCTGCATGAGAAAAAAGAGTGCATCCGCGAGATCATCGACATGGAGAAATTCCCGTAGCGGCGACCCGTCGCCCCACAGAGTCACTGTCGGATGGCCGGCAACCTTCGCCTCGTGAATGCGTCGGATGAGTGCCGGCAACACATGAGAAGTCTCGAGGTTGAAGTTGTCGTCGCGCCCGTAGAGATTCGTGGGCATGGCGGAAATGAAATTCGTGCCGTATTGTTCGTTGAAGTACCGGCAGAGCTTGATCGCTGAGATCTTGGCAATGGCGTATGGTTCGTTTGTCGGCTCGAGTGAGCCTGACAGGAGGGAGGATTCGGAAAGCGGCTGCGGCGCAAGTCGCGGGTAGATGCAGGATGAGCCGAGGTTCAGAAGCTTCTTGACGCCGTGCCGGTATGAGGCGTGAATCACGTTTGCGGAAATGGCGATGTTGTCGTAGATGAACTCGGCGCGATAGGTATTGTTCGCACCGATGCCGCCGACTTTCGCCGCAGCGAGAAAGACGTACTCCGGTTTTTCGGCGGCGAAGAACGCTTCGACCTGAACCTGGGTCCGCAGGTCGAGTTCGGCACTCGTTCTTGTGACGATGTTGGAAAAACCGCTGTCGTGAAGCTTTCGGATGAGAGCGCTGCCGACAAGGCCGCGGTGGCCGGCGACGTAGATGCGGGCGTTGGTGTTCAACGCAATCTCACTCGTGGTAGCTCTTCACGTCGAACCCGCCCTTCTTCAGATAGAGCTCCCGCTCCTGTTCCCTGAGGTCGGCATCTACCATCATGTTGACAAGCTCCTCGAACTTGACCGCCGGTTCCCAGCCCAGCACCCGCAGCGCTTTGGACGGATCTCCCAGGAGCAGGTCGACCTCGGTGGGGCGAAAGTAGCGCGGATCCACCTCGACAAGCACTCGTCCCGGTTTTCCAAGCACGCCATCCGCATCGACTCCTTTCTCGTTGACCCCTGTGCCGTGAAAAAAAACCCGTATGCCAAGTCGCATGAAAGCGTGCTCCACAAACTCCCGAACGCTATGGGTCTCGCCGGTCGCGACAACAAAATCGTCGGGCTCATCCGCCTGAAGAATGCGCCACATCGCGTCCACATAGTCCCGCGCAAATCCCCAGTCGCGTTTTGCATCGAGATTGCCGAGGTAGACCTTGTCCTGCAGGCCCAACTTGATCCGGGCCGCCGCACGCGTGATCTTGCGCGTCACGAACGTCTCGCCCCGCAGCGGGCTCTCATGGTTGAAGAGAATTCCGTTCGCAGCAAAAATCCCATACGACTCGCGGTAATTCACCGTGATCCAGTAGGCGTAGAGCTTGGCCACCCCGTAGGGGCTTCGAGGATAGAACGGCGTACGTTCTGACTGCGGCGTTTCCTGTACCTGGCCGTAAAGCTCGCTTGTGGAAGCCTGGTAGAAACGCACCTTCTTCTCCATCCCGAGAATACGAATGGCCTCCAGAAGTCGGAGCGCGCCGATCGCGTCGGAGTTGGCGGTGTATTCGGGAGTTTCGAAGCTCACTTTTACATGACTCTGCGCCCCGAGGTTGTACACCTCGTCGGGCTGCACCTCCTGGAAGATGCGTATCAGGTTGGTCGAATCGGTCAAATCTCCATAGTGGAGCTGGAAGTTTCGCTTTTTCTCATGTGGATCCTGGTAGAGGTGATCAACACGGTCGGTGTTGAACAGGCTCGATCGGCGCTTCACGCCGTGAACTTCATAGCCTTTGGACAGGAGAAGTTCGGCCAGATAGGCACCGTCCTGACCGGTGATGCCGGTGATGAGAGCTTTCTTCATGTCGTACCACCTATTGGGAAATATTACTCTCACAATCAACAGAAGTCGCAAGTTTGTTCAAAAAGCGCACGGTCCGTTCAGGGTACAAGCAACTGCCGATAAAGCTGGTATGTGAGCTTGCGCGCGTTTTCCCAGGTGAACTTCGACGCCTGCTGACGTCCGAGTTCTATGTGACGGCGCCGCAGAGACGGTGATTCCAGTTTTCGAACGGACATTTCGATATCCGCCGCAGTAATCCCATCAACGTACAGCGCCGCCTGGCCGGCAACTTCCGGAATCGACGCACAGCGAGTGGCAACCACGGGACATCCGGCTGCCATCGCTTCGAGCACGGGCATGCCGAAACCCTCATACTCGCTTGGGTACACGAGACAATGGCACCGGTTGTACAATTCGTTCAGTTGCTCGTCGCTCACGACCCCGTGATGAAAATAGCGACCAGACGCGACGCGCTCCAAGTGAGCTCTCTCAGACGCGGTCAGCTTGCCTCCACCAACAATTTCGAGGCGATAATCTTCGAGCCGCTCCGCGGCATCGGCAAGCAAACGAAAGTTCTTGTACCCTCCTCGTTTTCCTACAAATAGAATTGACCGAGAGGCATCATGCTTCGCCGCAATCTCATAAAAAGCGCGATTGACTCCGTGAGGGACTACCATTAATCGGCCGCTGTAAGTAGGAAACCACTTCTGGAAATCACTGAGAGTATGATTCGAGACGCAGATCACGCCCGCGGACCTTCTGATCGCCGCAGACTTTTGCGCGTGATGAACTTGGAGACGAATGCCACCTATGTATCGTTCATAAACAAAGTCGTGCACCGTCGTGACGTTTATTGCGTCCGGGGATG
>DATKUF010000087.1:0-8030 GCA_035530755.1 Spirochaetia bacterium | reverse complement strand
ATGACCTGCGGCAACGGCTTGACCCCGTACTGCAGCTGCCCGTCGGGAAGGTCCCCAACCGCCTGCTCTCCGGTTACTTTTCTCACTTTGGCGGCGGTCCGGGCACAGTCGACTCCTCAATTCTCGTCGGTCCGGGGATTGGAGAAGACTCGGCGATTGTCGATATCGGCGAAGGGCCGCTTCTCGCGATAAAGAGCGACCCGATTACTTTTGCGTCGGCAGACGCGATTCGCGATGCGCTTCTGGTAAACGCGAACGACATCGCTACCTGTGGGGCGCAGCCGCGCTGGTACATGTGTACGTTGCTTTTCCCTGAAGGGACTGCGGAGTGTGAAGTCGACGAGGCGTTTCGCGTGCTTTCGGCCCGGGCGGCGGAAATGGGAATATCGCTGTGCGGCGGTCACACCGAGATTACCGACGCGGTGAGCCGGCTGGTAGTGTCGGGGACTCTTCTGGGACAGGTTTCCCGGAATGACCTTGTGCGCAAGCGCGGTATGCGGGAAGGTGACGCTATCGTGTTGACCAAGGCTGCCGGACTGGAGGGCACCGCTATTTTCGCCACCGGGTTCGAAGACGAGCTCGTGCTCGCCGGTCTGTCGGTCTCCGAGCTCGCCGAAGCGGCGTCCTTTCGCAACGAAATGAGCATTGTCGCCGAGGCACGGATTGCGAGAACCGACTCCACCGCAATGCACGACGTCACCGAGGGCGGAATTGCCACGGCCCTTGCAGAGTTCGCGGCGGCCGGAGGGCATAGTCTTCGCGTGGATCTGGAGAGAATTCCGCTGCGGGCCGCAACGAGAAGGATCTGCGAGGCGCTCGGGGTTGATCCTCTTGGGCTCATCGGTTCCGGCGCGTTATTGATTACCTGCGCGGGGGCTGCAGTCCCCGGGCTCGTCCGGAGACTCGCGGATTCCGGGATCCGGGCTGAAGTGATCGGCGAAGTGGGCAAACCCGTGACCTCCGGCGGTCCGACGGCCGTTGAGGCGCGCCGCGGCGTGGACATAGTACCCATGCCGACCTTCGAAGTCGACGAGCTCGCACGCCTCTTCGCGCGGCGCCAGGAAAGTCGCTCTATGGCGCCTTCCACGTTACCGTAACCTCGGTCGCCGTGCTCTGCGAACCTCGAAGTTTCGCCAGCGCCCTGTACGAAGCGGTGAACTCACTGTCGGAGAAGATATAGGTGCCGTCGCAGATATCCGATTTCCAGAAGTTCCCGGGTCCGGGGGCGGACCCGTCTTTTGTGATGTAGATCGTCGCGCCCAGGTAGTTGCAGGAGATCGAGAGTCTTCCGGCAGGGTTTTTGCTTCCCCCGAGCGGAAGCGTCACTGCTGCGCCAGGTCCAACCGGTTTCCCGTCAACGACAAACTGCGGTGCGTCAACCGAAGGTTTGTCCTCGTCGGTCCAGTTCACGGTGTAGGTCGCAACCGTCCCGGCTTTGCCGTCGGCGGTGATGGCAACCAGCCGGTAGGTTCGGCTTTTCGCTTCGAGCGAGGAGATGTAGCGATCGGTCTCCGCGGGCAGGAACGCGGCCCAGTAGTTTTTTTCCGTGGGTATTGTACCGTCGACCGTCATGTAGACAGTCGCGCCGGTATCGTCCGACCGCGGGTAGACGCGACCGGTCGGAGGTGCGCCTGTCGGAAGGCTGAGCGGCTGCTCCGCAGAGAGTTTTCCGCCGCCCGAATCGGCAAGATAGGCTGTCGATGACCCGGCCACCGGCGGATTCGAGGTGGGGAGTGCCGCCGCTGCCTCACCACCTCCGGGCGGTGCTCCGGCGGGCGTTAGTGGCGCGGCAGGTCCGCCTGCGCAGCCGGAGAGGAGCGCGAGGAGCGCCAGGAGGGCGCCTCCGAATCTGATCGGACGATGTGAATCGCGCCGACGGAAAATCGTGGTAGGGAGCGCCATTGTGTCCTCCGGATCCAAGAGTACACAGCTTCACTGTCCGCCGCAATATGTTGCCTTTGCCGCTGTTTTGTCAGTATTCTTGGGACTCTTCAGGAGGAGCTATGGACGAAAACGAACTGGAAGCGAGACGAAACGAACTGCTTGCGGAGATTGCTGAGTACAACCAGGAGAAGGAGCGAATCAAGAAGATGCTTGCGAGCGTCGGCGGAACCGCCTTCTCGAGGCGGGACGCAGCGGTGAACATTGTGTTTCTCGTAATCGTCGTTGCGCTGTTCCTGCTGAGCATCGCATTTCATCTTGTTCCGACATTTGTCTCGCTCGAGATCGGGGTGCTTCTCGTTTCCGTAAAAGTGGTATGGATGATCTACAGCCAGCACCGTTTCAATCATTTTCTTTTCTGGATTCTCCACTCACTCGAATATCGGGTCAACGAGATCGCAGCGGCAGTCAAAGAAACGGCGCCAAAGAGGCCACCGGCGGATTCGGCCGGCGGTGCGCAATCCTCGGGCCAGTGACTACAGACCGAATACCTTGCAGACAGCGGCAAAATCCTCATCGGACCATCCTCGCTGGACAGCCATCCCGTAGAGCTCTTTCACCGCGTTCGTGACCGGGAGCGAAATGCCATGCTCGAACGCTTCGAGCGCGGCCAGGTGCAGATCCTTTCTCATGAGACGCAGCGGAAACTCCGCGTCATAGTCACCGTTTTCAACTTTCGGTCTTTTCGCCGCGAGGAACGGTGCGCAGACCGGACCACCGACAAGCGCGTCTGCGGTTCGATCGGCGGGAATCCCGAGCGCCTTCCCGAGAGCGAGTGCTTCGCCGTAGGAGGCCATCGCATTCGCAAGCATGAGGTTGATGACCATCTTCATCGAAGTGCCCATGCCGTTGTCGCCCACGTGGATCACCTTTTTGCCGATTGAGTCGAGCAGTGGTCTCACTTCCTGGACGTTCTTTTCCGATCCACCGACAAGCACTGTGAGTTCCCCACGTTCCGCAGGGCCTTTGCTCCCGGCCACCGGCGCATCGACGAAACGGACGCCATGGGAGTTCGCCTCGGCGGCCATCTGCCGGGTGAACTCCGGATTGACGGTGCTGCAGTCTATCCAGATAGCATTTTTCCGCATCGCGGTGAGAAACCCGGTCGCACCGGCCGCCGCTTCGCGTACCGCGTCCGGATCGGCGAGCATGGTGATGACTACCGGAACCTCCCGCGCTGCGTCCGCGGCGGTGTCGGCCGCTTTTGCTCCAAGGGCGATCAGAGGCAGACACCTTTCGCGGGTTCGGTTGAATACCGAGAGCTCGTGCCCGTTGCGGATAACGTTGGCAGCCATTCTGCTGCCCATGATTCCAAGCCCTATGAAACCAACTTTCATTTCATGATCCCTTTTGTTGCAGCGGCTCCGGAGATCTCAGTAACGTCCGCGGTCTTTCCGATCGTCGGACTCTCTCGGCCGGGCGATCCGGACGTCGATTCCTCCGAAAAACGCAACCCCGTCGATGATAATCTTTGGAGCGTTCTCGTAGTGACGGGCTCGCCTTGGATGCGAAAATCCTCCGAAGATTCCGATCCCACGGGTTTCTACATTGACCCCTTCCGGTACGATGATTTCCGCCCCGCCGAAAAACGCTACCGCATGAATGTGAACGTCTCCTGCAGGCAGCTCGGCCTGGCGCAGATCGATATGTGTGCCGCCGAAGACAGACAGCGTATTTACCGATTCGGGCATCTCGAACCGGCCCCGCATATCCGAACCGGAAAAGATCGCCATAAGGGTCCGGCTCGGCGCGGTGCCCGATGATGCGCTTCCGACTGCCCGCTGGTCGAAGTTCCGCGGTGCGGGCGCCGTAATTCGGTTTATCAGGCCCTGACTATCGGGAAGATCCACCACCAGTGAGACCAGCCCGTTTGCCTGTTCCGCTGAGTGTGCAAGCCCGACCCTTCGTTCGAACTCGCTTTCACCGATCACGTCCCTCGAGTACTGGGTGGAAAGGAACTCGATCACCTCTTCGCGCGATTGCTCGTGCTGATTGTCGCCCGCCATTGTTCTGTCTCCGTGCCTGCCATTTAACATCGACCGGGCACGTTGTGCAAGGCGCATGAGCAACCGTGAGCCCGCGCATCGCTTGCGGGACCCCGTCGAGTCACGCGCCCCGAATGGCGCCGGCTACCGGATGAGTCCGGAAACGCGTTTGTCCATCTCCGCCTGGTCGGCGGTGAATGATGCGAGACCGGCGAGGTTCAACAGGGTATCGACGGCGACTTCATGTCTTTCGATTGCGCCCTTCCAGCTCCTGTGCACGGGGACCTTGCCCTCTTTCGCAACCGTTTCGAGCTGGACTGCGGTAAGGTGCGGAAAAAGCTCTCCATATCCGGCGCGATGTGCCCGGTCCTCAAGCTCTCTTCCCGACTTCGGCGGGTTCGCGTCGATTTCGCCCGCGAAGCGCAGAAGAGCGTCGTCGACCTCCCAGAGGCAGTCGATTCGTACCTCCGTCGGGTCGACCGAATCACGGAGCTCCACCTCGTAGTTTTCGCTCGTCCGGTCACGGAACGGAGATTTTATCGTCTCGTGTCCTTCGGCGGCGACTTTGGTGGGCATCGTGAAGACATCGACCCCTGCGAGTGATTCGAGCTGTTGACCGCTTCGCAAGCTCGCGGCGATCTGTTTCGTCGGTTCGCGCAGACCTTCTCCCGCCATTCGGATGGCCCGTTGACTTGCTATCGTTGTCTTTTCTCCCACCCAGTCTCCGGTGCCGAGATCGTTGTCGGCGACAAAGGCGTTGAGGCGACCGAGGAAGACGTTGCAGTAGTTCGGCTTCGCGATGACCGTGGCGAGAACGTTCTGTCGCGCAGAAAACTCGAGGGTGAAGTTCACAGGGATCGAGAGCTCGCGCAGTTTTCGCGCTCCCAGCAGACCGGTCGCCGTCAACGGGACCTTCACGATGAATCGATCCGGGCTGATCTCATGGAAACGTCTGCCGTAGGCCACGATTCCTTCCAGGTCGTTCGCGAGGTCGGTGTGAAGCTCCACGCTCACCCGTCCGCCGAATTCCTGCACAAGTCGAAGGCCGTGACGTGCGTTCAGGATGAACGCTATCTCGACGATGCGCTCTTTGCGGTCCAGGTCCTTGAGAATTCCATCAGCTTCCTTGATGAAGTCGTCGTATATTCCTTTCTGGATTTCCCGGTTCAACAGGGTGTTGTTGGTGGTGAGCGCCGTCATTTCGGCGGTCCACTGTTTCCGTGCTGCGTCGATGTCGCCGGTGTCGAGCCAGATTTCTGTGCCGGCCTTCAGTAATCCCGCCCAGAAGGCGTCCGCCGGCGCTTTCGGTGCGGGTCTTTTCATATCAATTCCGGAAAGAATGAAATCGCGAATTGTCTTCACGGTATTTACTGCAAGTTCTGTCATTTCTGCTTCCCCTTCCTGAAAAATATACGGAATTCCGGTTGTGACGGGAAACTCCGCGACCCGGAGGCGGAAACAGTCAGTTTTTTAGTATAATTCCTGGAGATGAACCTGCTCTCGTCCGTGCTTGATGATTTTTATCGCATCTGCGCGCTTCCGAGATGCTCGACCAACGAAGCCGGGATCCGCTCCTGGATTCGAACCTGGGCGGAAAGCCGAAGTCTCCCGGTGCGAACCGACTCGTCGGGCAACATCTGCGTCGACGTTCCCGGTTCGCAAGGTCGGGAGCGGGAACCCGTGATTGTTCTTCAAGCTCACCAGGATATGGTGTGTGAGGCGCGAAGCGGCGTCGTGCACGACTTCTCAACCGGGGTAGTCGTCGAAACCGACGGGGACTGGCTGACCAGCCGTGACACTACCCTTGGCGCCGATGACGGGATGGGGATTGCGCTGATTACCGGCGTCTGCGGCGCGATAATCGATTCTGCACCGGCATCGAGCTCGGCCCGTCACCCGCCGCTCGAATTGCTTTTCACCGCAAACGAAGAGGCAGGGATGTCCGGTGCCCGCGGGTTGACTCCCGGGTTTCTCCGCGGAAGACTGCTCCTGAATCTCGATTCGGAGCGGGAGGGTTTTTTTACCGTCGGATGCGCCGGGCTCCGCTTTGCTGAAATCTCCCTGGAGGCCCGCAGCATCAGCCCTCCCGGCCGGAACGCCGTCGCTGCCTTCACCGTAGAAATCCGGGGTCTTGCGGGCGGACATTCGGGAACGGACATTCACCGCGGCCGGGCGAACGCGGTCATTCTTGCTGCCCGTCTTCTGCTCTTTCTGGCAAAACGATGCGATCTTCACCTGGTCGACATAAAGGCCGGAAGCGCCCCGAACATGATCGCGCGAGATGCCGTATTGACCGTTTCGATTCCGGTGTCGGATGCAGACACGCTTAGCGCCGCCGTTGTTGCTGCGGACGGCCGGTTCCGCGACGAGTTTGCCCTGACCGACCCCCAGATCACGCTTACCTGCGGGCCCGCGGCCGCGACTTCTGCCGCCGTATTCACGGCCGAAGCGACGAGTCGGCTGTCCGAGCTTCTGCTCGCCTTACCTCACGGAGTTCTGCGCGTCTTTGATCCTCCGGATCGAGGAATCGTCCACACTTCGGTAAACCTTGCGGGGTGCGAGACTTCCGGTGCCGGTCCTTCTGCGCGCACCGTTCGGATATTTCAGAGCTTCCGGGGAGCGGCATCGGAGGATATGGACCAGGCAGGCAAACGAATTGAGGCAGTGGCGAAGCTTGCGGGCGCGCGCGCTTCCTTTTCCGGTGACCACCTCCCCTGGATCGCGAAGACGGGTTCGGCCGTGCACGAGCGGGCCGTGCGAGCGTACCGGAAGGCGCACCGCACCCTGCCGCGCGAGGAGTTTGCTCATGGCATGCTCGAGTGCGGCGTGATCGCCGACCGGATACCGGACATGGACATGGTTTCGACCGGACCCACGATCGAGGGACCGCATGCGCCCGGAGAGCGAGTCAGCGTAAGCTCGACGAAGCGGGTTGCCGAGTTCCTTGCGGCTTTCATCTCGGCGGGCGGGAGATAGCGGGATTTCTTCTGCGCAGAACTCCCGCGTCAGGTTTCCGTTCACCGGCGCGGGGAGGAGCTGCGCCCGTGCGAACTAATGCCGTTCCACGACTTGCAAAACCGTCAGGAGCGACGTCAACGACCCATTGGCTAAACCCGACAAAACGTGTAATAATAATGGCCTACCATTAGAACTCCAAAGCGCGGTGGGCAAGCTTCGAACCTGGGAGGTTCCATGTTGCTGTCCGCCGGCCTGCATGTTCTTCCGATCTCTGCCCCGGTTGCCGGGCATACGCAGACGATTTATGTCACCGCAGTATCAGAAGGCGAAGAGTTCGCACTCGTGGATGCCGGGTTCCCCGGACAGGGAAAGCTGATTATCGACGCGTTGCACAACAAAGGGCTCGACATCGAGCGGCTGAGTGCTCTGATCCTGACCCATCAGGACGTCGACCATATCGGCAGCGCGACCGCCCTTTGCGACGCCCTCCCCGGAAAGGTCGTTGTGTACGCACATGAGAATGAGGTTCCCTACATAACGGGCCGCCTGAGGACGCTCAAGCTCACTGACGGGGCGATCGAGAATGCTCTTCGCAGTCTCCCGCCCGGTCTTCCCGATGAAAGGAGACGGGCGCTCGAACATGTCCTCCGCAATCCACCAAAGGTCGCGGTTGACGTTGCGATAAGCGCGGAGCGGGCGCTGCCCCTTCCCGGAAATCCGCAAGTCGTTTTCACCGCCGGCCACACCCCGGGGCATGTCAGTCTTTACTTTGAGCAGTGGTCGACGCTTGTTGCCGGTGACTGCCTCCAGGCGGACAACGGCAGTCTTCTCCTCCCCGATCGAAATCTTTGTTCGGACTACGCCCAGGCAATTGAGAGTGTGCGAAAACTGGCATCATACGAACTTCGCGCGGTCGTCTGTTACCATGGCGGAGTCGTACGAGGCGACATAGGGATGGAACTTCGGAATCTCCTCGACGCGGTTGCCGATTAGGTTTTCAGTGCGTATGTTCGGGAGCCCTCCGGGGAGCACGATGTGGTGCTGAAACGGTTGAAACCCGATTAACGCCTTGAACCCTGCGTCGAGAAGATGTGGGCGTTAGAATCCGAAATCGGAATCCCGATAGCCGACATGAGGAGCGTCGTT
>DATKUF010000086.1:0-19097 GCA_035530755.1 Spirochaetia bacterium | reverse complement strand
GAAGAGGCAGCGGTTGTCGCATCGATAGGTGACGGCAATCTCACCGAGAACCGGCAACCTGGTGAAATCAAAGCTGAACTGCGTCCGTTCAACTGCGGTTGCGGAGTCGGTATCGTCGAGCACACCCTCGTACATCGCCTTCAGGTTCGAAAAAAAGCGGTTTACGTCCTCGGCTCGATCGCCTGCGGTGAGCCCGGGAAACCGCTCGACACGGCCTGTCCGCCACATGTGTCGAAGGATGGCAACACCAGATCGGTTCAACGAGGTGACGCGGTTCGGAGGCAGAATAAGTACGGCGTCTTCGTCACGGAAGAAAAGATAGGGCCGAACGGCGGCGAAAAATCCGTTGATCCAGGCAATCCGTTTCATCGGAAAGAGTCCCGGCTGGGAGTAAGGAGCGGTCGCAGCAGGCGATGGCCCCCGCGACCGGCTCAATGCGCGCCTCCGGAAACGCATGCCGAATGGCAGGCCGAGTGGCAGGCCGAATGACAGGCCGAATGGCAGGCCGAATGGCAGGCCGAATGACAGGCGTTATGGCAGGCCGAATAACAGGCATTTACGCCCCCGGAGAGCGCGGAATCGGGGCTGAAGCAGCCGTGGAAACAGGAGGAGGAGGCCATGAACTGGGCGTATCCTCCCGACAGCTCCGGAGGCAAACCGACGCGCGTAACATAGTCCGGGTTGGAGTGATAATAGAAAAGGGGATACCAGTAGTAGAAATAGGGATCCGAATACTGAGGTTTCCCGGCGGCATCGCCGCGGTCGGTTGCTCCATGGGCGGACTCGCCCTCTTCCATCTTCCTGCGGTAGAAGGCGCGAGTCGCTTCGAGGTCGCAGTCCCAGATCTTTTCCTGCAGCAACCGGATCCGGGCTTCGAAAAAATCGGACAACAGGCCGGAGAGCACCGTCCCGTCCGGGGCGAAACAGTGGAGAAATGACTCTTCTATCTCGTTCTCGGCCTTTCTGGCGCTCTGGATCTCGATCCGGAGCGGAGAAAGTGCAATCTTCTTGATAATCCCCTGGGATTCGAGCGCATCGACGATCATGGCGACCACGAGCGGGATCGGCATATCGAGCAGCAGAGCGGCTTCCACCGGATGGAGATCTTCCGCCACTTTGCCAGGCACCTGATAGGAACCCACCACGAGTTTAGGTGGCATCCAGTTGTCACCCGCCCATTTGATACCTTCGACCTGTTCGACGACCTTCGAAAAGCCACGGTCCTTCCTCATGTAGAGGTAGACTGCCAGAACGATCAGAATCAGAAGATAGGCATAGAACAGAGGATAACGCGCAAGCCGTTCGGCGGGAGTACGAGGTGGAGCCGGTTCGGAGGCGGCCGCGCCGGACTGCCCTGCCTGATTCGTCGGCTGCCCTGCCTGATTCGTCGGCTGCCCGCCTGCGCCCGATTTCACGCCAAGTGCGCCGGTCTGAAATGTGACCGCCGCGAGCGGGAGATAGAACTGCAGGCGCATCGTGGCGCGCGGCGCGACGTCTTTCTGGTTGAACCGAATCGTCAGATAGTACTTACCGTCCTGCCCTTTCGAACCAAGATAGTCAATTGAGTTCTCCCGGTTGACGTAGGCCTCGGTGAGAAAGCCAAGCTGGTCCATGTATGCCTGAGAAACCGTCTCCCCGGGGACTGTTACCGGAAGCACGATACGAACCGTCCGGTGGTCGAGGCGGTACTCCCAATCCACCGGCGCCCAGTCAAAATAGAAGAGCTCGCCCTTTTCCGAAGAGACCGTGCGACCGATCAACCCTGCTGCGCCGAAGTCTGCCCCGTAGTTGAGAAAGAACATTGCGCTGCCCGTGAACCCGCGCCCCCCGGACAACAGAACATCGTAGCGGCGGGTGCCGGCCGCTTTGATGTCCAGCGGCAACCGAACATTCCCCGACAGATCGGCGTAGCAGCGATCTGCGTTGAATACCGGCGTCGCGGCAGTTCCTTCGAAGTAGAATCCGTGCATCTGTCCACCGGACGCACGCCAGTCGAGCGAATAAAAGAGGTCGGCCTTGCCATCCGGCCGCAGCGCCAGATCCGTCTCGGCCGAGACCAGCCGGGCGTCGAGGGCGGAAAGGCTGACGCTCCCGATCGCCAGGAGAAGCAGTACGAATACCGCCGTTGGACGCAGTGTGCGATTGCTCATTGGCTCCCCCTCAGGGTTCGTCGATCTCGCGCATGGTTGCGATATCCCGTCCATCGGGCAAGCGGGGAAATTCGCTTTCCCGTATCTCGGAGAGCTGCCCGGCGGAGCGGCGGATGAAAGCGGCCGCCGCTGCTGCCGCGTCGGTTGCACCCGACTCATCGACTGCCTCGGCTGAAACGGCGCTTTGACCGCCGTAACGGCGCTCGTTTGCTGCGGCATCCGCGGATTCCATGTAGTCGGTGCATGCGGCGAGCGAGTCCTCGAGCTCCGCCTGGAGCCTCGGCACGAATCTTCTTTCCCGCGCACAGGCTTCCAGCATCTCACCGGAAACCAGAAGCAGATACTCGACAGCCTTTATTACTCTCGCGTCCGAGAGACGAAGGTAGGAGATGCGATCGCGAATTCGCCGGCACGCGGCAATCTGCTCCTCGGCGCGGCCTTCGAGGGCGGAATCCTGCACCCGCAGGATGGCTTTTACCCCGCGCCGCGATACGAACAGGATCGCACTCGACGCAACGTATAGCAATCCGAGGAGAAGCACTGCACCCGCGGTCAGCCCCAACAGAAACGACAACACAAGAGCGGCGGCGAAAGCCGCGAGCACTGTGAGGTGAGTCCTGGAGCGGAGAAACAGCGATAGAGCCTTTCCGACTTCCACTTGTATGTTGCCTTTTGTTGAACAGTATCCCCGATTCGCCGCTCTTGATCAACCGCGACCGAAGGCGGGATTGATCCTCGCATAGTGGAAGTGTTCCTCCCAGGCGCCGGCGATGGCCAGATAATCCGGAGAACTGCCTTCATGCCGAAAGCCGCAATGTTCCAGCACGCGGATCGATGCCGCGTTGCGCGGCATGACACTCGCTTCCACGCGATGCAGCCCGAGCTCGCCGAAGGCAATCTCCACCATCCTGCGGGCCGCTTCTGCCATGTAGCCTTTTCCCGAATGCGTCTCATCCAGCCGGTATCCGAGGAAACAGGATTGAAACGCCCCGCGAACGATGTTGGAGATCGCGATATTTCCTATCGGTCCGCGCTCAGGGTCTTCCTTGAGGTAAATCCAGAGCCGCAGCCCCTGGGCGAGTCGCGCACCGCGACGGTCTGCGAGAATGAGCCAACGCTGCCCCGCGGGGGTGAAGAAAGTCTCGTCGTGCGCCGGCTCCCACGGCTCGAGAAAACTGCGATTGCGGCGGTAGTAGTCGGCGGCGGCACGGGCATCGAAGATGCGAGCTTCCCGCAGAAGAAGCCGTCGCGTTTCAAATCGGTATCTCATTTCCCCGGGTTCTCGAAAATCATCTGGTACAGATCCACGTCGAGCAGCTGTCCAAATTTCAATCCTACCTCGCGCATGGTACCCAGATGAACGAATCCACGATCTATGTGCATCTTCCTGCTGATTTGGTTGCCGCCGGCGATCCGCGAAAGGATTGTGTGCATTCCGATAGCTCGCGCGCGTACGATGAGATCCTCGAAAAGGCGGCCACCGATACCCTTGCCGCGATACTCCTCGTCAACGTATATCGACGCCTCGCAGGTCAGCTCATATGCGCAACGGTCCGACCATTGTGACAGCGAAGCCCAACCCGCGACATTCCTCTGAACCACGGCTACGGTCGCCGGATGCCTGTTTCCATGATGGTTGAACCAGTCGGTCATTTCCTCGAGAGTCTTCTCTACCGTGTCGAACGTCGCGACGGTTCGAACGACTGCCTGGTTATAGATCTCGGCGATTCGCGGAACGTCGGAAAGCTCTGCGATCCGGATCAATAGGTCGCTCGCATCAAGTCCCACACCGCGGCCCTCCCTGGAAGGCGCCATTATGCATTATTCGACATGGGTCGAAAAGTGGCAATTCCGGATCCCATCCGTCATACACTCTTGATCGACATCCGGGGGGTAGTGATACAATCAGCCAATATGATTTCCATCAGGGAAACGCTCGACCATGGACGCGGGGTTTTTGCGTCCGCACCGATCCGCAAGGGCGAGATAATCGAGCGGGCTCCGGTACTCGTGCTTCCCGACCCGCAATGGGTCATTCTCGACTCCACTCAGCTTCGGGATTATCACTATGCATGGGGTCCGGATGCCGCAGCTATCGTCCTCGGCTTCGGCTCGATTTATAATCATTCGTACACGCCGAACGCTGTCTACGTACGGCGAATCGAAGAAAAGCTCATGGAGTACGTTGCCATACGGGACATCGAAATGGGGGAAGAGATCACGGTCAACTACAACGGAAGCCCGGAAGACCATTCTCCGCTGTGGTTCAACAGTGACCAGGGCCAGCTTTGCCGGACCGCATAGCCGTTCTCTACAGCGTGGTGACCTCGCTCGGTCGCGGTGAGCCCGGGGACCTCCTGCCGGACAAAGAAACTGCCGCAATTGCCGTCGGGGTAACCGAAGCTCTTCGTCGCGAGGGAATGGACGCCTCACTGCACCCTGTTCGAAATTCTTCCGAGATTGCCCTTGTGCTTGCCGGGATGAACCCGAAGAAGACAGTGGTATTCAATCTTTGTGAGGCACTCGGTGGAGTCCCGTCCGGATCGACAACCGCGACCGGCGAAATTCTCGCAGCGGAAACAATTATTCGCGCCGGATTCCGCTGCACAGGCGCGAGCCCTGCGGCCCTTGCACGCTGCCTCGACAAGGGGCTCACTCACGAAATACTCGCAAAAGCCGGTGTTCCCGTGGCGCCGGCACAGCTGTTCACCCGGCCCGATGATCACCTGCGGATTCCCTACCCGGTAATAGTAAAACCGGCGCAGGAGGATTGCAGCCTCGCCATTCGCGATGATTCAGTCGTCGACAATGACCGGGACCTGCGTGAGAGGGTCGGCAGGCTTATCGACACGTTCCGGCAACCTGCGCTCGTCGAAAAGTTCCTCAACGGTCGGGAGTTTTCCGTCAGCATCTGGGGAAACGCGGAGCCGGAGGTCGCCGGCACCGGTCAGATCGATTTCTCAAGCTGCGACGATCCCCGAAGGCGGCTCGAGACTTTTGAAAACAAGTGGTCGGACCGATTTCCCGGAGTCTACCCCGCCGGTGTGAGCGAACAGGAGCGTGCGTGGCTGTCCGATCTTGGACGAACCGCCTACCGTGCGATGGACTGCCAAGGATACGGTCGGGTGGATGTGCGGGAAGACAGCGGCGAGTTCTACGTTCTGGAAGTAAACCCAAATCCCTCCCTGGCGAAGGACGCTGGGTTTGCGCGGGCATCCGAGGCTTCCGGTATCCCCTACGGCGCCATGCTGCGCCGGATAGTCGGCCTCGCCTCCCGGCCGGATTGAGGAGACAACAGTGGATGGAAAAAGCATCAGCTACGCGATCCGGGAGACGGTGCGCGAGGATATTGCGCCGATACTCGCGATCTCGAAAAGCGTAGGCGTATTCAGCGAAGTGGAGGTAGCAACCGTCGACGAGCTTCTGCACGACTATTTCTCGCAGGGTCCCGTCGCCAGCGGTTACTACTTTCTAACCTGCCTCGAAGGCGGCCGGGTCGTTGGCTTTTCCTGCCACGGACCACGTGCGCTTACCGACGGGACCTACGATCTCTACTGGGTGGCCTCCGATCCTTCGGCCGGCCGACGCGGCGTTGGGGGAGCACTGCTTGCGCGCACGAAGGAAGAGGTGCGGAGGGCGGGCGGGAGACTCGTCATCGCGGAAACCTCCGGTCGTGCCGAATACAGCAAAACCCGGGATTTCTATGAAAAGCACGGCTATCTGGCTGAAGCGGTAATCAAAGACTTCTACGCGCCCGGTGACGACATCGTCATGTACGTCGATCGGGTGTGAACGGCGGACCCTGTTTCACCCAGGCGCCGCCGCCGGGCCGGCAGACGAACACCACAGGCGCATCGTCGGGTAACTGGAGGTGCAGGAGCTCGTTGTGGTATTTCCGGCGAATGCTTTTCATGAAACTTTCGGCGCCGGTCTCCCGCACCAGGCTCACCGTACAGCCGCCGAAGCCGGCGCCCGTCAGTCTCGACCCGAGAGCCCCGGAGCTCAGCGCAATATCCACCAGGCTGTCGAGTTCAGGACAGCTTATTTCGAACAGATCCCGACAGCTTTCGTGCGAGTCGGTCATCAACGAAGCGAAGCGCAACGCATCGCCTGAATCGAGGAGCTCCGCCGAAAGCTCGACCCGTTTCCACTCCTCCCTCACATGTCGAACTCGCTGCGCGATCTTCAGCCCGTCCGAAGGCTCCGGAAGCGTCGAACCGTCGCGCCGTTTGCAGAATTGCTCGGATATCGTCTGAACCGGGATTTTCACTGCGCTCGCCACGTCTGAGAGCCGGTACGGCGCGGTGCCAATCGCGGCCGCCACAACTTCGTCGATCTCCGCTTCCGTAACACCGAGCCTGCCCGGCGACAGGTCGCCAATAAGCCGGAGAACGGGGTCCCGCTTGAAGCGGCGACGGAATTCCTCGCGAATCAGGGCAACGCCGAGACGGCACTCGACCGTGCGCAGGTTATAACGGTCCATAGCTTCGCGGGTTTTCGGCGCCTGAACCATGCTGTTGGCCACAACCGGGACGAATCCCTCCGGCATGCGGACCGGTCTCACGGCGAACGGATTGAAATCGATCTTGAGGGCGGAACCGGCGCGGCTCAACAGGGACGCTGCCTGATCCATCCCGCCGCCCTGAGTGCCGACGTACCGTTCGCCGGCTGCAAGGCGCTGCGCGAGATCGAAGGGATCGATCAGGAGAGCAGCATGTTGCGCGCCGGGCCCGGCGGCATCCCCGTCGGCCACCCGGCAACCGTTCACGGCAAGCGACACGAGCGCAAGCAGCACAACCAGCGCGGAGGAAGAGCTCAGCCCGGCCGCCTGAGGAACCGTTCCGTCGACCGCCACGTCGGCTCCACGAAAGCCGTCCCATCGAAAGTCCGTCGAAACCAGGTAGTCGACGGCGGTCTGTACGCCCGCCTTGCAGTAGTTCCCCCAATGACCGGTCACAAACGGCGCAATCTCCCTCTCGACTTCGAACTCGAGGGGTCCGAAACCCGAGTCGGTATTGCAGATGCGAAAAATGCGATCTTCCCGCGGAAAACAGAGCGCCGCAGCGTCGTGTTCGAGCGCCATCGGTAGAACCGGGCAGCCGTTGTAGTCAGTGTGTTCGCCAATGAGATTGACTCTCCCCGGTGCTCGACCGACGAAAATGCTGCGTCGCGCATCGTAAGGGCCGAACGAGTCGCGAAAAGTGGATCCGAGCAGCCTGAGCCTTCTTTCATCCATGCAACCATTGTAGCCCGTTGGCGATGGCTGAAGAAGACTGTTCATCCCCGATCCGAACCGGGTAAGATACGCTACCCTTGGAGCACTCATGAAATCGTTCATCCTCGCACACGACATCGGCACAAGCGGCGACAAAGCTACCCTCTTCAGCGACTCAGGTGAGCTCGTGGCCTCGAGTTTCAGCGCCTACGAGGTCTATTATCCCCACGCGGGGTGGGCAGAACAGGATCCGTCTGACTACTGGTCGGCTTTCTGCAGGTCGACTCGTGATATTCTCGCCGGCGGGTTCTGCACGCCGCCGCAGATAGCGGTGATTGCTTTCTCGGGTCAGATGCAGGCGGCTCTGGCGGTCGATGCCGCGGGTGAACCGCTGGGAAGATCACTGATCTGGGCCGACCAGCGGTCCATCCGGGAGCAGCGTGAACTCGCGTCGCGGATGTCTTCGGATCGGGTCTATGACATAACCGGCCACAGGCTCAATTCCTCCTATTCCGCTACCAAGATCATGTGGCTTCGACGCAACGCGCCGGACCTCTACGCACGAACCGCAAAATTTCTGCATGCCAAGGACTTCCTCGCCATGACGCTCACCGGCAGTTTCAGCACCGATTACTCGGATGCAACCGGAATGAACCTGCTCGATATCCGGACTTTCGAGTGGTCACGGGAAATCCTCGACGCCGCCGGTATCTCCCCTGCCCTGCTTCCGGAACTGCACGAATCGACGGATATTGTCGGTACCGTACAGCGGGACGCTGCAGATGCAACCGGTCTGGCCGAGGGAACGCCGGTGGTTATCGGGGGAGGCGACGGGGCGTGCGCGACTGCCGGTGCAGGGGTGATGAAGGCGGGTGAGGCCTACATCTGCCTCGGAACCTCAACCTGGATGGCAACGGCGAGTACCCACCCGGTCATCGATCCACAGCGACGGACGACAATCTTCGCCCACTTCAGGCGCGGTCTCTACTTTCTTTGTGGCTCGATGCAGTCCGGTGGAGGAGCGTTCAAATGGTTTTCCGAGGCTTTCCCCGGCAAAGGGGAAAGCTCAGGTGACAGGTATACGGAGCTCGCTGAACGCGCCGGCGAGGTCCCGCCGGGCGCGGAAAACCTCCTCTTTCTGCCCTACCTTATCGGCGAGCGTGCCCCTGTCTGGAATCCGAGCGCGCGCGCCTGTTTCATCGGTCTTTCCATGGTTCACGATGAAGCGCATCTGGCGCGCGCGGTTATGGAGGGGGTGGCCCTTCACCTGAAAAGCATCGCGGCGGCGTTCTACGACTCCGGTCTCACGTTCCCTTTTTTCCGGATGCTTGGCGGCGCGGTCCGGAACAGCCTGTGGCTGGAGATACTCGCCGACGTTCTGGAGACACCTGTAGCGCCGGTGCTCAATGCCGACAATGCCACCTCGATCGGCGCGGCGATCGCCGGCGGAGTGGGCGTCGGGCTGTTTGGATCGCTGGAGGAGGCGGCGCACCTGGTGACTGCGGGGAGCGCCGTCAATCCCCGACGGGAAAACTTTGCAGTCTACCGGCGGCTCTATCCGGCGTTCCAACGGAGCTACGACGCGCTCGTTCCGGTTTTTGAGTCGCTCACCACGGAGTAGTCTTCTCGCGGTTACAACTGCGCAAGAAGTCCGCCGTCGACATAGAGGATGTGCCCGTTGACGAAATCGGAGGCCGCCGAGGCCAGGAAGATCGCAGGACCGATAAGCTCCCGCGGCTGGCCCCACCGACCGGCCGGGACGCGCGTTTTGAGCCACGCGTCGAACTGGGGGTTCGCTTCGAGCGGTTTGGTGAGCTCGGTGGAAAAATAGCCGGGGCCGATCGCGTTCGCCTGGATGTTGTGTCGTGCCCACTCCACCGCCATCGACTGGGTGAGCATCTTCAATCCGGCCTTTGCCGCAGAATACGCGGCCACGGTGTCCCGCGCGACTGCGGCGAGAAGCGAGCAGGTATTTATGATCTTGCCCCGCCGACGTTCGATCATTCCCGGAACCACAGCTTTCGCCACCAGAAACGGGCCGGTCAGGTCGGTTTCAACTATTTCGCGCCATGTAACTTCGGGCATCTCAATCATCGGTTCGCGCCTGATAATTCCCGCATTGTTGAAAAGGACGTCGATCGGCCCCGTCGACTCTTCGAAGGCCCGCACCGCGCGCACAATCGACGCCGAATCGATTACGTCGAACGGACATGCAACACTCCGGTATCCTCCGTCCGTCAGACGCCTGACGGCAGAATCGACTTTGGCTGCATCGCGCCCATTGATCGCTACTGTGGCGCCGGCCGCGGCGAGCCCTTCCGCCATGGCGTAACCGAGACCCTGGTGGGACCCGGTAACGAGGATGATTTTTCCGCTCAGATCGAAGAGATTTTCAGACATTTCCGACTCCGTGCTTCTGTTTCTCCCATAATAGACGTCAGAAGAAACACAGTAAAGCACGGAGGGGACACGCGTCGTCGTGCCGGGGCGTCAGGCTACCGCGCGAGCCATCCGCCGTCGACCGCGATCGTGAATCCGTTCACGTAGTCGCTCGCCGACGAAGCGAGGAACACGGTGAGACCTTGTACATCTGCGGGTGTTCCCCACCGCCCGGCCGGTATGCGTTTGAGTATCTCCTCGCTCCGACCGGCATCCTTGCGCAGCTGCTCGGTGTTGTTGGTCGCCATATAGCCCGGCGCTATCGCGTTCGCATTGATGTGGTATTTCGCCCACTCGTTGGCCATGAGTCTGGTGATGCCCATCACGCCGCTCTTCGAACCCGTGTAGGATGGAACCCGAATTCCACCCTGGAACGAGAGCATCGACGCAACGTTGATTATCTTCCCGCCGTTGTCCTGCTTGATAAACTGCCGCGCTACCGCCTGACTGAAAAAGAACACGGTCTTCAGGTTGATGTTCATCACATCGTCCCAATCCTTCTCGGAGAATTCCAGAGCATCGGTTCTACGAATGACGCCGGCGTTGTTAACCAGAATATCGACGTGACCGAAGGTCGCCAGAGCCTTTGTCATGATCGGCTCGATGGCGGAGATCGAAATCAGGTCTGCCTTGATTTCCAGGAATTTTCTTCCGATCTTCTCGACCGCCGTTTTTGTCTCGGACGAACCGACGTAATCCACTCCAACGATGTCTGCGCCGGCTTCGGCGAATCCCAGACAGATGCCCTGACCGAGGCCGGTGCTGCTTCCGGTGACAATGGCGATTTTTCCCTTCAAATTGAAACTATCCAGAATCATATCAATCCTCCCTGAATCAGCTGGTGTGCATGATGAGTTTTGGTAGAAACTCCGTGAACCACGGAACGAAGGTGGAAAGCAGAAGCACCGCCAGCATTGCCGGCCAGAACTTCACCATTGCGCGGGTCGTGCTTTCGATGGTCGTTCCGCCGACCGCACAGCCGACGAACAGTCCGGTGCCCACCGGAGGGGTCGTGAGCCCGATCCCGAGGTTCAGCAGCAGAACGATCCCAAAAGTCACCGGGCTCATTCCCGCCGCAATGGCAACCGGTAACAGGATCGGCGTTGTAATGACAATGAGCGGCGCAACGTCCATGATCATCCCGAGCAGGATCAGCAGCAGGTTCATGAGGAGCAGCATCACGATCGGGCCACCGCCGATCGCGGCAAATGCGGCGGTAACGGTGGCGGGAACCTCCAGCAGTGCCAGCAGCCACCCGAATGCTGCCGCCGATCCGATAAGGAACATCACGGTGCTGATGATCTTGACCGAGTCGACGAGAACGAACCAGAGATCGCGAAGGTGGAGCTCCCGGTAGACGAACAGTCCGAGGATCGCCGAGTAGATCACCGCGACAGCCGACGCTTCGGTTGCGGTGAAAATGCCGAACGCGATTCCACCCACTATCACTACCGCGGCGAACAGAGCGAGGACTCCATCGACCATAATTCGGACGGACTGGCGGAGAGGCGGTCGTTTTTCCCGCGGATAGCCTCGTTTCACCGCTATGACGTAGGAGGTGATCATGAGGCCTACGCCGATCATGATCCCCGGAATATAGCCTGCGAGAAAAAGAGCTCCAACCGAAACTCCGCCTGCGGCCATTGCATAGATAATCATGTTCTGACTCGGCGGTATGATAATTCCCTGCGTGGAAGCCGCGATGGTGAGCGCGGTCGAAAACTCTTTGTCATATCCCTTCTGCGTCATCATCGGAATGAGAATCGGGCCTGCGGATGAGATGTCAGCGAGTGCGGATCCCGAGACCCCGCCGAAGAACATCGCCTGGATGCAGTTGACCATAGCGAGTCCGCCGCGAAAGGGCCCCACCAGCAGGTAGGCAAAGTCCACGATCCGTCGCGCAACGCCGCCTCGTGCCATGATCGACCCTGCAAGAATGAACAGCGGGATCGCGACCAGGGGAAAGGACTGCATCCCCACGACAACCCTGTGCGCCACCACGACGGGCGGAAAACCCATGGAGAGCGCAGTCACGATCGACGCGATTCCGAGACAGAAAGAGATCGGCACGCCGATCAGAACGAGAAGCAGAAACGACCCAATAAGAATAACTGCCGGGGGCATCGGTTCATCCCTCCTCGCCCGCGGAGGCGTCGTCGAGTCCCAGAATCCGCCGCAGGAACCGCACTGTACTGAAAAGGCACATCACGGCGGCGGTTACCGGCACAATCATGTTCGTATATCCAATCGGAATCGGGATCGATGACCAGGTTCCGTCCATTGTGGCGTCGACAAGGGTCAACCCCGTCAGGAAGAGCACGAACGAGAAAGCTGCAACCACGAGATCGGAAAACGCCCGCAGAATCCTTTTCCCGAGCGCAGGCAGTCGGTCCACAATAAGGGTGAGACTGATGTGGCCCCCAAACCAGACTGCGCCGGCGGCACCGATGAGCCCGATCCAGGACATAGCGATAAGCGATGCCTCCTGCGACCAGAATTGGCCCGAATGCAGGACGAAGCGCGCGAACGCCTCCCAGCTGACGAACAGCGTCAGCAAACCGATAAGGACGGCCGTCAGAGTCTGCATCGTCTTTTCGAGACCGCTCAGTATTCGATCAATGATAATACGCATCTATGCCTCACGGGCCCTCATCTGAACCAGGCGATCACCGCGTGGGTGACCGCCTGAAAAGCTGTAACCGTTGAATTTCGCTGAACCCGCCGACTTTTACGGTGTGTTGATGATCTTCTCGATGAGATCCTTGCCGACCGTCGGCGCGAACTTGTCATAGATCGGCTGAGCGTATTTCTGAAATGCTTTCAGGTCGGATATCTCGTTGATAATGAGTCCTTTCTTTTCGAGTTCCGCCTTTGCTGTGCCGACGTAGTCATTCCAGATTTTCACCTGGAATACCGAAGTCTTCGCCGCCGCGTCCATGACTGCCTTCTGATACTCTGCGGGAAGCTCGTCGAACTTCTTCGGATTCATGATAAGGATGTCGGGGATCGACGCATGTCGATCGTAGGAAAAATATTTGCAGACTTCCTGCATGTTGAAGGCAAGCACCGTGGGAAGATTGTTTTCCCACCCGTCGATGACACCCTGCTGGAGCGCCGTGTAGACTTCCGACTGTCCCATCGGCACCGCGACTGCGCCCAGAGCGTTCACCACGTCAATAAGCGGCTGGCTCTGCATGACACGAATCTTCAGACCTTTCAGATCAGCCGGCGTATTGATCGGGTGTGCCTTGACGGTGAAACTGCGAAACCCTGCGTCGAGAAAGGTCAGACCTTTGTAACCTTTGGCCGAGAGTCCCGCCATCAACTGCTGACCGATGGGACCGTCGAGCACATCCTGCTGTTGTTTTTCGCTGCTGAAAATGTAGGGGAGACTCAAGACTTGAAGCTTCGGATCGTACTGGCCCAGTGGCGCTGAGGAGACCTTTGCCATGTCGATGGTTCCCAGCTTGATCCCCTCGATGTAGGCGGATTCGTCGCCAAGTTGCCCGCCCGGATAGACCTTGATCTTCACATGGCCGCCGGTAGTGTCGGAAACGAGTTGGGCGAAGTATTCCAGCGATTTGTTAACCGGGTGACTGGCGGGAAGCACGGAGGCGAGCGACCAGCTGTAGGTCTTCGCGGCCGCCGCCCCACTGGAGGAGCCGGCTGCGGCGCCCTGCTCCTTCGAGCCGCTTGCCCAGACCACTGCTGCGAGCACGATCATCGCCATCGCGATCACGATCATCTTCGAATGTTTTCTCATGAACATTCCTCCTTCCATATTTTTTCTGCCGACTAATCGGTTACCGACTACATGATCTGGTCGATTGGAACCGCGTCCATGTCCGCAAATATCTGATTCTCGCCGGCCATTGCCCAGACGAATGAATAGGAGTGAGTTCCCGATCCGGCATGGATCGACCAGTTCGGAGAGGCAACCGCCTGGCCCTCCCGAACTGCTATGTGCCGCGTTTCTCCGGGAGAACCCATGTAATGAAACACGAGATCATCAGCGGAAAAGTCGAAGTAGAGATATATCTCACTACGGCGCGAATGCGTGTGCGGCGGCATGGTATTCCAGACGTTGCCCGGATCGAGCTTCGTGTATCCCATAACCAGCTGCGAGCTCTTGACTCCGGCGGCATGAATGCAGCGATAGATAGTGCGCTTGTTTGCGCGCTCCTGACCGCCAAGGGACTCGGTTTCGGCCTGAGCCTGCCGAATGAGCTGCGTCGGATGCTTCGCGTGCGAGGGCACGCAGACAAGGTAAAACCGAGCCGGCCGATTCGCGTCTTTACTCGAAAAAGCGATCTGCTGCGTGCCGGTCGAAACGTAGAGAGCATCGAGATTGCCCAGCTCGAACGTCTTTCCGTCGGCAGTCACCGACCCCGCTTGCCCTATGTTGATGATACCGAGCTCCCGCCGATCGAGGAGATACTTCGTTCCGGTGACCTCGCTGCCCACGACCAGACTCGTCGGCGCCGACGGCTGCACGCCCCCGACGATGATACGATCGGTGTCGATGTAGTAAAGCAGCGGCCCCGCACCCGAAAAAAGCGATTCAATCAAAAATTTTTCGCGCAGATCCTTGGTCGTCATCGTTTTGAAATGGACCGGATCTACTCCATGCCGCGTTTCCACCAGGTTCCTCCCTTCGTTGCAACTATCGCCTTCCAGATTGCCTCATCGACTTCCACACCGTGAAGCTCAGCGTCACGCCGAGACTCGATGACTCGTTCGCCCGGATAACGCACAGGATCTCCCGGCGATACGGGCGTGGCCCCGTGCAGATCGTCGATCGCCTCTTTCACCAGAGTCTGCGCCCACGCTGCGCCGGTTTCGCCCCCCTGCGGAATGCGGATTGCGATAAACAGCTGCGATACTTCGCGTTCTGTGTCCCGCCGCGAAATGCGACTGGTCGAATCGCCCCCGGACAGGAGCGATGCAATCAGGTCGAGCATCAATGCCAGTCCCGAACCCTTCCACATTCCAATCGGAAGCGGTCGCTGCGTCCGTTCGATTTCCGCCGGATCCGTTGTCAACCGCCCCCCGGCGTCGAACCCGCCGGGAAATGGAAGCGGTCGGTCCGCCCGCCTGAAGTTCGCAAGCGCGCCGTAGGAATACTGGCTCATGGCGAAATCGTGAACGATCGGTCCCCCGGCGAAGGGCACGGCCAGTATCATGGGGTTGTTCCCGAGCTTCGGTTCGATTCCGCCCCATGGAGGAAGATTTCCTATGGTATTGGTCCAGCAGATCCCGATGTATCCCGCCTCCGCCGCCTGCCGCCCGTAGGCGCCGCCGCGCATCCAGTGATTCGTGCGCGAGAGAGCTACCGAACCTATCCCATGCGAGTCGGCCAGCTGCATTGCTCTGTGCATCGAACGCCACGCGTTGAGGTTTCCCGGACCGCGGCGACCGTCCCATCGCTCGAGCGCCCCGGCCGATTCAACTCGCTGCGGACGAGCGGCAGGATCTATCTCGCGCCGATCGATTGCATCGGCATATTGCGCAAACCGGTTCAATCCGTGCGAAGCAACGCCGTCGCGGCTCGCCTCGGCGAACAGGCGGGCGCTCAACGCCGCATCATCTGCTTCAAAACCCTTTTCCAGCAGAATTTGCGCAAGCGTCGCCACCACTTCTTCGAATTCAATCCGCATCTTCGTGCAACCCTTGTTTCGTATTGTGAAACGATGTTTCCATATCATGGTAAACCGGGATCTGAAATGCGTCAAGGTATTTCTTTCGTTCAGGAGAGAAGTGGATGAGTATGGATGAGAATTGTGAGGTTACCGCTTCGGTGTCGCGCCGACCAGTGCGGGGACCTGCGCCCCAAGGCGTGCGGAAACACCGCGTGCTGCCTCGATTACGAGCGGACCGATCTGCGCAAAATCGAGGTCAAGATCACCTTTCTTGCGAGTGGAAACACTTACCGCGGCTATCACTCGCCCGCTGTAGTCATACACGGGGGCGCCGACACACTGGATGCCGATCTCCTCTTCCTCGTCGTCTCTCGTCCAGCCGAGTTCCCGTGAGCGGGCAATGTCTGTTATCAGGCTCTCGACTGAGCGGTGAGTCTTGGGCGTAAAAGGTTCGAATTCGACATTGGCAAATATTGCCCGGATCTCGTCGTCGGATTTGTCGAACATGAGCGCTTTCCCGAGAGAGGTGCAGTAGACCGGCTTGCGCTGGCCGATGATGGAATACTTGCGGAGACTGTCGAACTGCTCGACTTTGTCGATGTAGATGACCGATGCATCCTGCAGGATGGCAATATAGACGGTTTGGTTCACCGATCGGGAAAGCCCGCGCAGGTAGGGTTCCGCCTCGGTCTTTATCTCGAGCTTGTTGAGATAGAGACTGGCGACGTCGACGAATCGGGGACCGATTCGGTAGAAGCTGTTGTCCGACACCTGCTCGACATATCCACGCTCGCGAAGAACGCTCAGCAGACGGTACACCGTGCTTTTGTGAAGCTCGAGCGTTCGACCGATTTCAGTAATCGACATTCCCTGATGCTGGGTCGAAAGAAGTTCAATAATGTCGAACACTCGGTCAATCGATTGCACGGACACGGCGCTCATCTCCTTTGGATCGAGTCTGGACGATTAAAGTATACATCGGCGGCACCGGTTTGGCCATGGGCTATCGCCGGCCCCGCGACGGGGGCGGCACCGCGACAGGCGGTCAGTAACTTACGTAGAAAATGAAGTCGTTTCCTTTGTTGTTCGGAATCGTGACTCTCGCGGAGCCGGAACCGGAGCTGCGGATTTTGAAGTTCACCGAATCACCGCCGCCAAGGGTAGTCGGAAGATCAGTCTGCAAGGTCCAGCTTCCACTGGTAATATATCCTATCTGGACGCGCGGACTGCCGGTGAACTCAATGGTGGACAGACCGGTATTGACCGCCGAAAAAGTAAGGTCAAGTCCCGTAACTTTGACAGTCCCCCCGTTCTGGATTGTGGAGGAGCTGTAGGTAACCTCCATCGACACGCTGTTGAACAGATTGCAGCCGACGAGCATGGCTAAAAGTAGTAGAACGGCGGCCAGCCGCAGCAGAGCTTTCATACACTCTCCATATATGTATAGGGATACGCAAATTTCCGTCCTTGATCAATCGGTGCGCGCGAAATAGGTTCCCTGAAACGGACACGCAAAGTCATTCGGCCTCAGCCGCCTCTGCTTCAATCGCCGCGTTCGCATATCCGCCCGAAATAACAAAATGTTATGATTTTTTCATTCGTCATTCATGCCGCTTCCAACGTGCCTTTCGTAACATTGGGAAGAACCATTTAGAGCTCCAGAACACGGTTACTTCAAATAGGATTGGAAAAATGAACGTGGAAAACAGTCGTCGGAAACAGGTACGTCGGGCACTTCGGGCGGCAGCTGCGGTCGGACTTGTGGCGGTGCTGCTCACGGCGTGCAGCCCCACTTCGGGCAGTTCCGCCGCGGGCGGAGCCGCGAAACAAAAGAGTGCAGGCACCGGGGGACCGAACGCGGGCGGACCCGGCGGGCGTCCAGGGCGAGGTCCGATTCCCGTCCAGGCGGACCCCGCCACTTCCGGCGCGCTGATTGCGGAACAGGTCGCCGCCGGATCGGTGATTCCCGTGACCCAGAGCCAGGTTGCGGCAAAGGTCGCGGGCGTGGTGGCGCGCGTTCTGCACAACGCCGGTGACTGGGTTCAGACCGGAGAAGTCATCGTCCAGCTCGACGACTCGCAAACGCGGCTCTCCCTTGCGAACGCGCAGGTGCAGTTGAAAAACGCACAGATCAACCTGGCGGTCGGTCAGCAGAATGCAAGCCAGGATAATCCGAAGCTCACGCTGCAACTGCAGTCGGCTCAGGCGGCGCTCGCCTCCGCCCAGAAGAACTACTCGGCCACAGAGGAGCTGTTCAAGTCCGGGGGCGCATCTTCGTCTCAGGTCGACACCGCCCAGGCCACTCTGCAGACGGCGCAGGCAAATGTTCAGGCCGCGCAGAGCGCGCTGACCCAGAACCAGCAGGCCAACGTCCAAAGCCTTGCTCAACTCCAGCTCGCGGTGGACACGGCGAAGAATCAGCTGAGCCAGGCGCAAATGAACCTCGAAGACGCGCAGATCTCCGCGCCTTTTGCCGGGCAGATCGCGTCGGTGAACGTCACGGCAGGGGAATACGTCGGACTGAATACCTCGGTATTTCTGCTCGTGAGCAGAGAAAAGGAGGTGGCGTTCAACATTTCTCCCCTCGACGCTCCATCGCTTACACCAGGGCATCAGGTGAAGTTCGTGGTGGCCGGCGAGACCTATCTCGCGCAGATCACGCAGACGCCGTCATCCCCGATAAATGGTGTGGTCCCGATGGTAGCATCACTCCGCAGCGGTCAGAACAGCCTGCCCTACGGTGCGGTCGGCAACGTATCCTACCCTGTCGAAATCGCGAACGGGACTCAGGTGCCGATTCCGGCGCTTCAGACCGATGGCAACGTGACCTACGTATTTACCATTGTCGCGGGAAAGGCTCACCGTCAGCCGGTGACGATCCTTGCTGAGACTTCCGACACTGCCGCGGTGACCGGACTTGCAGCCAGCTCAATTGTCATCTCGAACCCGCCGCCCGGGCTGCTCGAGAGCGCCCCGGTGGCAGCAGTGCAGAGCGCGGCCTCAGGCTCAACGGGTCGGCCGGCGGGCGGAGCAAAACCATGAAGACTCTCCGACAGTTTGAAGAGAATCTCTTCAACAAAATAAATCCGGCAATACGTTTTTCCGTCGGACGGTACGTTCTTTCGATCGGCATTTTCGTGAGCATCGTGGTGTTTGGGATTGTCTCCCTGTTGGGCCTCGGCGTGGACCTGTTTCCAAACATCAATATTCCCGTGGTCGTAGTATCGACTTCCTACACCGGCGCGACGCCGAGCGTTGTGGACCAGCAGGTCACACAGGTGATCGAAAACGCGGTGTCCACGGTGAGCGGAATCACAGACATGAACGCGTCGAGCAGTCAGGGGTCGAGCCGAGTGATCCTGAGCTTCGATATCAGCGTTGACAAGAACAGCGTCGCAAACCAGGTCGCGACCCACGTTTCAGCCGCGGTGAGAGGACTCCCCACCGGCGCGGGTACACCAATTGTCCGCACGTTCGACCCGAATTCGCAACCAATTCTGGAGTTTGGAATTTCAGGCGGGGCAACTGACCTGACGACAATCAGCAATTACGCAACCAACGTTCTCGCCCCGCAGCTCGAGCGTATCGACGGCGTTGCCAACGTCCAGATCGACGGGGCTCCCACTCGCTCTTTCCAGGTGCTTCTGAACCCCA
>DATKUF010000085.1:0-7179 GCA_035530755.1 Spirochaetia bacterium | reverse complement strand
TGGCTGTATCGTCGGCATCGGTCTTTGCGAAGGAGACGAAGAGCGCGGAGATTCCGTGGATGGCAAGTTTCGATCATGGAGGTGATCTGAACTTGTATGCCGCCGCCGGCCTGTCTTACTGGGGACTGAGTGTGTCCGGTGGACCCGAGTTCATAATCAGCCAGTTCAACGTCGGTCCTGTACCACTCTCCTTTGGTATCATGGTGCGCGGGCTCGTCGCGTTTCCGGTCTTTCTGACCGGCTACGACTGGATGGAGTGGGGGGTTGCGCCGATGGCAAGTCTGCACTGGGCCGTGGATCTTGGCGCTCCGTGGAAATTCGATTTCTACGCCACGCTGGGACTGGGGATCTACGGATTTACCGGGACCTATTCCTCGTATTTCTCGAGTTACGGCTATGGATCCGTCAACTTTGGTTTCGCGAGTTTTCAAGGCATTGCGTGGCACTTCGCGGACAATTTTGCGCTTATTCTGGATTCGGGCTACGTCGGTTGGACGTTCTCGTATGGTCTGGGAATAAAGGTCAAACTATAGCCCACCACGCATGCTCATTCGATTGAGCTTTCGAGTGAAAGAAGCCGCCGGGTCTGGGCGCGGCGGCTGTCATCGACGGATGCCGCCACTTGACGGTTGTCGTGCGGATCGTCCTGCCGCGCAGTCTCCCGTCAATCGCGACGATCCGCCACTCCTACGCTGTCTGGTAGTGGAACTCATGGCCGGCTCGGTGAAGGGCTGATATCTATACCGTCACCGCCCCGCCATTCTCCTTGGACTCACCAAGTGCGTCTCGAATTGTGTTCAAGTCCCTGTTCATATGGTAGGAGAAAGAGAGTATGTCTCCTTCATGAAGGATCATATTCATCCCTTTTTTTGCCCATTCAATTTCCTGCTCGATACCAGGCCCAACATAGCCCTTGTGATACCCGAATCCCTTTCCCTTTGCTCTGGTCTTCTCGATAATGCCGTCAATAATGGCAACGAAGGCAGGGTTCGCGTATTCCTCGGGCATCTCATAACTGCATGAAAGATCGTGCGGGCCGATGAGGATGCCGTCCAGTTCGGGGATGCTGAGCAGAGCGTCGATGTTCTCCACGGCCGGCTTGCTTTCCACGTTAATGACGAGAACGTTGTTTTTATTGAATTCCCTGATGTACTCGACCATTTTAGGGCCTAAAGTCTCCTTTCCGGCGAGCACGCTTTTCAGCCGTTCGCCCTTGAGCGGCCGGTATTTCAGGGCTCCTACGAGAGCGCGGACCTCTTCGGGAGTTTCCACATAGGGGGCGATGACCCCGGTAGCACCGTCGTCGAGGGCAACGGTTGCCGCGTAAGGGTCGGGGGATGGGATCCGCACCAACGGTGCGATATTCATGGCTTTATAGGTTCGGCACATCCAGGAAAGAGTTTCCCTGTTCAGGGCATGGTGTTCGGTGCAGAGAAAAACATAATCCAGACCCATGCCGGCCACGGCCTTTGGCCATGCGGGGGATTGGGAGATAAGAAGCGTCCCGAAAATTTTTTTTCCGCTCCGGAGACAGGTTTTCAGTTCGACTCCGTTCATTCCTAACTCCTTGTTAGTATTGCCAAAGCATAGCGATTTACCATTATTTTAAATCATAGGAATACCCATCTCCGCGCGCAAGTGCCAAACGCCGACGGATCCGGAGAATCAGACAGGCTCCATGGACCGCATTGCACCATCCTATTTGACCGATCGTCTGCGGATGACCAGGTGCTGTTCGCCGAACGAGCCCGGTGCCACTGCGTACTTCGGGAAATATATGGTCACAAGCTCATTCGTGAAGGTGAAGTTCTTGAAATTGGTCCGGTCGGGTGCTGTTCCGGCGTCCATCATGGACAGCGGCACGTGGCCGGCGCTTGCGAAGTTCATGGAGCTTGCGAGTTGGCTCCTTGCCATGGTAGCTATTTCACCCAGGTAATCCGGCGCATCAGGGAACAAGTCGCTGAGCGTCACGAACCTGCGGCGAGCGATATCGTAGTTGAAAGTTTTCAGCTGCTCATTGCCGTTCGCACCTCCAGCATATGAGCTGTATCTCTCGATGAAACTGACATAACGAGGGTTCACCTGCGACGGTTGCCAGGAGGCTATGAAGTAATAGGCCGAATCCGGGATGACTGCGGCAGAATCGCCTGTGGCCGCTCGAGCCTTCATGGTTTCGGCGGCGCTTCTGCGGAAATCCGCCAGGCGGGTCATGGTGGCCGAAGCGACGGCACTGTTCAATGCGGCCGGCAGTTTCGGGAATTGAGGGTACTCTACGGTCACTGTCGGCGACGTGGAAGCAGTCTCTACAATTGATACTATGCTCATCGACACAGCAGAAGCACCGGCGGGGAGGTCTGTCGTGGAGCCTGCTTCCGAGAATATAGAACCGAACGCCAGGCCAGCGGCAACCGAGACGGCGGCGGTGAGGATGAGAGAGGCACGGTGATTCATGGGCTCAGTGTACACGATATGCGCTTTGGAATTCAGTATTTTATCCGATCGGAACGGCACTCCCGCCGGCCGAGGGCTTGCAGGAGGAAAGGATGTGCCGCGGCCGGCGGTGACGCAAATGAGCAGGTCTTGAGAGTTTCGACCTCCCTATCTCAGAATCGATCGCCGACGTCACCATGGCTCAGACTCGACTATGCTCGCTCGCGTTTCAGCATCCAGATTACGGCGAGTACGATGGCGTATTGGACAAGCGAGCGCCACCACCCGACCGTGTCAGCTTGGAAGTTGTTGATCAAGAGAGCGAAAACCATCACGACGATCCACGCGATGAATATTCCCAACCGAAGTGCACCGTCGATCGCGCCGATGCTCGTGACCGTTCGGCCGCCCCGACTAAAGGCACCGCCGGCGTTGACACATTGGCACCCAGGGTGGGCGGCGAAGGGGCGCGGACTGGGTCCGAACTGGGATGGCACAACCGACTGATTGGGAGGAGAAACCATCGCAGCGGTCTGATCGAGCAGAACGCGATGCTCGCCGGGGAAGCATTCGATCAGCAGGGAGAAACCTCGGCGAACAGTCGCAGGTCATGGCGGAAGAACGGGCGGAAGCAGTCGTGGTCACATTCCGGATTGGTGCAACGAGGAATCAGGCAATAGTCTTTAAAAAGAATTCGACCCGCGAAAGAACTGGAAATCCAACAGTCGGCCTATTTCAGCATATAAAATGGTATAAATACCGAACATTTCAGGCGGAGTCTTTTGCGGCGCCAGCTTTCTTGCACCTCGGTCCCATGTAGAGCACCGCATCCAATTTGACGGCAACGAGGACCGTAGGTAACCTAGTATCAGCTTTACAGTAAAGGAGAAGCATATGCACCAGAAATCATATTCTTCAAACCGCGTAACAAAGTTCGCGGTTGCTTTCTTTCTCGGTTTTGGGCTGGTCTCGATGCCGCTGTTCGCTCAGAGCAATACCTCCGCTGGGAGCCAGGCTCAAAGCGCCATGACCGCTGCGCCAGCGCAAGCAAAGAACAGCTCGGGCTCCACCACAAGCAAGCTGACTCAGGCGCAGGAACTGAACCGCGAGCGGTTGGCAGCCAGGGCTCTTGTATTGGCCCACTGGACGCAGGTCGCTAATCGGGATGTTCAGAATCTGGCGACTGAATATGCAAATCACGCAGTGATCGCGTGGGTCGGCGGCCCTCTGAACGGCACCTATCAGGGACTAAGCGCAATCAATGGACTCTGGTCGAAATTCGCCGGTGCGACCGCACCGATGCAATTTCAGGTCACTTCCGTTTCGTATGATCTTTCGAAGACCTACCCGACGGTGAGAGAAGATGTCAAGCTCATGGCCGGCAAGAAAGCGATCCATGTTGATTCAACGCTTGTCTACGACAAAGATAAGATCATGGCGGAGATCTGGAAGGTTAACTCCTGATCTGCGGTGAAGATCACAGCCCGGGGTGCCGCCGCGCAAAACGGCAGCACCCCTTCGCACTTCGCTCCATCACCGAAGAGTCGTTACCCTGTCCCTCGCGTTCATATAACTATCCGATACAAGACCTTCCAGCAATCGCGGTTGGGTGAGGACCCCGCGGCGCCACGATGGACGGCGTCCGTTTTGAAGCAGGAATCCGGGAAATGCACTCCCGACTGTACTGGCCCAAAGTGAGGAAATGAGTGTGGTTCGAATAATATTTCGCATCACAAAGTTCGTCAGTCATCCAGTCCTTTTCCAGCAAGGATCTGCTGCATGCATTTTTCCACCCGCGACTCGCGCGTTTTCGATTGCCTGGATGCGGAAAAGTGGAGCAGGTAGCCCCGTTGCCTTCCCGGCGTCAACGTGAGCGGACCAGAGCTCTCGGAACGGAGCGAGCCACGCTTCCACCTCCCGAAATGGACCGGGCTTCTGCCGGGAGAGACGACGTTGGTCGTCCACCGTGAATTCCACGAAGCGGGCCTCTCGCAGCACTCGCAGTATCGCGCGGCGATTTGGTTCCTCGATGCTTTCAAACGCAGAATCCATCGCTTCCGGTCGCGACGGCCCCCGGAGGAGGGAGCGGAGAACTTGCGCACCACATCATGGTATGATCGGACCAGACTATACACACAGGGGTAACTATGGCAGACAGAAGTTGGGGCGATCTCCTCCGGGAGCACTGCGCTGATCTTAATGATCAGAACGTGGCAGACGCAAAATTCCTTGGAGACGACTCGGCATTGACTTCCCGGGAGAAGTACCTGATCGCGATGTTACTCGATGCTGCGGCGAACAAGCCGGTGGGGGCTCGAGGGTATGGGGAGAAGGCCGTACAGGCCGGAGCTTCCAAAGATCAGATTCTGGACGCGTTGCGGGTTCTCCGAATGTTCGCCGGCCGCCCTGCGCTTGCGACCGCATGTGAGTCGCTCCGACAATTCGAAAAGTAATGGGTAGCGGCGGTCGAATACCTCAAGGGGTGAATCATCGCCGCTCCGAGCGCGTTTCTCAGTTGAACCGACACATGTACCCGATTCGACGTCCCTGGTGTCCATGACTTTGAAACCGGGATTTGCCTGGATACTCCAGGACAGACTGTTGCACGCGAAAATTCCGTCCACTCCAAGGCTCGGTGTACCGATGACGAATCCGCGAAAAGGGTAATTCTTTTAGGCTGACCTTTGTCCGGCGCGTTCCGCCACACATTGTCCTTGACACAACCTCAGCTACCGGTAGACTCGAGTGCGGGAAGATGATGCCGCACATCGAGCTGTTACGGGCGATAGAACTCATCGGGCTGGGATTGATTGTCGGAGCGATATCGCCGACCTTCGGAATCGGCGGCGGGCTGCTCACCGTCCCGCTGCTCATTCTGATTTACGGGATGCCGATCTCCGTGGCGACCGCAACATCTCTGGGCGTTATAATCTTCGTATCGCTTGCCGGAAGCCTTGCCTATATTCGCGAGCGGCGAATCGATTTTCGAGTTGCGTTTCTATTCATGGTTTTCGCGGTTCCGGGCTCGGTGTTCGGCGGTCTCACATCCAACTGGCTCAAGTCTCTTCATATGCGCGTCGATGTCCTGCAGATACTCTTTGCGCTTACCATGCTGACGATCGCCCTGCTGCGAATTGTTTCGATCCTGCGAGCACGTCGCGCCGGGGATTCGCTCGAATCATCCCCGCCTCCGAAGCAGAGCCCGGACGCAAATGTCCGCTCCAACCGCTTCGAATTCAGGAGGGAGTTCACCGATCTTCGTGGGGTGAGTTTCGCCTACACCGCGAGGCTCTTTCCCGGGATGGCAGTCGCCTTCGCAGGCGGATTCATCGGCGCGCTGCTCGGCCTTGGCGGCGGGGTAGTCTACGTCCCGATTCTTACGGGGTTGATCGGCCTGCCTGCGGCCATTGCTACCGCCACCTCCACGTTCACGATCCTTTTCGCGAATCCCTTTGCGGTCTTCGTGCGATTCGAATCGATCCGCTGGAACATCGTTCTGTTTCTTTCGATCGGGGTCGTTGTATCGGCGACGATCGTTCCACGCTTTCTGCACCGCGTTCAGGCAAAATGGCTGCTTGCCGGTTTCTGGACCCTCGCTGTCCTGGCGTCGGTGCGGCTGATTCTGAAGGTTGCCGGAATCGCCATGTGACCGGGTCGGTGCGAGCGGCGACGCTTCGAGATCATTCTCACCGCGTCCGAGCGGCCTCGCCCAATCAACTGACGCCTTACGACCTGTCGGCCTGATTCCGCAGAAGATATTCAGCGAAGCGCCCTGATTCGCGTTTCTTGAGCGCGACATTGACGCGCATGAGCTCGAGGTGCTGCTCGAGCATCAATTTTCCCTGCGGGACCGCATGAGTCGAGAAGAACGATTCGATCTCAGCTGCTGTTTCCGGCTGGTCGACCGCTCGTACGCCGGCGAGCATGCGGACGATTGTGTTCGGGGGAAAAGTGGAATTGATCTTGTCCCAGTTTTCCCTGATGAACTTCCACGCTCTGTTGCCGTGATAACGGTTCCGCAGGCAGCTTCCGATGAGATACGGAGCGTTCTGCGTGCGGACCTCACCGCTGAGCGTGAGGGCCAGTGTCCGGTCGATCTCGGCCGCTTCGGGAAACGACGAGAGCGCATAGAGATAGCGCAGCTTTTCCTGCGGTGATGAGGCGACCGCCGCCCGTTGGGCGAAACGCTGGTGATCCAGCGCGGTTCCCACCGAAGCGACAGCCCCGAGGGCCGCGGCTGCCATGTTTGGCTCGACCGACGAAGGATCCGCAAAGCTCTGCTCATGAATCACCCGTGCGCGGCCCATGGCGTCGGGATCGGCGCCGGTGATGCACAGTGTTTCCACGAGAACTCCGCGCAGCTCCTTCACCTCCTGAGCCTCGGTCCCGGTGGCCTCCCAGCCGATCTTTACGAATGCATTTTCCGCAACACCGCAGACCACGGCGCGAAGTTTCGTGAGAGCTTCGCCCTCCACGAGTCGCGACAGATGTGCGAGGCAAGCCGAAAGGGTATGCCACACGTCTACGCTCTCTTCGGACGAGAATGAGTTCGCCAGTTCGAAAAAGGATTCCGCGGTTGCATCCCCTGACAATAGCGACGCCCATCGATCATCGAGCATCGCGAATCGCTCGATCGGCGTCATCCTGTCGAACAGCCGGGCCGACAGACCGGCGAGAAGCTCCGCTCCGTATGACACCCGATAAAACCCGTTGGCTTCGACGTTGCCGACTACCCAGTCGACGGAGTCC
>DATKUF010000084.1:0-18677 GCA_035530755.1 Spirochaetia bacterium | reverse complement strand
CATCCTGCGGGTCGCGCCCCCCGCGGGCGCGTGGATTGAAACACAAGCTCGCCCATATTGCCCGCAGCTTTAAGACGGTCGCGCCCCCCGCGGGCGCGTGGATTGAAACAGCTGATCGGTCGCTTTGACCCTCAGCGATATCCGGTCGCGCCCCCCGCGGGCGCGTGGATTGAAACTTGAGTTTCAGCGGCGCCTTGATCCAGGTGTCGCCGGTCGCGCCCCCCGCGGGCGCGTGGATTGAAACACAGCGTCTGTCGGATCCGTTCCTGCATCGTTTGCTGTCGCGCCCCCCGCGGGCGCGTGGATTGAAACATTATGATGTGTCCGCCGCGATCAACGACACGGCCGGTCGCGCCCCCCGCGGGCGCGTGGATTGAAACATCAACACAACGACACCAAGAATCATGACCACGAAGGTCGCGCCCCCCGCGGGCGCGTGGATTGAAACCGAGTGTGGCGAAGGCACCCGAGGGAGAGACCGGAACGTCGCGCCCCCCGCGGGCGCGTGGATTGAAACTGTCTGCCCCGGTCGAGACGAGCGGATTAACCACGTCGCGCCCCCCGCGGGCGCGTGGATTGAAACAGATATGGCTTACCTTCAACCCTATTCCCCGCATGTCGCGCCCCCGCGGGCGCGTGGATTGAAACTTTCCGTTCTCTCGGGATGAGGCGGCCTTGCGGTCGTCGCGCCCCCCGCGGGCGCGTGGATTGAGAGGTCGGGTGCGAACGGGAGGATGCCTTTCTCGATCGGAAGGTCACTCCAAAGCTCTGTAGCGCATTACCTCAGTAGTGACTACGATAGCAATCACCATGCCGCGAAATCGAGAGGATGGCTTTTGGAACACTTTCCCGCGGCGTATGCGTTCGAAGTCTGCCGACGGCTGCAGCGTAGTCTTCGACAAAATCCTTTCAAGAAGAGGAACGCCCAATACCTCCCGCCGGGTAGGTCTGAGCGGGAATATGCCGGCGGACAGGAAGTATCTTTGATTTCTCTTCCGGTGACATGGTAACACCCGAGTCGGCAGACTATGTTGGCTGGCATTCTTGTAAGGGCGGACCGATTATTGCTCGGCATTTCTGTCCCAACAGTCTGCGGTTCATGCGACATGGACCGCAAACCTGCCGAAGGGTGTGTGAATACCTGGCACGACACCCGCGCCAGTGCACCGGATTGCGGCTTTTCCTGGATTCCTGGCGGGACGCAAGACCACCTGCTCGGCCTTGGCACCCTCCAGATTTCCTTGTCGACGTCTTTCCTGAACGGAGGGTGTGATGAGAAAATTCTCCATCAAAACGGCATTCCTGGTTTGCCTACTGTTTTTGTTTCTGACTGTATTGCAGGTCAGACAGGAAAATCTTTCCGAACAACTCCCGGCCCCCTATTCCGGTAAGGGGTGTACCTCATTCTATCTGAACAGCGGGGCCGGCGTTTACGGAACCAATTTCGATAGTGACTATTCCCGGGGTCAGATCTTCGCAAACACGCGCGGAATTCAAAAATCAGGGATGGAATCAGGTTCTTCGGGCAAAAAGGCGCGCTGGACCTCAAAATACGGCAGCCTTACCTGCAACCTCGGTGGCTACCAGCTGCCCTGGGCGGGCATGAATGAAGCCGGGCTGATTATCAGTACCATGGCTCTTGCCGGAAGTGAATCGCCGGCAGCGGATGAACGAACGCCCCTGTTCAGTCCTTTCTGGGTTCAGTTCCTGCTGGATACATGCGCAAGTGTGGAAGAAGTCATAGCCCAGCAGCGGTGGGTCCGTATCAAGGATACGGTGGATCATTTCATGGTTGCCGATATGACTGGCAACTGTGCTGTAATAGAGTTCATCGGCGGTAGGATGGTGGTCCATACAGGTAGAACACTCGCCGTCTGCGTCTTAACGAATAATATTTATGAATATTCAGTACTCGCCTGGATGGAAAAACGAGCACAGGGGGAATCCCTCAAGCGCTTTATCACTGCAGCAGACAAAGTTGACGTCTATACGCCCTCGGGCACTAGACCACCCGAAAAGTATGCTTTCTCGGTTCTTTCCCTTACAGCCGACCATCTTCTTACAAAATGGTCCATCGTCTTTGACCAGAAGAATCTCCGGGTTTCCTATTTTACGAAACAGAATCGCAGCATCCGGACAATTGACCTGAAAGAAATGGACTTTTCCGCTCAAACGCCAGTGAAGATGCTCGATATCGACGTCGGGGTGACCGGCGACGTAACGTCCACAATGGGCCCATATTCCCATGATGCCGCTTTTTCACACATGTCCGATGCGCTCAAGGTCTTTGCTCCAGGAGTAACCGAATCCCTGATCCAGGAAATGCTGGCATTCTTTGAACACTTCCGGCCGATCGAATCGCCGCATTAACAACGTTCTGCTGATTGGGCGTCGTCACACTGGACGACGCTGGATCGAAGCCCTGGTCGAATCTCCATCCATGATTCTTTCGAAAAACCGGCCCCGGACGCCTATCCGCCCTGCGGCTGTGGTGACTGCCCTCCGTGAAACCGGCCGGCAAACTTCTGCATTTCGCTCATCACCGGGAGAAACGCTTTCCCCATATCGCTCAACTCGTAGATAACCGACTGCTTGTTGAGAGTGGCTTCCGCGCGTTCCAACAGTCCGGCGTCTCCCAGGCGTTTCAGTCTGCTGGTGAGAGTCACCGAGTTGGTATCGTCGAGCGTCCGCTGAAGCTCGCTGAACCTGAGCGGTGAGATCGAGAGTGCGTCGATGATTCGAAGCGTTGTGTAGTCTCCGAGTACCTTCAACACGTCTTTCGGGCACCTTTTCTGCGGATCACCACCGGCATCCATAGATACAGTATAACATAATCCGCCAAATCTTCTTACTTAATTTTCTTGACTAACTATTTTGAGTCAGCTATCTTGAGTGATATGGAGGATACATGATGTCAACTGCAACAACGATGAGCAGCGCCGCCATAGACGAGGCCGTCAAATCGGTCAGGGAACGCGGCATCTCCGTAGAGGTTCTGAACACACGGGCCGAAGCCCTCGAACGGCTGAAGGCTATTATTCCCGGCGGCGCATCAGTAATGACCGGTGCGTCTGTAACGCTGCGGGAAATCGGATTTGAGGACCTTTTGATCTCAAAGGCCCATCCGTGGCGAAATCTGAAGGATGCCATTGCCGCGGAGAAAGACCCCGCAGTGCAGGGGTTGCTCCGCAGGCAGGGAACTCTCGCGGACTACTTCGTCGGCAGCGTTCACGCAATCGCACAGACCGGCGAAATCGTGATCGCAAGTGCCACAGGAAGTCAGCTCGCCCCCTACGCTTTCTCCAGCTCAAATGTCGTCTGGGTTGCAGGCATTCAGAAAATCACCCGAACCCTGGAAGATGGCATACGCCGGGTACATGAGCACATCATCCCGCACGAAGAGGAGCGGATGCGCGCAATGACCGGCGGAAAGATGGGTACGATGATCGGAAAACTTATGATTTTCGAGCGGGAGGCCGCATTCCTCGGTCGAACGGTGACCCTGTTGCTCGTGAATGAGCCCGTTGGGGACTGAAAGGCGTCACCCGCCTCGGGCGGCCCGTTTGACGGCCCTCTCGATTCCCTCGTAGCCGGTACAGCGGCAGAGATTGCTCTCGAGCCGAACCCGAAGCTCGTCGTCGGTGATGCCGTCGGGCTTCGGTTCGGCAGAAAGGAGCGCCGCGGCGTTCATGAGAAAACCCGACGTGCAATAGCCGCATTGAAAACCGCCCTCGGCGATAAACGCCTCTTTGAGCACCTCATTTGTCATACCTTCGATCGTCGTAATCTCGTCCCCTTCGACTTCTACCGCCAGAACCATGCAGGATTTTGCGGCGACCCCGTTGATATGCACCGTGCACGCGCCGCAGTCGCCGTTTTCGCAGCCGATCTTCGTACCTCGCAGACCGATCTTCTCCCGGATGACCCGGAGCAGTGTGTCGGCCGGTCGGACAACTACCTCGCGCTCTTCGCCGTTAACCTGAAGGACCATCGTAACGTTGCCTTCGTATGTTCGCATTCTACCATTCCTCCAGGGCATGCAGCCCCTCGTCGAGCGCAAGACCGAACAGATGGCGCCGGTAGTCCGCGGACGCGCGAAAGTCGCTCCTTATCGCAACTGGAAATGCGTCGATCGCGGCGGCGGCACGCTCCCCGGCAGGCCGGGTCCGGTCGGATAGCAGCGCCTCGATCTCCCCGATCCGTCGCGGCGCGGAGCAGAGGCCGCTCACCGCACAGCGGATCTCGCGCCCGGTTCGCAGCAGCACCAATGTGACAAGCGGATAGTCGATGCGACCACCCCGCTCGCGTCTGCGGTGGAAAAAAGGGCTGGTGAGGTATCGATTTTCGACGAGGATCTGCAGCAGAAACTCGCCGGCCTGCGCGCGCAGATGCTCGGCGAACGCCTCTTCACAATCGACAGTCCGCGTTCCGTTCGGCCCGGCGAAGACGAATCGTGCATCGCACGCCAGAAAGGGAAGCACCGCTTCACGATAGGGGAGCCGGCCCGCGATGTTTCCGCCGAGTGAGAGCCGGTTTCGTGTCGTGTAGTCAGCAATGCAGGCGGCGGTTTGGCTCAAGAGCGGGAACACTCCGGCTTCAATAACGCGGTTGAGAGGCAACGCCGCACCGAGAACCAGCTCTTCGCCGCGGGTGTCGAGAAGATTGCATTCAGGAATCTTCTTCAGATCGATCAACGCTCCGGGCCGGATCTTGCCCTGTCTGCTGAAGGTGGTAATCTCGGTCCCTCCGGCCAGATAGAGAGGATCAAGGCCGCGTTCGCGGGCCTCTTCGAACGCCGCGACAGCTTCGGCGACGCTCTCGGGACGATAGTAGACGACGTCGAAGTGTATCACCTCAGGCTTCCTCCCGAAGCGGCTCTCCACACCGCCTCCGGTGTCAGTGGCAAGGTATCAATCTGGCTCCCAACCGCGAGCGAAAGTGCCGCCGACAAAGCGCCGGGAATCCCGAGAATACCCTGCTCCCCGAGGCCGCGAGCGCCGTAGGGACCATCGCCTTGAGGCGTCTCTACAAAGTCGACGACGTATTCGGGGTGATCACCGTAGCGCATGAGCTTGTAGTCCCGCAAGCTCCCGTTCAGAACGCGGCCGCGCTCGTCGAACCGGAACTCTTCGCTGGTTGCGTACCCGATCGACATCGCCATTCCGCCCACGATCTGGCCGCGGGCGAGGGCCGGATTGATCACCTTGCCGACATCCATGCAGCAGACAGCCTTGAGGATTCTGTACGACCCGTCACGGGGATCGACCTCCACCTCAACGCCCTGACTTCCCATTGTCCACTCGAGCCCGGGTCGGCCGGCACCGGTCTCTTTGTCGATTCCCGTGAGTCCCCGCGCTGCGTATTTCCCGCGACCGATCACCGGACCGCCGATAGCGTTCCCATTGGGATAGACGTAGTGGACGACTACCTGGGATAGCGGGAGGCCATGATCGGGATCGTCCCTCTGAAACACACGCCCCCCGGATACTTCCAGATCTTCTTCGGAGCAGCGCAGTGGTCCTGAAGCAATCTGTTTGATCTGCGCTACCGCGTCATCGACCGCGGCGATCGCCGCGCGTCCGGCCATGAAAAGCGACCGGCTCGCCGCTGTTTGCCAGTCATGCGGCGCCTGGTCTGTGGCGATGTCGTTGACGACGTGTACCATCGAGGGGTCGACGGCGAGCCGCTGTGCGACTATCTGCGCAAGGCCGGTGTGCGTTCCCTGTCCGATCTCGACAATCCCGGTCGACAGATTCACGCTTGCATCCTCGTTGAACGTGATAATGGCACCGGCGTCCGTGAAGGTCGGCATCGAGGGCGCCTTCCAGAATGCGGATATTCCTTTTGCGCGAATTCTCCCGTTCGGCAGAACGATTCGGGTACCGTCCTGCCAGTCGAGCCTTCGCCCGACAGTGTCGATGCAGGCCGGAAGATTACCCGTGTTGCGATCCATAACGGCGTTTCCCCCGGTCGTGTCTCCCGCGCGGATCGCGTTCACGATGCGCAGCTGCCGCGGATCCATTTCGAGTTTCTGCGCAAGGTGATCGAGGGCGCGTTCCACGGCGTAGGTCATTTCGATGTGACCGAACCCGCGGAAAGCGGTTGCGAACGGTCGGTTGGTGTAGACGCAGAGCGAATCAGCTTCGATATTCGGAACGAAGTAGGGCCCGGGAAGCGAAAAACCACCGGCACGACTGACATGCACCGCGTAATCGGCATAGGCCCCGGAATCATAGAGCAGCAGCATCTTTGCAGCGGTCAGCTTTCCGTCGCTGCGGGCGCCGAGCTTCACGCGCGCGAACAGTCCCGCGCGCCCGGGAGATGAAACAAGGTCCTGTTCGCGACTGTTCGCCACACGAACCGGCCGTCCTCCTACGCCGCGGGAAAGCAGATAGGCAAGCGCTTCGAGCTGGAGCCCGTCCTTCCCGCCAAATCCGCCGCCGACACGCGGCGCAATCACTTTGATTTTTCCGATCGGAATTCCGAACGGCCCGCTCAAAAGCTCCCGAACGACGAAGGGTGCCTGCGTCGATGACCGAATCACGACGCGGCCGTCCGCACCGATTTCCGCAATTGAAACTCGCGGCTCCATTGCCCCGTGATCCCCCGGAGGAAAGGAAAACTCTCCCTCGATGACCGACGCCGCTTCGCGAAATCCGAGCTCAACGTTTCCCTTACGCACCTTTGTGCGGTTTGCGATGTTCGACCCGGGCTCCGGATGAATTTCAGGAATATGAAAATAGTCATCCATATTTTCGTGCAGAAGAGGGGAGTCCTCCGCAATCGCCTCGAGCACAGAGAGCAGCGCGGGAAGTGGTTGGTATGACACCGCAATCCTTCCGGCTGCCTCGACGGCCGCGGCCTCAGAGTCGGCTACTACGGCCGCCACAGGTTCACCGAAGTAACGGACCTTTCCAACCGCCAGCGGGGTCTTGTCGCCCAGGTAGATGCCTATACGACCGGGAAAATCAGCGCCGGTGAAGACTCCGCGCACCCCGCGGACCGTCCGAGCGCCGGTTGTATCGATCGATATAATCCGTGCGTGTGCGTGGGGACTCGTCGCCAACGCCGCGAACAGCATTCCCGGCTGCCAGAGGTCATCGGCGTATCGCACACGTCCGCAGACCTTGTCCCTGCCGTCGGCACGAGGAACGCTCGTCCCAACAATTTTCTGCTCGCGCACCTTGACGCTCCCGGGCGGCATACGCCGCACACCCCCTCATTGCTCCGATCAAAAGTTGACCGGGCAACTAAGGAATGTTTCAAGGCTAACTGCCGCCCCGGAAGATGTCAAGAAAAAAAACTCTGCAGCATAGTCAACTTCATCCCCGGCGATTCACCGGGACATTCGTCTACGGTGCCGCGGCCGAATCGGGCGAGTGTGCGCGAGTGGCCGGGTCGGACCTGCACGAGCCGGTCGGAGTCTTCGTGATCCAGTTGTCTATCGGCTCCTCGTCGCGGAGTGCGCGCCAGACATCCTCGAACCGTATAGGCATGTGAAGCAGCTCCGCACCAACCGCGTGCTGGATGGCGTTCCCGAGAGCCGGGGCGACAGAAATCATCGGGTGTTCGCCCACACCGCGAGCTCCGTAAGGACCGTCGACCTGCGGCACCTGTACGGCGATGGTTTCGATCTCCTCGGGAAGGTCCTTGGCCGTGGGGATTTTGTTGTCGGTGAATGAGGGATTCAGCAAGTGTCCCTGCTCGTCGTAGATGTAGCCCTCACAGACCGCGGTCCCGAGTCCCTGGATCATGCCGCCGACCGCCTGGCCACGCACGAGATCCGGGTTGATGACCCTTCCGACATCGAATGCGGATGCTACCTTGAGCACCTTGTACTCTCCGGTGTCCGGATCGACTTCGACGATAATGCCGTGCGCGCCGAAGGTCCAGTCGAGGGCCGGAAGCCCCTGGCCGGTCTCCTTGTCCAGATTGGTGAGCCCTTGTGCGGCATAACGCCCGACTCCGACGAGCGGACCCCCGACCGCGTTGCCGTTAGGGAATGCGTACCCCACCGAAAGTGCGGCGAATGTAACTGAGCTTTCCGGGCGATGCCTGACGAAGATTTTGTCGCCGTCGTGATCGAGATCGACGGTTTGGGCCCGCAGCACCTGTGCGGCCACTTCGTAGGCATTCCGCAGAAAATCCTCACAGGCAAGTATGACTGCGTTGCCGGTCAGCATCAGCCCCTTGGAGGCAACTGTCTGCCAATCGTAGGGGTCGCGATCGGTATCCTTCTCGACCGTAACCTTGACTTTGGAAACGGGAAACCGGAGACGCTCGGCAGTGATCTGTGCGAACGCGGTTGTGGATCCTTGCCCTATCTCGGTGAGACCGACGTTGACGTTGACCGTGCCGTCGCTGTTCATTTTTACGACAGCTGCGGTTGCGGTGAATGAGGGCATTGCGGGCGCTTTGTGAAGCACCGCGACTCCCTTTCCGATCTTCCGCCCGGAGCGCTTCTCGCGAGCTGCCTCTTCCTTCGTCAGGCTTCCGTAGTTTATCGCTTTTGCCACCGCATCGAGACACTTCTGCGGACTTCCCGTGTGCTCGGAAATCAGCTCGCCGGTTATTGTGCGTGATCCCGGTTTGAGCAGGTTCTTCATTCTGAACTCGTACGGGTCCATTCCGATCGCCCGGGCGACAAGCTCCATGTGGCGTTCGAGGCCCCAGAAGAACTCGACGTGACCAAAGCCCCTGTAGGCGGTGCCGTACGGCTTATTGGTGTAGATGGTGTAGGCGTCCAGCCAGACGTTGGGTATCTCGTACGGGCCGGCACCGGAGTAGGAGGAGGCACGTGTCACGTTGACCGCGTAATCAGCGTATGCGCCGGCGTCCCAATAGAGTGTCAGCTGCTGCGCCAGGATCTTGCCGTCGGAGCCCACACCGGTTTTGATCCTGTAGGTAAGCGCACTTCGACACGGCAGAAGGCTGAACTCCTCCTCCCGCGTGGCCCGCATCCTGACAGGCCTGCCGTCTGCTTTGCGCGACAGACAGGCAAGCAGCGGTTCGAGCATGATGCCGGCTTTGCCACCGAAACCGCCGCCGACGTAGGGGACAATGACGCGAACATTGTTCAGCGGCAGTTTGAATGTGTGGCAAAACAGGTTCCGTACGGTGAAGGGCGATTGCGCGCTCGTCCAGATCGTGATGTTGTCACCCTGCTTCCATTCGACGATCGCAACGTGGGTCTCCATGGGCACGTGCTGGACAGAAGGGTTGGTATACTCGCGCTCTATTATCCACTCCGACTCGGAGAACGCCTTCTCGACATCTCCCTTCCGGACTTTGGAAATGTTGGGTATGTTCGTGCCCGGTTGCGGACTGAACACCGGAACAAAGTCGTAGCTTCCCAGGTCGGGGTGAACCAGCGGTGCACCCGGTTTCAGCGCGTCGACGTGGTTGAGCACCGGAGTAAGGGGCTCGTACTGGACATCGATGAGATCAACCGCCTCACGGGCAATCTCGGGGGTGTCCGCGGCGACGGCAGCAACAGCCTCGCCGTAGTGTCGAACTTCACGTTTGGCGAGGATGTCCTTGTCCACCACATAGAGCCCCAGCTTGTAGTCGAGCTCGTTCCCTACGAGTACCGCGCGGACTCCCGGCAGAGCTTCCGCCCGGCTGGTGTCCACTTTAAGTATCTTCGCACGCGCGTGGGGACTCTTTTTCACCATGGCGTGGAGCATGCCGGAGAGCACCATGTCACCGGTGTATATCGCGTCCCCGGAAATCTTGGCCACCGCCTCCTGCCGCCGCTCATACTTTCCGACGTGAACAAGGTCGTCTGTTTTTATATTTTCAAACATACTTCAACCCTCCCTTGTCGGCGAGCTCGGCCTGACCTGAAGCTTCCAGGACCGCCTCGATGATCTGCTGGTAGCCGGTGCAGCGGCAGAAGTTTCCGTCGATGCCTTCCTTGATCTGATCGATCGTAGGCTTTGGCGTGCGCTGAAGAAGCTCACGAACGGACATTACCATTCCGCCGGTGCAGAATCCGCATTGCACCGCATGTCGATGGTCGAAAGCTTCCTGGATAATGGAAAGCTTGCCGTCTTCTGCCTCCCCCTCGATGGTCTCGATCGAGGACCCGTCGGCTTCCACGGCGAGAACCATGCAGGAGTTGACTGTCTTGCCGTCGAGGAAGACCGTGCACGCGCCGCACTCCCCTGCGCCGCAGCCCTCTTTGGTACCGGTCAGCCCCAGATCCTCGCGGAGAAAACGGAGGAGAGTCTTGTGTTCCTCGACGTCACGTTCATATATCCGGCCGTTTACGGTGACTCGTACCTTCATCACTTCACCTCCGCGTAGAGCCGTTTGACGAAGACCTCGACCATGTATTGCCGATACTCCTTCGAACAACGAACATCGCTGATGGGACTTATTGCCTCCCGTGCTGCAGCTATCACGGTTTCAACCGTGTCGGTTTCCCGGAGGCTCTCGACCAGAACCGGCGTCGGCGCGGACGAGCTTATGCCCAGACGCACCATGCCGTCCTTCCTCATGAAGGCGACACCGACGATTCCCAGGTCGTGGCCGTTGATACGCTTGAGCTTGCGGTAGAGTCCGCGCGCACCGCTCGAGGCGGCGGGCACAACGATTCGTTCGAGAATCTCGTCCTCCTCGACCACGGTTTTCTTTACCCCTTTGAAAAAATCGCGGAAGGGAACTTCTCGTTCACCTCGCGAGGAGGAGATTATCGCTTTCGCCTCCAGGCAAAGAAGAGCGGGCGCCATGTCGGAACAGGGAGATGCGTTGACGACGTTGCCGATGACAGTAGCCCTGTTACGCACCTGATAGGACGCAAGGTCGTGTGCGCATTCGGCGAGCAACGGATACGACTTGCGCACGTTCGCATCGCGAAGCAGCTCATTTATTGTGGTGGTAGGCGAAATTACAAGCCCTTCGGCGGCGCTCCATCTGATACCCGAATAGCCGGGAACCTTCTTGAGGTTGATTACGAGCTCGGGCTTCATGATCCCGTTTCTAATGTTGACCAGAAGATCGGTTCCCCCGGCGAGGAGCTTGGCCTTTCCTTTTCGTTCGGCAAGCAGGGCCAGAAGATCTGTTCGCGCGGTCGGCGCGGCGTACTGGAATTTCTGTAGCATGGTCTCTCCTCTTATCTGTCGTTTTCCCGGGCAAGAAGACGAAGCCCGTAGAGAAAACCGGTAGCAATATCGGCGCCCGAGCTGTGCCCGAGGCCGCATAGTTCGTCCAGAGCCCGCAGCGCCGCGAAACCGTCCTCGACTGCCAAAGCGGCGGAAAGGTCCGCAAGCGGCCGCGGCCAGTAGGAACGCATGGCACAGCGTAGAAGCGACGCACTTACCTCTCCGGTCGAGCCGATATTCTGTTCGATTGCATCGCACAGCGTGATGTCGAGCCCGCCGCGCGGGCCGTTTCCATCCGGCACCGGGGAAGACCGCAGGGCAGCGAGGAACCCGCACAGAAAATCATCGCCGGCCGGTGTAAGTCCGCCGCCGCATCCGACAAGCCGAGCCGCGGCGCTGCGCAGGTGCGACTCAGCGTCATGCGGGAGTTCCGGTGTGGCTCGCTTCCCGGCATCCGTCCGGGAATTGAAGTCGACCACGGCCAGACCGAACTCCACGGCACCGCGGCAGAGCGCCGCGCTCACCGGAGAACCGGCACACGCCTGTTCGTAGAGGAACGAAATGTTCAGATCGCAGACTTTGCGCGTCTGATGCCGCGCAAGCTGGGTTTCGCAGGCGTGAAATGCGTCTCCCAGGTCGGACACTGCGGCCAGCACCGAGACGGCGGAGGTCCTGGCGCGAGAAAGATCGATGACGAGCTCCCGGGCAGGGATCCTCAGAGCCCAATCCGAAATCACTCCGCCGTCACCCGGGCAAATCCGCCATTCACGGAAGTTCGCGTCGCGCTCGAGAGAAATTGCGTGAGGATAAGCCGATCCCCGGGGTCCGGTCAGCGCGATGAGAATGTCCGCCCCTTTCAGATCGAGATTCAGCGTCGAGTCAAATACGCTGTGAACTCGAAACGATCGTGTCACCCCACGAGCAATGAGCGCGAAGGATGCCGCGGCGCCGATCGACTTAGCCCGAACCAGGCGCCTACTCGCGAGTACGGTAGGCATTGGCCAACGCCTCCTTGATCGCGTGCTCGACCGATAGTCTGCCGTCATCAATGTTCTTGCGGAGCACCTGGCCCGCCCGCACTTCGTCCCTACCCGAGATCGCATCAAGAAGCGCGACATGGTCGGTGCAGGTGGCGCGGACACGCTCCTCGTTCGTTATGTCGGCCAGCCGAACGAAGTGTATGCGCTGGTCGATGCTTTTCAGCATCGCAAGCAGCGTCCTGTTCCCGGTCATCCTGGCAAGGAGTTCGTGAAATTCTTCATCGGCGGCGGCGACAGTTTTCGCAGCATCGGGCAGTCGCGAGCCGATGTCGACCCAATATGAGCGCAGCTCCTGCAGTCGCATTTCATCCATGCCGTTCCGGCAGATCAACTGGATCGCATAACTCTCCAGCGCGATCCGGACGTCGTAGAGCTCGTTTATCTCGTCGAAATCGAGCAACCTGACGCTATAACCGACGCCGGGCTTCTTTTCGATGAGTCCATTTTCAACCAGAGTATTCAACGCTTCGCGGATGGGACTGCGGCTCACGTTGTACTCGTCACAAAGGGCGTCTTCGGTGAGACGGTGCCCGGGCAGGTAGTACCAGTGAAGAATGCGTTCTGAAAGCTTTTCGTATATCGGCTGACTCAGGTTGCTTTTGGCCATGTGAGGGCTCCGCGCTCTACGTAGTGCTCGCGGTGTTCAGGAGAACACCAGCACCTTTACCGGTTTGCCGGGCCTTTCATCGGCCTCTATCGCGCGGGCAGTGAGCTTCATGCCGCTCTTCGGATCCCCTTCCATTTCGATGCGGCCTGAAGCACGCAGCCCGTTTTCGAACTCGACCATCCCGAACAGGAGGTATTTCTTGTTGAAACCTTCGGGAAGATTCCAGACTCGGGTCCAGGTGAGAAGCGTACAGGCTCCGTCAAGATCGAACTCCTCCCACCCTTTATTTGTCGTAGGATCGCGAAGCGCGTCGCATTTCCCGCAAACCATCGGTGCAGGATAGTAGACTGCGCCGCACTTTCCGCAGCGGATTCCTTTGATGTGGGGCGTCTGCTCGCCGTATGCGCTGAAATCGATCATCTTCTGCCCCCTAATCCCTGGCCAGGATCGTAGTTATGACATTGTTCCCGAAACCGCCGAAATTGACGGCCATGCCGTACTTCGGATCCTTCACCTGACGCCCCTCCTCGGCCTCACCGCGGAGCTGCCGTACCAGTTCGAATACCTGGGAAACACCGGTGGCGCCGACAGGATGCCCCTTCGCCTTGAGCCCGCCGGAAGGGTTGATCGGCAGGCGCCCGTCTATGTCGGTTTCGTGATTGCGGACGGCCAGGAACGATTTGCCCCTTTCGAAGAACCCGACCTCTTCGCTGTTCATGAGTTCGAATATAACGAAGGCATCGTGGAGCTCCGCGAAGGAGATGTCCTTTGGTCCGATTCCGGCCATCTTGTAGGCCTTCTCGGCCGACAGCCTCACCGCGTCCAGCACCAGCGGGTCCTTGCGATTGTGGACGCAGTGCGTATCGGTGGCCGAGCCGATGCCGGCGATTCGGACCGGTTTTCGTTTGAACAGTTTCGCCTTCGGGGAATCCATGTTGACGAGGATTATCGCCGCCGACCCGTCGCTGACCGGGCAGGTGGAATACATTCGCAGCGGCTCCGCGACATAGTTGTTCACCACGCTCGCATTGGGACCGTCGGCGATGGCGTCGATTGTCACAGGAATCTGCACATGAGCGTAGGTGTTCTTCGCGCCGTTGGCATGATCCTTGACGGCCACCAGGGCAAGGTCCCGTTCGGTCATTCCGTACTTTTCCATGTAGAGCCGCGTGACCATTCCGGCAAATCCGGGCAGGGTCAGACCCATATTGTATTCGGCCTCTTTGTGCGCCATGGTGGCGACGATATCGGTCGACTCCCATCCGGTGACCGAACGCATAACCTCGCCTGCCGCGACGAGCACCACGTCGGCCAGTCCCGAAGCCACGCACATGTAGCCCATCTTGACTGCGCTCGCGCCCGAGGCCGGCCCGTTCTCCACGAGCTCGGCCGGGCAGGGCTCCATGTCCATCCGGCTGACAAGAGCGGAGGCTACCGCGGTCTCACGGTTGAACAGACCACTCGCCATGTTTCCCACGAAAACCTGGTCGACCTCTTTGCGCAGGTGAATCCCACCGGCGTCTCTGAATGCGGCGTTTACCGAGTAGCCGATGACGTCGACGACATCGTATTCACTCGAGTTGCCGAATCGGCAGTGGCCGGCGCCGACGATACCTACACGTACGCCCATCAGCTGTTCCTCTTCCACCCGGGGAGCTGGACATATTCGTTCGGCATGATGAGCTTGTCAGCCGTCTTCAGGAGTTCCGCAGGAACGGGTCGCGAACCGGTGCATTTCGCCGCCTTTACCGCATCCCAGAGCTTTCGGGTAAGCACGAAGGTGGGCACTCCGCCGAGCTCGTGCCGGACTGCCGGATACAGGGCCGAGCGGTCTTCCAGCTCATACTCGATCATCCAGCGCTTGAACCCGATAGGGCTTTCGGCAACGACCCACACCTCGTCTTCTTTCAGGTACTCGAGATGATGCTCCATCTTGGCGGCGAAAAGTTGCGCACCGACTCGCAATCCGCGCTTGATCGCAAGCGTGTGGAGGCTCATGCCCACCTTGCTGTCGACGTGGCGGCTGGTGACGATGCCGGCGATCTCGCCGTTTACGGTGCCGACGAGCGCGAACATGTTCGCGATGCGGTACCGGAACCAGGAGAGAATCTCGTTGTACATGCGCGTGGCAACTACATCGTAGTAGTCCTTCGCCACACCGATCAGCGGATAGACCGTGCCGAGCAGCGCCGGTGTATCCTCCCGCCGGCATTCGCGCACGACCATCGTCTCTCCCGATGCGAGGGTGATCACCTTTGAGGGATAGGGCGCAAGCTGCGCCTCCGGTGGTCTGAGTTTCTTTTCAAGTTCATCGATAGCCATTTCTTTCTCCTGTCGCGTGATACCGTGTGCATAAAGCACCGGTTGCGAATCGATCAGACTCGCCGTTATTTGACCTTCCGGGCCTCTTCATGAAGCCAGGCGTTCTGCGCGCCTGCGACGTCGCCGAACTTCGTCAGCTTGGATTTCTTCTTCTTCTCCATGAGTTTTTCGTATCGATCGTCGTCAACCATGGCAACAATGCGCGAAATGCTCGATTCGCCGTCCACGAACCGCCAGGGGAAACAGCCGATCGTCGCACGTTGATTGAGCAGAAGATCGATGTCGCCTCCGACGCATTCGGCGTGGATGAGCCCCTTGTTGAACATTTCGATATGCATCAGCTGATACTTGTCGGGAGCGAACAGCTCCTCGAGTGATTTGTTATATTTCGATTTAAAATGTTCGTCGCACTCTTTTGCCTGAACCGGCATCCAGTCCCTTATCTTGGTATTCATCGGATGGTCCGCGGAGCCGCAGTCAACACCGATCCAGCGCAGCTTCTTCTTCTTTGCCCATTCCGCGAACTCCCGATCCGGACCGGGATGCTTGATCATGTAGCGGACCTCGTCTGCCGTCGGCTGATCCCACCCGTAGTGATGGAAACCGGTGTGGATAATGAGGATGTCACCCTCTTTGACCTCGACGCGGTCCTCCACCATCTTCGACGTGTAGATATCGTAGTCGGCGCAAACGTCGGAGAGGTCCACTATCGCGCCATCGTGGACGAGGAAATCCATATCGAGACTGGCGATGTCCTTGCCGGGGGTGTAGAAATGAATCTCCCCGTCAAGATGAGTTCCGACATGGTTCGAGTGCGTGACTACCTGTCCATTTGCGCCGTTGGGCGCAAGGCGCTTGAAATACTGCACCTGCAGGGGAATGTAGGTCGGCCACGGCGGGGTGCCAATTCCGAGTGGAATCGTAAAATCGATGATCTTCATACGTAGCTCCTTCAGTCGTTTTCGAAAACTTTGGGGGTTCTATTTGATGACCGGCATCAGGCGCCGGCCCGGGCATACTTCTCCGCGAAGGCGGAAAGAGCATCTTTGAAACACTTCTCCGGCGGTTTCACGAGACCGGCGCCAACCTGGCCGACACCCGCCTCTTTGTGCGCGATACCGGTGTTGATCGCCGGAAGTATGCCGGTTTCGACGACCTTGCGAACGTCGATGCCGGTCGGGGTCCCCCGGAAATCGAGCGCGGGAATCCGGTAGACATCGTTTTCGGTCACCGTAATCTCGTACATGCGGCGCGTTACCGCGAGCGCGTCTTCCGGAGAGCCGCCCACAAACTGCACTATGGCGGGCGCCGCGGCCATTGCGAAACCGCCTATGCCGGCGGTTTCGGTGATGACCGAGTCGCCGAGGTCGGGTGCGGCGTCATCCGGACCGTAGCCGGGCAGGTAGAGCCCGTCGACCATCGACGCCGGTCCCGTGAACCATCGGTCGCCCAACCCGGAGAGCTGAATACCAAAATCGGTACCGTTGCGCGCCATTGCTATGATGATCGAGCTGCCTTCGATATTGCGTGCTGCGTCGACCGTGCACTTACACGCAGGCATCGACAGGTTGAGAAAGAAATGATCGTTGCTGTTGAGAAAATTCAGAACCTTCACGATCCGATCGGAACTTTCGCCGAGCTGCACGAGATAGGGTGCGAACTCCCGGATAATGAGCGAAGTCCCGGCGCGGTTGCGATTGTGACCTTCATCGCCCATTTGCAGAATCTGAGCAATGATGTTCTTCATGTCCAGCGGACCGTGGAGCGCGAGCGCTCTCTTCATGATCGGAGCGAGGTCAGTCTCGATCCATTTCAGCCGGGCAATTACCTCGTCCGAGAAGGCGCCGTAACGCAATACCTTGCCGAGCCCTTCGTTGAACGTAGCGAATGCCCGATTCCCGAAGGCGGAATTTTCCATGACCCAGACGGGCATGCTCGCGGTGACAATTCCTGCCATCGGGCCGACTGTCGCATGGTGGTGACAGGGGTCGAAGTGGATTTCTCCGGACGCGACCAGCCTTTCGGCTTCCGCACGATTCTTCGCGAGTCCTTCGTAGATCAGACCGCCGATCACCGCTCCACGGACCGGTCCGCACATCCGCTCCCACGTGACCGGAGGCCCCGCGTGCAGGATCGTCGTCTTTGTCATGCCGGGTATCACTTCTGCGGCAACGCCAACATCGACAAGAGTCGGCTTTCCTTTCAGTATGCGCTGCGCCGCTTCCTGATTTGCCGCTTCGACGTCAACTGTGGTTCCGGCGGCAAGTCGGTCGAGCGCCGCGATCATTCGCTTGTCCCCGCCGGCCGGCGGCTTCCACCGCACCTGTACGGCTTGAACGCCCTTCGCGCGCAGATTAGCCGAAAACGATTCGAGTCCGAGGTTTACCGCCTTGAGCTCGCCGTTGAACAGGTCGAGAACCGGATCCACAAAAGGGGTATTGTCTGAAGTCTTGTTCATTTCGTTGCCGCCTTCTCGAGGATCTTCGCCGCAAGCAGCGCGGCGCGGTAGTTCGATGGCATAACCACGCATCCGGCGGCCTCGAGCTTTGCCACCTGTTCCCTGAAGCCTTGAAAGTCGCCGGGGGTACCGATAACCGAGGCTATCACCGGCAGATAACCTCCCCGGGCTTCGGCTGCGAGGCGGATTTTTGCAAGTGCGGGAATCAAAGCGCCGGCGGGATCCTCGTGCGAACCGTACCCGAGTACCACGTCGACAAGGACCACGGCAATCGATGCGTCCCCGGTCTCCGCAAGGATACGCTCTGTTCGGGTGCTCGGATCGATCATCGGATGGGGTCGCCCGACGGTAAACGCATCATCCCCCAGATCGACTATTGTGTGTCCAACGGACACTTTCGGGTCCTTCAGGACGAACGCGGGGTCGGTCTGATTGTTCGAATAGACGCTTCCGGTCAGCCGGTGAAGCACAATGAGCGCTTCATCTGCAACCGTGCCGCCGGTGTAGTACCCGCGTAGATTCTTCTGGGAGCCTGACAGCCGGCTTGCTTCCCGTGTCGCAATTTCATCCAGCGTCTGCTCCTCGCCTCCGCGCACCGACGGGTCGAGCGCTTTCCCGTTGAGAATTGCGACCGCCCGCGCTGCGGTGTCTTCGAGGCTCCCGGCAAATTGCACGTTGGGCGGGAGCTTTCCCGCGTCAATCGAATCGAGACCGATGAAATGGACCACCGCGGGTTTCCCCGACTCGCCGAGCGCGTGCAATATCCTGGCTGCGACCGCGGGTGCGGGCGGTTTTGAAATGACTGCGAGGACTGAGGTGTTCGGATCTTTGGCCAGAGCCGCAATACTCATCAGCATCGTAATGCCGCCGACCCGTTCGTTCTTCAGGTCGCGGCCGCCCGTGCCGATTGCCTGGCTGATGCCGGCGCCGTAGCGGTCCACCAGGCAGGTCACCTCCTGCAGACCGGTCCCCGAGGCGGCGACAACCGCGACCGATCCCCGTTTCACGACGTTGGCAAAGCACAGAGGTGCGCCGTTGATAATTGCCGTGCCGCAGTCCGGCCCCATCACGAGCAGCCCCTTCGAGCGGCCGAGCTCCTTGAGGATAATCTCATCCTCCAGACTCACGTTGTCGGAAAACAACAT
>DATKUF010000083.1:0-2379 GCA_035530755.1 Spirochaetia bacterium | reverse complement strand
GACGCCGATCACATCGAGTATGGCAGCGCATTGGCAAACGATCGGCATGAAAATCGCAAATTCGACTACCTCATTGCAAATCCTCCGTACGGCAAGGATTGGAAACGAGACGAAGAGCACGTTCGTGCGGAGTTCGAACGGGGCGCGTCAGGTCGATTCGAGCCCGGGCTTCCCAGGATAAGCGACGGTCAGCTGCTGTTCCTACTCCACATGATTGCGCACACAAAGGAGCAGAACGAGGGGGGCGCCCGCATCGCGATCATCATGAACGGGTCTCCCCTTTTTACCGGCGATGCCGGGAGCGGGGAGAGCGAGATCCGCCGGTACATCTTCGAACATGATTTGCTTGAGGCACTGATTGCGTTGCCGGAGCAGCTCTTCTACAATACGGGAATCGCAACGTACGTGTGGGTGCTCACAAATCGCAAGGCAAACGGTCGCAAGGGAAAGGTTCAGCTGATCGATGCAACGACGTTCTGGACTCCAATGCGCAAGAGTCTCGGCGACAAGCGGCGCGAGATACCTCCCAAGCGGGCCGAGGATATCTTGGCACTGCTCGCTTCATTCAGTGACGGCGAGAGAAGGTCGGTGGTCAGGGACGGGAAGTCGGAAGAAGCCGTTGTGAGCAAGGTGTTTCCCTCGACCCACTTCGGTTACCGTAAGATTACCGTAGAGCGACCGCTGCGGCTCAACTTCCAGGCGTGCGAGGAGCGCACCGCTCGCCTCGAGAACGAGAAGGGTTTTCAGGCACTCGGAGAGTCGAAAAAAAAGGGTGCTGCGGGACAGAAGGAACAAGCCGAAGGACGCGCTTTGCAGGAGGCGATTCGCCGGGTGCTCTTGTCGCTCCCCGACACGCTCATCAAGGATAGGGAAGAGTTTGGTCGGCTCCTTGAGTCTCCGACGAAAAAAGCAGGCGTACGCCTTTCGGGACCCGTGAAAAAGGCCATACTCTCCGCGCTGTCCGAACGGGACGAGACTGCCTCCATTTGCCTCGACAAGGACGGTCGACCCGAACCGGACCCCGAGCTCCGTGACACCGAGAGCGTGCCTCTGCCGGCCGGTGACGATCCGGCGGACGCGGATGGCATTCCTGCGAGCGTCCATGCTTTTTTCGACCGCGAGGTCAAGCCTCACGTTCCGGACGCTTGGATCGATACAACCAAAAGAGACCAGAAGGACGGACGGGTCGGAATCGTCGGTTATGAGATCAACTTCAACCGTTACTTCTACCGTTACACGCCACCCCGTCCGCTCGAGGAGATCGAGGGCGATATCCGGGTGATCGAGGGCGACATCGTGCGGATGTTGGCGGAGGTAACGGGTAGCCGGACTGATCCAGCGAACGTCGGCAGGTAGACGTATGTGCCGACGTTTATCAATACCATATGTCGGCACTTGCATGTATGTGCCGACATATGTAAAATCATTATATGGACGCGGATGAAGCATTGTCGGAGCTCGAACAGGCAGGAATCGGTGCGTTCTTCCGCCCACGTGACGTTCGACCGCTCGGAATCTCCCACTACCAAATCCAGCGCATGGTGGCGGAGGGACGTGTCGAGCGGGTCGATGTGGGGCTGTATCGAGTGGCGAACGCGGAGGTGAGCGAGCTCGAGACGATCGCCATGGTAGCGTCCGCCGTGCCGCATGCCATCATTTGCTTGCTCTCCGCCCTGCGAGTCCACGAGATCGGTACCCAATCGCCACGCCGCGTCTGGCTCGCGATTGATCGGAAAGCCCGCAAGCCGAGTCGATTACCCACGGCTGTCAGCATCGTTCGGTTCTCGGGCCAGATGCTGAGCTACGGCGTCGTGTCACGACAGATTCAGGGCGTGAGCGTGTCGATAACATCGCCGGCGCGGACAATCGTCGACTGCTTCCGATATCGCAACAAGATCGGTCTCGACGTCGCCATGGAGGCGCTGCGGGATGCCGTAAGGTCGCGTAAAGCCTCGGTGAGTGAGATTGATCGGGCGGCCGAAGTGTGCCGCGTGAGCACCGTCATGGCACCGTACCTGGAGGCACTGTCGGTATGAGCGGAAGACCATCCGAACGTCGCGCTGAATCGATCAGACAACGGCTACGCAACGAGCTTCGCGCGAGGGGAGAAGACGTAACGCTTGGCTTGCAGCGCTATGCAGTGGAACGATTCCTGTACCGGCTCGGACGGTCGCCTCATCGGGAACACTTCGTGCTGAAAGGTGCCACCCTCTTCGCGATCTGGGGGACCGCCTATCGTCCCACACGGGACATCGATTTCACCGGATATTACAGTTCCGATAAGGACGATGTGATCGCGGCCTTCCGTGAAATCTGCGAGACGCCCGATGATGTCGATCAGCTCGTCTTTGTCTCTGACCGGATCACCGCGGAGCCCAT